>CAZXQO010000004.1:0-144551 GCA_964643075.1 uncultured Peptococcaceae bacterium
ATTAGGTGTTAAAAATTATTTATCGAAATTTGTTCATTTCTACTTGACGGTCACACCATGGCGCTTAAGGGGGTATAATCAATTCATTGGTTGCTGTACTATGCTGTGATAATTAATACATTTGGGCTTATGATAATGGGCTGGGACAAGATGAAGGCTAAGGCCGGTGCATGGAGGATACCGGAGGATAATTTGATTCTAATTGCATTGCTCGGGGGTTCCATAGGTATTTTTTTGGGAATTATAATATTCCGGCATAAAACGCGACATATCAAATTTACAGCCGGGGTGCCGCTTGTTTTTCTATTCCAAATGGCGGTGATTTTGTGGCTTTTTCATCGAGGAACCAGTTTTTCATGGTAACTGAAAACTGGGCCTGTCAAAAAATTGGCCCTCAGTTGCCTATAAGGGTCATCAGGCGGGTAAGCCGGTCACTGGGAGAATGTAAGGAAGGTGTTGAGGTTGGCTATGCATGAGCCAGAGGAGTAATTGTATAATCAATAAATCATTCCTTGCAATAGACAAATTTCTACTGTTTGTTTTATTGGTTTGTTGTAGCATAGTTTAAAAAGTGAAAGGAGTTTATATGCCATCAGGTCTAATATTATTTCTTTTAATTATCTATTTTTTACCAACAATTATTGTCTTATCTAAAAAGGGAAGTCGTCCATATCTTATTTTCGCATGTAATTTGTTAGTTGGATGGACTATAATGGGCTGGTTTTATTGCCTTATGTGGGCTATTACAAAACCTAGAAACAAGTAAAGAGCTAGATGATAAGCTGGTTAATATAATTGCAAGTATGCATGATGTTGATTATTAAAAAAGTCATATACTGAAAAATATTGTCGTATACCCAAAATAAAGTTGTATACCTTCAACTGCTGAAAACCTGTAAAACAGTTTTTTTTGTCACGCAAAATAAAAATGTATACTAATAAAATCGGCCTGAGAATACAACTTTATTTTTTAAGGTGCTCCGCGTGACTGCGGTAAAATCAGCTCTTTGGCCTTCAGTAGTATACAACTTTATTTTCGGATTACACATGAACAATATGCAGTGAGGAGTTCAGCATCAAAACAGATAAACAGTAAGTGTAAATTCATTGCCCTCCTTATCTGTGCCCAGGGGTTCGTAGATAGAACATTCCACTTTTGTTTTTTTGCGGGAACGGAAATGCATCAGTATTTCGTTTTCAATGCAGCGGGAAGCATAGGTCGCCAGACGGGTAGATTTTTCGGGGTTGTAAGTATTGATGGCCTTGATTAGACCAATGGTGCCTATAGAGACCAGATCGTCAAAATCCTCTCCGGCTCCGTCAAATTTTTTGATGATGTGAGCCACCAGCCTGAGATTCCTTTCGATGAGCGTTTGCCTGGCGGCTTCGTCACCGGCCAGCATTTTCTCCAGACAAATGTTCTCCTCTTCTTCTGATAGCGGTTTTGGGAAACTGTTATTAGAAACATAGGAAACCAGCAGCGCAAGCCCATTCACCATTGATACCACGGCCAGAGTCCACAACCCGAGCAACATCAATCCCCCCCCTGAAAGAAATGGTCGTATATTATATGGTGTAGAGGGTGAAAAAGTGCCAGTCCGGGTTAGAAAAATTTTATGTTGATGCTTTTTCTCTAACAGTATCAATAAGCGTTGGAGTCGCGTTAAGAATGCCTGATGATACAGTAGACACCGTTATAAAGCGGGCGGACGATAACCTCAATAAAGCCAAGAAAAGGAGCTGGAACCGGGTGGTGTTTGGATAACAAAGAACACCGATCAGTAAAGGGAGGTAAACAAAATATTGCAATTATTTCCACAATACGATATGGTTACAATAAACAATACGGTAAGGAGTAGTTGCAATGCGTATGATAAATGTAACAGATATTAGGACAAATATCCGCGAGATTCTATCAGAGGTGGTGAAGACCAAAAAGCCAGTCGTAATCCTTCAGCGTTCCAAACCGGTTGCATATCTGGTTGATTCGGAGGTGTTTGAAAACATGCAAAGGCACGAAGAGTCAGAGTCTGGCTTATTGGCCAAGAGTAGGAAGGAAAGCTTGGATAGGATATTAAAACTACGGGCAAAGGTATTTAAAAAGACTGGTGTTCAAAGTGACTCAACCCCATTAATCCGTGAGTTACGGGAAGGTCTGGGGCGTCATGAGTAACTATATTTGCTTGGATGCGTCCGTGTTTGTAAAAATACTAGTGGAGGAAGAGGATTGTGAAAAAGCTACTGCCTTAATGCAAAAGATTATTCAAAGTGGGCAGTTGATCGTCCTGCCGCAGTTTGCATGGGCCGAAGTCGGAAGTGTCATTAGGAAGAAGCGCAGAAGAAACGAGTTGGCCGTCCAGGAAGCAGACGACCTGTGGCTTGAGTTTAGGCAGTTTCCTGGGATCGAATATATGTCAGATGATACAGTAATGGATCGGGCATGGAAAATCAGTCGTTATTTCGATATGACCACATTGTACGATGCAACTTATTTAGCTGTGGCAGAGATCGTGGAGGAAAGGACAGGGGAGATTTGTGAGTTCTGGACTGGTGATGAAAGGCTGGTTAACTCTTTAGATGGCCGAAGAAATTATGTTCGCCTTGTAAGAACCTTATAATAGAATTTTCAGCAGTAGTGAAAAAGTGAAAAATTTCGCCTGGCTCATCAGTCTAAATGAAAACCTTCCAACCCTTTATGATGCCGCATATCTGATCATGGCTGAAGTTGCCGGAAAAATACCAGTGATGGTTCTTGCGAGTTTTGGACGGCGGGTAAAAAACTGGTGAATACATTAGTACTACAGCGTAAATTAAAAGTTAGCGGAGCCATGGGGACGGTTCGAGCGCTTCCGAAGCGCAGCGAAGGACCGAAGGGAAAGCGATGGAACCGTCCCCATGGCGTAGCGGGCATAGCGAAATAAGCAATATTACGCTGTAGTATTAGGCGGGAAGAAGAAATACGTAAGGCTGCTGCAATAATTCTCTCAGAGAAATTATTTTTCAGCATGATATACTGCTGTCAGGACCCAATGTTAATATTTAACACGGGAGTAAATATAATGTGGCTTATTTACTACATCATTGCAATAAACATTATCGGAGTGTTTATAATGGCATGGGACAAGATGAAGGCTAGGGCCGGTGCATGGAGGATTTCGGAAAAAAATCTCCTATTTATAGCCCTTGTCGGCGGATCTGTCGGGATATATCTTGGATTAAAGGTTTTTCGTCATAAAACCAGGCATTATAAATTCTTTGTTGGAGTCCCTGTTATTTTTCTAATACAGGCTGGAATAGTTGTCTGGTATTTTGTCAGGTGAGAGTATAAAATGATCTCTGACGTTTTCACGAAGGTGTGTCCCCAATTTAAGGAAAGGGGACACACCTTCTTTGGTAAGCTAGATTCCTTACTTCTTATCAGTTTCACGAAGGAATGTCCCCAATTTAGTAACGGCATTGCTTTGCCGGTAGCGAAATAAGAAAAGGACAAAAGCTGCTGTTGATATCAGGGTACAAACCGTATAAAGGCTGACAGGACCCCATCTGGACATTAATAGCCCTCCCAGGGTGGAGCCGGTTATGCCTGCAACGCCTCCGAAAAAGCAGGACAGCAGGCCCTGTCCACTGGAGCGCAGCCTTTCAGGTACCGTCTTGCTCATGTAGCTAACCGAGCTCATGAAAAGAAGCCCGAAAGTTACACCATGAATTAGTTGTATGCCGACCACCATTTCGGGGGTGGAGATAACGCTGAACAGGCCCCATCTCACGATAAACAAAGCAGCCGCGGTCGTCAACAGGGCAAATTCCGAATATCTGGAAAGCAGCAGCCCTCCCAGGGCAAAAACAGGTATTTCAGTCAAAGGGGCTACAGTCCAGGCCAGCCCCACAGTTCCTTCATTGCCGCCTATGGATTTTATGAATATACTCATGAAAGCATCGTTTGCCCTGTTTGTCGAACTGAGTAACGTAACGATGAGTAAGAAAATGATAATATCCCTGTTGGTAAGCATTTGTTTAAAGTCACTTAAGCAGGCCCTTTTGCCCAGGTATACGGCGTCATTTACGAAGGCACACATAATTATGCAAATTATTATGAGTACAACATAAACTCTGGTGAATGACCCCACACCGTATGTGAGGAATAATTTGCCGCACACCAGAGCGGTAAGCCCGAATCCGGCGGAACCCCATAGCCTGTAATTCCCGTAATTTCCTCCAATGCTGCGGATGCTGGAGAGCGTAAGACTGTCTGTAAGGGGTATCACGGGCCAGGCAAAAGAGTAGAAAATAAACAGCGCAGGCAGGAGCAGGTAAAAGTTATCCGGGTTAAATACGAAGCCACTTAAAATGCTAACTACAACAAGCTGTATTAAAATAATTTTTTTCACTGTTTTCAGGCGATCACTTATAAATCCCCACAGGGTTTGTACGGTCATAGTCACCAGGGGGCCGATGGCGAAAAGAACGCCAATCTGCCAGGTGGAAAGTCCTTTTTCCCTGAAGACCAGAGGAAGGAAGGGTAACAGCACGCCCACAGAGGCGAAATAAAAAAATATCAGGCCCCTTAACGCCCAGCTAGCCGCATATTGACGTTCATTGTCATTCATTAATAATTTCTCCTGAGGCTATAAATATGGAAAATAATCTTATAATAACCTTTTGTTTTTCGGGCGTCTACAGAATAATTATCCAGGTTTGTCCTGTCACGGGTGTATTAACCAGCTTTCTTAGTATGTCCTAAATTCCTATACCCTTGTGGGGCACAATTGATGGATGAAAATAAAAAAGGTTGACATGGACGGGAAAGGGAAATATATTAGTAATGAGCATTAGTTCATAAAATTCTTTTGATTAACTATGGATGGGGGAAGTATTGTGAAAATTGCTGTATCAGCTCAGGGTGCTAGTTTGAAAGATCCGGTGGACCCCCGTTTCGGGCGGTGCCAGCACTTTGTTGTTTATGACTCGGATACCGGACAGGTAACTGCCATGGCCAATCCTTCAGGGGAAACTTCTGGCGGCGCAGGTATTCAGACCGCCCAGCTGTTGGTTAACCATGCTGTTGGCGCAGTTTTGGTTGGTAACGTGGGCCCCAATGCTTTTAAAGTTTTAAATGCAGCAGGGATTAAGGTGTACGGGGGCATTAAGGGAAATGTGGAGAATTCGTTGGAATTGTTCAAAGAAAAAAAATTAAACCTGATGAGTGATCCAAATGTTTCCTCTCATGCAGGGATGCGGGGGTAAATTATGAAGCTAGCGGTGGCCAGCGGCAAGGGAGGGACTGGAAAAACCACAGTATCAGTCAGTCTGGCCATTACCATGGCGCAGCGTAAAAGGGTTGCCTATTTGGACTGTGATGTTGAGGAGCCAAATGGGCATCTTATGTTGAACCCTGTGCTGCAGCATAAAGAAATGGTGGCTGTGCTGGTTCCGGAAATAGATGAGCAAAAGTGTGATTCCTGTGGCTATTGTGCAGAGATATGTGCTTTTCACGCACTGGCTGTGCTTCCGGGGAGTACCCTTGTTTTTCCGGAAATGTGTCACGCCTGTGGAGGCTGCTGGAATTTTTGTCCAAAGCAGGCCATTACACCGGTTGATAATTATATCGGGGTGGTGGAGGAAGGCCGGGCTGAAAAAGTCAGGTTTGTTCACGGCAGGCTAAACGTTGGTGTGGCCATGAGCCCTCCGCTGATCCGGGCTGTTAAGGCGAAGGCTAAAAATGATGAGCTGACCATTATTGATGTTCCCCCGGGCACTTCCTGCCCTGCAGTTAAATCTGTGGAGGGAGTTGATTTCTGTATTCTGGTTACGGAACCGACTCCCTTTGGGCTGCATGATCTGGATTTGGCTGTTCAGGTTTTGCAGCAGCTGAAAATTCCCTGCGGTGTAGTGATCAACCGCTCTGACGGTTTAGATTTGACGGTGGAAGAATATTGTGGCTGCCGTAAAATACCGGTACTGCAAAAAATTCCGCTGGACCGGGAGGTCGCCGAGGGGTATGCTGCCGGTATTCCTGCGGTACTGGTCAAAAAGGAATGGAGAGGGCTTTTTTCTGATTTAATGGATAAGGTGGAGGAGGTGGTGTCTGCTTGAAAGAGTTGGTGGTAATAAGCGGTAAAGGAGGCACCGGTAAAACCAGTCTGGTTGCTTCCTTCTCTGTGCTGGCGGGGGAAAAAATAATGGCTGACTGTGATGTGGATGCCTCAAACCTTCATTTACTATTTAATTCTTCCGTAATCAGGCAGATACCTTTTTATGGCTTAAAAAAAGCAAGAATAAGCGAGGAATTGTGTGTTGAATGCGGCGATTGTGAGGATTATTGTCACTTTGGCGCCATAGACAATTCTTTCGTGGATGGTTTATCATGTGAGGGGTGTGGGGTTTGCAAGCTTGCCTGCCGGGCCGGGGCCATTGAGATGGTAGAACATATAGCCGGGCAGATTGAGTTTTCCGATACTGAATACGGTCCCATGGTACATGCCAGACTGGGGGTGGCGGAGGATAATTCCGGCAAGCTGGTGGCCGAGGTGCGTAAAATGGCCAGGCAGATTGCCGGGGAAAAGAATTGTGAACTGATTATCACCGACGGCCCGCCCGGTATTGGCTGCCAGGTGATTTCCTGCCTGTCCAACGCGGATTTGGTCCTGGTGGTTACAGAGCCCAGCAGAACAGGCATCCATGATATGGAGAGGGTGTTAAGTCTGGTGGAGCACTTTAGCGGCAGGGCTGCCGTTTGTATTAATAAGTGGGACATAAGTGTGTCTAATACCGGGGAGATAGAGGATATTTGTTATAGCAAAAATATTCCGGTTGTCGGTAAGATTCCTTATGATATGACGGTATATAATGCTTTAAAGAATGGTATACCATACATTAGGAAAAAGGACAGCCCGGCGTCAACAGCTACCCTCGGTATTTGGGGGAGTCTGGCAAAAATGCTGTAACAATAATAATTATAATTATATGGGAGAGGAATAAAATGGCTGAAGAAAACAGCAAGTGTGGGACATGCAGTGAGAAGACTGAAGGCTGTAGTCCGGACAGCTGTGAGCAGTCGCTGAAACTGCCACAGAATGAGTACAATGAGATTAAGCATGTCATCGGTGTGATGAGCGGCAAGGGTGGGGTGGGCAAATCTTCCGTAACTTCGCTCCTGGCCATGGGCCTGCATAAGCAGGGATTTAAAGTGGGTATACTGGACGCCGACATAACCGGTCCCAGCATACCTAAAATGTTCGGCCTGCATGAGCGCCCGGGCAATTACAATGACTGCCTGCTTCCGGTAACGACATCTTCAGGTATAAAAGTTATGTCCATTAACCTGCTGCTTCCCAATGAGGACGATCCGGTTATCTGGAGGGGGCCGATTCTGGCAGGAGCGGTAAAGCAGTTTTGGACAGATGTGGCCTGGGGAAGAGTGGACTATCTGATTGTTGATTTACCCCCGGGAACCGGCGATGTACCCCTGACGGCCATGCAGTCACTGCCGCTGGATGGCATGGTGGTGGTTACCTCGCCTCAGCAATTGGCCCAGATGGTTGTCAGAAAGGCCATTAAAATGAGCGGCCAGTTAGGTATTCCCTTGCTGGGCATGGTGGAAAATATGAGTTATTTTAAATGTCCTGACTGCGGCAAAGAGGTCAGTATCTTTGGACCCAGCAGGGGAGAGCAGATGGCTTTATCGGAAGGCGTAAGACTTCTGGAGATTTTACCGATAGACCCGGCGCTGGCAGAATTATGTGATCAGGGACGTGTGGAAGAATATCAGACCGATGCTTTTAGCAAAGTTACTTTATGATGATACCAGGGATTTTTCGATATAAAGGAAAGTAGTATGGTTTGGGAATTGTGTGCGATGATTGAATGAAACATGTATGAAAAAATATTTATAACGGCTTGATATTATTAGCCTGCAACAAAGAGAACCCCCGATACGTTATCGGGGTTCTCTTTGCTTTACTCAGACCACTCAGACTGGTTTGGTTTTTCCTTTAATTTCTCGATACGCTTCTTAATACTGGAAAGAGCGTTTTCCAGAAAAGATGCGCGGGTCTCAAGGTACTGATTTTCCATTCCCGGTGTTAGATTTGGCGCATAATTGTCGTTCGGGGACATCATTCCGTAGCCTAATCCTAATTGCCTGCCACTGGAAAATTCGGGGTTTTTGTTGTTCCTGCGGCGTCCCCCGCCACATCCTGAGTTGGCCCGGGAACCGTAACCAGTTATGGATTTGTCTTGCATGCCATAATACCTGCAGTCTCCGCGTCCCCGTCCTATTGGGCCGTTTCCCATTGGTCCTGTACCGTCTCCCCTTGGCATTGGACAACATCTCCTTTGAGTTTTTTCGACAGCCTGCGTATTAAAAATTATGGTTGATCATATATCACCTCCTACAGTAAAATTTCTTCGTTTATTGAAAATATAAATGTAAATATCCGGGTTTGCTGCAGAATACAGCACGGTGCACGAATTTAAAAGGATTACGCTTTCTTTTTCGGACAACCACTATTAAGTTTTATTTTTAAACTTAAATCAGACTGTTTTAAGCATTTCAAAACGTAATCCCAGATGGCATTTTTCAGGGCTGCAGTGGCCAGATTGGAGCAGTGCATTTTTTCTTCCGGCAACCCACCCAGGGCTTCGGCCACATCAAGGTCGGTAATTTGTTCAGCCTCGTCCAGGTTTTTTCCCAAAGCCAGTTCGCTAAGTACGCTGGTGGTGGCTATGGCGGCAGCGCAGCCATAGACCTTGTATTTGACGTCGACCAGTTTGTTGTCATTTACCTTTATATATATTTTCAAATAGTCTCCACAGGAGGGGTCTCCAATGCTGCCTATTCCGTCATAATTGCATATTTCACCGATATTCCTGGGATTTATAAAATGTTCCAGTGTTTTTTTAGTATACATATCCTGCACCATTTTTATAACCACCTTCCCAAATAATGAAATATATTTCATTATCATAATAGCGACTTTATGAACATATGTCAATAAGATTTTATATAACAAAAGCCCAGCATCCGGAAAAATCCAGATACTGGGCTTTTTTGGCTGGGGCGGGTGGATTCGAACCAACGTATCCCGGATCCAGAATCCGGTGCCTTACCGCTTGGCTACGCCCCAATAAATTTCTGGTGGAGGGGGCAGGATTCGAACCTGCGAAGGTGTCACCGGCAGATTTACAGTCTGCTCCCTTTGGCCGCTCGGGAACCCCTCCATATTAGGTGTTCGAGATTAGAGGTTTGAACTTCAAACTTCGAACTTCGAACCTCAAAAATGGTGACCCCTACGGGATTCGAACCCGTGTTACCGCCGTGAAAGGGCGGTGTCTTAGACCGCTTGACCAAGGGGCCATATTGGTGGTTGGATATTAGATATTAGTTGTTAGTAATATGCAGTATGTGAGGTTTAAACTACCAACGACCAATATCCAATATCCAATTACTAGTTTGGTCGGGATGGAGGGATTTGAACCCCCGGCCTCCTGCTCCCAAGGCAGGCGCGCTAGCCAAACTGCGCCACATCCCGTCAACACGCAAATGTTATTATAGCGAATATGACAACAGTAGTCAAGAAGGATAATAGTGTCAGTTAATATATTATATTATTAAAACTAAAAAAATGTCCAGCATATAGCTGGACGGGGAGAGATAGAACTCACCAAAGCGGAGTAGTAATATTATCTCCTGTGTCGGGGTATTTATTCACATCAGATGAAATTTAACTGTTATTCCATTTTTTACAAAGGACGCCATTGAAAAACTTGTGTGATATGTGGCGGTATTTGGTTGTCAGGTAATAAAATTTCCACGGTACGGTCATAAAATTATTACCTCCTTATTATAGTATTATTGAGAAATAATGGAGGGGGGCACCGTCTTTGAAAATACGATACAGAATTATGTCTGTTATATTTGTGCTTGCCTTGTGGCTGAGCTGTAATCCTGAAAAGGCTCCAGCTTTGCCGGATTCCCTGCCCGAGCAGGTACAGCCGTCCCCTCTGCATACCAGGCACATCATGCTCCTGGTTGTAGACGGCCTGCAGTCCGGTGCACTGGAGAAAACCCGGGCAGCCAACATAAACGGCCTGGGCTCGGCCGGCGTTAGGGTGGACAGGATGTGTGTAATGCCGCCTAACAGCCGTGCGGCTCAGATATATTCGGTTCTTAGCGGGGTTGAGCCGGCAGAACATGGCTATTTAAATACGGGCGATCAGCCAAAGGTTGAAAATATTTTAAGTTTGTTGCAGAAAAGGAATAATGATACGCTGCTGATTGACGGGACGGGGGAACTCAGGGGCTCTATGACCGGACTGAAATACTTTCAGTCGGATAATTATGAAAAGGACGAACAGTTAATAGACCTGGCCATTAAGGAAATATCCGGACGCAAACCGTTTTTTTCGGTAATCGTTTTATCCGGTCCTTATCGCGCCATGCAACATTACGGGGAAGAAAGCAGTGGCTACCTTGAAGCGGTGGAAGAAGCAGATAACCAGCTGGGCAGGTTACTGGGATACCTTCACGAAAAGGGGTTATATGAGGATACTCTGGTTGTCGTGTGCGGCACGGTGGGAAAGCCTCCCCTGATTATCAGGGGCAGAGAGTTTGCCGCCGGAAAAACTCTCCCGGCTGTAAGTAATACAGATATAGCACCAACGCTGGCCTACCTGCAAGGTATAGAAATGCCGGGGGCGAGCGGCCTGATCCTGTGGGACGCATTGCAGCCTGGTCCGGAAAGGCCCGAGACCTACATGCTCCAGCAGCGGGTAAAGGATTTGAGCGGCGCTTATGCCGGCATCCTGGATGAGGCGGGCAGACTGGAGAGGAAAAGGATTGAAGTGCAGGAGGAGAAAGCCCGCCTGACTCAGGATAAGTATACTATGGAAAGAGAAATGAAGCTGAGGGATTACCGGATTGATAAATTAAACCTGACGGTAAGGATAATGAAAATTGGTTTTGTTGTGACCCTGGCGTTGTTTATTGTTGCCCTGTTTGTGCAATTTAAAGTGCTTAAAAAAAGATACCTGTTTTTTACCTGAGGGTTTCACATTTGCGGTTATTTAAAAACAAAAGCGGTAACTATAAGCAGGGAGAACATTGTTTCTCCTGCTTAATTTTTTCATTCCCGGCATTATTTAAAGATGATTTTTTGTATTCATAGGTTCAGAATTAAAAATTTTTTGCAGGAGTCTTTTAGGTTAATGTCGAAATTATATATTCAAAATTTTATAAATTTATTATAAATTTAATAAAGGTTTTTTTAAGAAGGAATTTAACTTGCTTTTGTAGAAGAGCTTCTTCTGAGTTTTCCGACAATAACGTTATATAATTATTGACAATAATTATAGCTTAGATGGAGTGATAGCTTTGAAACTGGCCATATCGGGCAAGGGTGGGGTAGGTAAAACTACCATAGCAGCAGCTCTGATTAAATCATTTGCTGAGACCCATCAGACCGTTTATGCCGTTGACGGCGATCCCGACGCCTGCCTGGCGGCAACCATTGGGATTCCAGGGGAAAAGGTTGCAAACATCAAGCCCGTGGTGGAGATGCGGGACAAGATTCGTGCGGTAAGCGGCGCTGGGGCTTTTTACGTTCTGAATCCCAAACTGGACGATACCATTGACGATTTTTGCCATGCTCACGGGAATATCAGATTTATGCGCATGGGAGATGTTAAAAAAGGCGGCTCCGAATGTTACTGCCGGGAGAATACCTTTCTTTCCGCCCTTATATCCAGCCTGCTGCTGGACAAGGATGAAGTGGTAATCATGGATATGGGAGCCGGTATTGAGCATCTTTCCCGGGGGACCGCCAAAGGCGTTGATTTGATGCTGGTGGTGGTGGAGCCCAGCCGCAATAGTGTCAACACGGCCCGTAATGTCATGCATATGGCCTTGGATCTTGGTATTAAAAAGGTTAAAATTATTGGTAACAAGATCCGTTCTGATAAGGAAAGAGAATTTATTGAAAAAAGTTTCCAGCCCGGTGAGGTGCTGGGGTTTTTGGCGTTTAATGATACTATCTGGGTAAGCGGTATGGAACCATACTCAGACGCAGCCGGGGGGGAAATATTGGTTGGTATGAGAGAGGTTCGAGAGAAGATTCTGGGAGAGGCAGGTGGTATGTAACTGGGGAAAGGGAGGCTCTTCTGTCAATACTGACTGAGGGGCTTTATGGAGACGTTTCTAGTCTGTTGAGCAGTCAACTCTATAATTGAGGAGGTTAAAGTAATGCCAAGGTATAGTGATGCCAGTCTTACTTGCCGTCCTTCGAGCAAAGCGCCCCGCGTTGTTGACCCTAAAAACATAAAAAGGTCAATTGACCCGGCGGTTCTTGAAATGTTCGATGTGGCAAAGGAGAAAGGGGTAACCACCGCCTTTGACCGGGTGGTAGCACAGCAGCCTCAGTGTCAATTTGGATATAAAGGCATATGCTGCCGTTTTTGTATGATGGGTCCCTGCCGTATTAAAGCAGAAGAGGGTCCGGCCAGCAGAGGTATCTGTGGGGCTAATTCCTGGACCATCGTGGCCCGTAGCGTAGGTCTCATGATTCTTACCGGTTGCGCATCCCACTCCCAGCACGGGCACCATATTGCCCATACCGTGCACATGCTGACAGAGGGACATGCCCCGGATTATTCCATCAAGGATCCTGTAAAACTTCGCCGTCTTTGCACCGAAATGGGTATAGCCGTTGAGGGCAAAGATGACATGACCCTGGCTAAAGAATTAGCCGAACTGGCCCTGCAAGAGTTTAAGATTCTCAAGGGCGAAGGCGAAAATAAATGGATTATAGATAAAGTCACCAAGGACAGGGTTGTCAAATACAGAACTCATAATGTAGTTCCGTTTGGTATCAACAATACCATAGCCGACCTGGTAACCCAGGCTCACGTAGGGATGGACAATGATCCCATCAATTTGGTGTTCAGCGCCGTGCGTGTAGGTCTTGCCGACCTGGCCGGTAAGTGGCTGGCCACTGACCTTTCCGATGTGCTGTTTGGAACACCTTACCCGGTGGCCAGTGAGGCCAACATGGGCGTTCTGGATGCTTCCAAGGTGAATATTATTCTTCACGGCCACAACCCGCTCTTAAGCGAAATGATCGTGTCCGCTGCCCGGGAACTGGAAGGTGAGGCCAAGGCGGTCGGCGCCGCAGGCATTCAGCTTTCCGGTATCTGCTGCACCGGTAACGAAGTTTTGATGAGGCAGGGTGTTCCCATCGTTACTTCCTTCTCGTCTCAGGAACTGGCCATCTGCACCGGTGTTGTGGATGCCATGGTAGTGGACGTGCAGTGCATTATGCCCGGACTGCAGGCAGTGGCCCAGTGTTACCACACCAAGCTGATCACCACCGCTGACCTGGTTAAAATACCCGGCGCCATGCATATTGACTACCAGGAACAGTTTGCTATGGAAAAGGCCAGGGATGTAGTACGCGAGGCCATTTCCAATTATGGAAACCGTGGTGACCGTGTGCATGTTCCTCAATACAAAAATAAAGTGGTTGCGGGCTGGAGCATGGAAGCAATATTTGACCTGTTCAAAACGGTCAATCCCGACAATCCGGTACGCGTGCTGAACGATGCTATCCTTTCCGGCGAGATTAAGGGTGTGGCAGCGATGGTCGGTTGCACCAACCTGAAGACCATTCAGGATCAGTCTCATATTGAAATTACCAAGGCCATGCTGAAGAACGATGTGCTGGTAATTTCCACCGGCTGCAATGCCCAGGCTTGCGCCAAATTCGGTCTTATGGATCCCGCCAATGTCGACGAACTTTGCGGCGAGGGGCTCAAGAGCTTCTTTAAACGCATCACAGAAAAAGCCAATCTCAAATACGGAATCCCTCCCGTACTGCATGTGGGTTCCTGTGTTGACAATTCCAGGATCGCTGATCTGCTCATGAAGATGGCTAATGATCTGGGCGTAGATACACCCAAGGTTCCCTTCGTAGCATCGGCGCCTGAAGCCATGAGCGGCAAGGCCACCAGTATCGGAACCTGGGCTGTTGCCATCGGTCTGCCCACCCATGTGGGAACCATGCCTCCCGTCGAGGGCTGTGATTTAATTTACAGCGTCCTGACGCAGGTTGCAGCTGATGTGTTCGGCGGCTACTTTATCTTGGAAACAGATATTCAACAATCCATCAATAAAATGCTTGGCGCGCTGGAATACAGGACCTGGAAGCTTGGCGTGCACAAGAAAATGCAAGACGACTTGGAAACAGATAAAATATGCCAGTTGTGGTAGTGTTAAGATAGATTGAAAGGAGGAGACTAAATGTCTGAGCAAATTAATTTTGACCAGATTTTTGAAGGCGTTATAGAGCCCGGCAAAGAGCCGAAAAAACTGTTCAAGAGTGCCTATGAAGGCGCCGTTACAGCTACCAGCTATGCTGAAATATTGCTTAATCAGGCTATCCGGACATATGGTAAAGACCAGCCGGTAGCCTACCCGGATACCGCTTACTATCTGCCTGTAATCAGGTGTTTGAGTGGTGAAGAAATTAAGACCCTGGGGGATTGTGTCCCGGTATTGAACAGGGCACGCCAAAAGATAAAAGAAGCTAAGACGCTTGAAAACGCAGTACTATGGGGCGAGGCTACCTGGTATGCAGCGGATATTATTGAGGCCGTACGCTACATCAGGAATACTCCGGAAAACCCCCTGCATCAGGCGCCATGGACCGGATTCCTGGGCGACCCGGTTGTTCGTATGTACGGTACCAAACTGGTTGACTGGACAATTCCCGGTGAGGCCGTTATCGTCGGCCGGGCCAAGGACAGCAAAGCTGCCAAGAAACTTGTGGACACCTTCATGGCCAAGGGCCTCATGCTCTTCCTCTGTGACGAAATAATTGAGCAGTTGATGGAAGAGAATGTTAAACTCGGTATCGACTACATCGCTTTCCCTCTGGGCAACTTTACCCAGGTGGTGCATGCAGCTAACTTTGCATTGCGGGCAGGCATGATGTTCGGCGGTGTTCCGGCAGGCGACAGGAATGCCCAGAGAGATTACCAGCAGCGCCGGGTACTGGCCTTCATTCTGTACCTGGGTGAGCACGACATGGTTAAGGATGCTGCCTGCATGGGAGCCATCAACGTAGGTTTCCCGGTAATCACCGACAAAGAGCTGGGTGAAGATGAGCAGATCAAGGACTGGTTCGTATCACAGCCCGACTATGATAAGATTGTTCAGACCTGTCTGGAAGTCCGCGGCATCAAAATTACCGCCATTGATATTGACGTGCCTATCACCGTGGGACCTGCCTTTGAAGGTGAGTCTATCCGCAAGAAAGATATGTATGTTGAATTCGGCGGCACCAAAACCCCCGGCTTTGAATTGGTGCGTATGGTTGGTGAAGATGAAATTGAAGACAACAAGATTACCCTGGTGGGTCCGGATATCGATACCATCGAACCGGGAACCCGGCTGCCCATTGGTATTGTGGTAGATGTATACGGCCGTAAAATGCAGGAAGATTTCGAGCCTGTGCTGGAACGCCGCATCCACTACTTTACCAACTACGGCGAAGGCCTGTGGCACGTTGCCCAGCGGGACATCAACTGGGTCCGTATCTCCAATGAAGCCTTTGCCAAAGGCTTCCGCATGAAGGACATTGCCAAGATACTCTACGCCAAATTTAAGACGGAATTCGCGGCCATCGTCGACAGGGTTCAGATTACCCTTTATACCGATGAGCAAAAAGTTCTGGAAATGCGTACTTTGGCCCGGAAGTATTACCAAAAGAGGGATGACAGGCTTAAGGAATTACAGGATGAAAAGGTTGACACCTTCTATTCCTGCACCCTGTGCCAGTCCTTTGCCCCCACCCATGTTTGCGTGATTGCTCCGGAACGTGTAGGCCTGTGCGGCGCTGTGAGCTGGCTTGACGCCAAGGCCGCCTATGAAATTAATCCGCACGGCGCAAACCAGCCCGTTCTCAAAAACGGTGTTATAGACGATGTTAAAGGTCAGTGGGAATCCTTTAACGAGTTTTGCTTCAATAATTCCCAGCGCAATATCACTAATGTTAACTTCTATACCATTATGGAATATCCCATGACCTCCTGCGGCTGTTTCGAATGTATTCTGGCCATGGTGCCGGAATGTAACGGCTTTATGGTGGTTAATCGTGAACACAGCGGCATGACCCCGTCTGGTATGTCTTTCTCCACCCTGGCCGGTACCATCGGCGCCGGCGCCCAGATGCCGGGCTTTATGGGTATGGGCAAATCATACCTGGGCTCCCACAAGTTTGTACCTGCCGACGGCGGACTGGGGCGCCTGGTGTGGATGCCCAAGGCGTTGAAAGATGATCTGCGCCCCATGCTGGAGGAAGCTGCGGAATATGCGGGATTGGGCAAGGAATTTGTAGATAAAATCGCTGACGAAACCGTGGGTGTCAGTGGCGATGAAATCATGGGCTTCCTGGAGGAAAAAGGACACCCGGCTTTGACTATGGATCCTCTGATGTAATAAGAAACGCATAGCTTTTCAGTTAAACCGATCCGTTTTGTAGCATAATATCGAACGAAGAGCTTAAAACGGGCATGTGCTAAAACAATGGCTGGTTTAACTGATTATAATCAAGTATCATAATCTATGAAATTCCGGAAAGAGGCGCCCGGAATATATCCGGGCGCCTCCCGGCATCACTTTTTCAGACGGCATCAACCGACGAGAAAGGAGTTAAGGAGAATGGGTTTAACAGGTTTAGAAATCTTTAAGCAACTGCCCAAAACCAACTGTAAGGATTGCGGACAGCCCACCTGCCTTGCTTTCGCTATGGCGCTGGCCGGCGGTAAGGCCAGCCTGGACGCCTGCCCGCATGTGAGCGATGCTGCCAAGGAGGCATTGGATTCAGCTTCTGCGCCGCCGGTGGCACTGGTGAAAATCGGCGCTGGCGAAAAGGCCATCGAAATTGGCAATGAAACTGTGCTTTTCCGTCATGACAAGAGGTTTGAACATCCTACCGGTATTGCCATCGCAGTGAGCGACAAACTTTCAGCGGATGAAATAGCCGCCAAGGTAGCCGCTGTTAACAAGCTGGTATTTGACCGGGTTGGTCAGATTCATAGTGTTAATTTGGTGGCAGTATGCAACCATTCAGGCGATGCGGCTAAATTTGCCGACGCCGTCAAGACAGCCTCCGCTAATACCGAAATGCCTCTGATTTTAAAGAGCAGTGACGTAGCTGCTGTTGAGAAGGCCCTTGAACTGGTGGCAGCCAAAAAGCCCCTGGTTTGCGGAGCCGATTCCTCAAATTATGAGGCCATGACAGCTCTTGCCAAAAAATATGATGTTCCCATGGTTGTAAAGGGAGCAGATCTGAATGAACTGGCCGGCCTGGTGGATAAGGTCGTCGCCCTGGGCCACAAGAAGCTGGTACTGGATTCCGGCGCCAAGGAAGTTAACAAGGTGCTGGCAGACCAGACCCAAATTCGCCGTCAGGCCCTGAAAAAGTTCCGTTCTTTCGGTTACCCCACCATTGCTTTTGCTATGAATGAAGATCCTGTCCAGGCAGTTGTGGAAGCCGGTGTTTATATCGCCAAGTATGCAGCGATAGTAGTTATTGAAACTCCCGATCCGGCTGACGTACTGCCTCTTGTTACCCTGCGACTGAATGTGTACACCGACCCGCAGAAACCTATCGCCGTGGAATCCAAGATATATGAAATCGGTAATGTTACGGCAGATTCACCGGTATTCGTTACCACCAACTTCTCGCTTACCTATTTCTGTGTGGCTGGCGATGTGGAATCTTCAAGGGTTCCTGGTTATATTCTGCCGGTGGATACCGACGGCATTTCAGTCATGACCGGATGGGCCGCAGGCAAATTTACTCCTGAGAAAATCACCGAAATGCTTCAGTCTTCTGGTATTACCGACAAGGTATCCCATCGCAAGGTCATTATTCCCGGCGGTGTAGCTGTGTTAAGCGGCAAACTGCAGGAACTGTCCGGCTGGGAAATACTGGTGGGTCCGCGTGAATCCGCCGGCATCGCATCGTTCCTTAAACAGCGCTGGCTGTAAACAATAGAGTTAAAGGCATTACAGCATTTAGTAAGGTATCCTTAGATATAGTAAAATAGCAAGTTAAAAATGTAGAAGGGGATGTGACAGTTATGGCTTTTACTATTGCTATCGCGGGAAAAGGGGGAACCGGCAAGACCACTCTGGCCGCCCTCCTGGCCAGGCAGCTAATAAAGGCCGGAAAGGGACCTGTGCTGGCTGTGGATGCTGATGCCAATGCTAATTTAAACGAAGCCCTGGGTATCAAGGTAGATGATACCATATCCGAATTGCTTAACCGTATCAACCACAATCTGGAACCAATGCCTGCGGGCATGACCAAGGACCAGTATGTAGCCTACAGAGTGCACCAATCTCTGGCAGAAGGCGACGATGTGGATCTTCTGGTCATGGGAGGTCCTGAGGGAGCTGGCTGTTACTGCTATGCCAACAATCTGGTCAGAGGGTTTATGCAGAGCCTCAGTAACAATTATCCTTACGTTGTAATGGATAATGAGGCCGGATTGGAGCACTTGAGCAGGCGCACCACGCAGAACGTAGATATTCTGTTGGTCAGCAGCGACTCCAGTGCCCGGGGTATAAGGTCTGCCGGCAGGGTCAAGGAACTGGTGGATTCTCTGAAACTGGACATTAAAAAGATGTATCTGGTGGTAAGCAAGGTCACAGAGGGAACCGTGGAAGCCCTGCAGGGTGAAATAGACCGCACCGGGCTGGAACTTGTGGGAACCATTCCTCTGGATGATCAGGTCAGGGAAATGGATCTGCACAGCAAGCCTCTGGTGGACCTTCCGGATGACTCTCCCGTGGTCGGGGCGGTTCAGCAAATCATGGAAAAAGCATCAATACTTTAATTATATTTGAAGATGTCCTAAGGTGCCTTTTGGAATAGCAACAGGCACCGGTTGCATGCTTCTTAACGATTAGAAAGGAGCGGAAGTAATGGCTGTAACAATAGCTAAGGAAAGATGGACCAGTAAGGTGAACGAACTGGTTCTGGGCGTTGAGCCCAATGTTGTTAAAGTTGGCGGGGAAACTACACTGCCCTTCCTGCATTTTGAGGGATCTATGCCTAACAGGCCCGTGTTGGCACTGGAGGTTTGGGATATGGAGCCCACCGAATGGCCGGATATGCTATCCTCTGCGTATGCCGGTGTGCTTGGAGATCCAGTGGCCTGGGCTAAGAAATGCGTTGAATATGGAGCAGACATGGTCTGCCTTAAGCTTATTAGCGCGCACCCGGACAATAAAAATGCCAGTCCCGAAGACTGTGCCAAAACCGCCAAGGCTGTTGCCGACGCGGTAAACGTGCCTCTTATTGTCGTAGGCTGTGGTGTTGAGGAAAAAGATGCCGAAATTATGCCTGTGGTAGGCGAGGCTCTGATTGGTAAGGTAGCCCTGCTGGGGTGTGCCACTCCTAATAACTATAAAACTATAACCGCTGCCTGTATGGTAAACGGTCACAGCATAATAGCTTCCAGCCCGCTGGATATTAACCTGGCCAAACAGCTGAATATTCTTATTACCGAAATGGGCCTGGCGGCGGAACGTATTGCTATCGACCCTCTGGTGGGTGCGCTGGGCTACGGCATTGAATACGCTTATTCCATCATGGAGCGTTCCCGCATGGGCGCTCTCACCGGTGATAAAATGCTGGCCATGCCGGTAATCTGCTTTGTAGGCCAGGAAGCCTGGAAAGCCAAGGAAGCCAAGGCATCCACCGACGAGGCTCCCGAGTGGGGCGTTCAGGCCAGCCGGGCTATTCTCTGGGAGGTAATGACTGCTACCACCTTTGCCCAGGCCGGAGGTTCCATCTTCATCCTCCGTCACCCTGAATCAGTGAAGCAGGTACTTGCCCACATTAATAAAATGATGGAATCCAACGCCTACTAAGAAAACAGCAGTGTAGGGGGCATACCTGCAAGGTCACGTAGCCGGCAGGCGTGTCCCCAAACACTATATCTTCCTTGATAATCAGGGCCTCTGACAATGATAGGCCCGTGATCCCATTATTTTTAATTAGAGGGAGGATACAATACATGATCCTGATTGGTGAACGTATTAACGGTATGTTCAAGGATATCCGTGAAGGTATTCTGAACAAAGATCCGGAGCCCATTAAACACTGGGCTAAAAGGCAGTATGAATCCGGGGCTCACTACCTCGACGTCAATACCGGCCCCACTGTAGAGGCCAAAGATCAGCCTGCGGTAATGGAGTGGCTGGTTAACTTATGTAACGACACTGTTCCCATGCCCTGCTGTGTGGACTCCACCAACCCGGATGCCATTGAGGCAGGTTGCGCGGCCAACAAACACGGCAAGGTAATGATTAACTCCACCCATGCCGACCAGTGGAAGATGGATTTGTTTCTGCCCATGGCTGCTAAATACAACGCCGCCATCATCGGCCTGGCTATGAATGAAAAGGGCGTTCCCAAAAGCGCATCAGATCGTGCCGCCCTGGCTATGGAACTGGTTGTTAATGCTGACATGCATGGCATACCCATGGAAGATTTATATATCGACCCGCTGATGCTTCCCTGTAACGTGGCTCAGGAGCACGGCCCCGAGGTTTTAGAAGCTATTCGCCAGATTAAAGCTCTGGCACCAGGTGTGCGTACCACCATGGGACTGTCCAACGCTTCCCAGCGTTGCACCAATCGTCACCTGATAAACAGGACCTTCCTGATTATGAGCATGGCCTGCGGCCTTGATTCTGCCATCGCCGATGTGGATGATGCTGAACTGGTAGACGCTGTGGCAGCAGCTAACATTCTTTTGAACCAGGATATTTACTGCGATTCCTTCCTGAAAACTTTCAGGCAGCGCTAGATTAAAAACATGATAAATAAATGACAGGAAGGCGGCAGTTTTTAACTGCCGCCTTCCTGTAGGAATATGAAACAAATATAAACAAATATAAACTAATATAAAAGTTAGCGGAGCCATGGGGACGGTTCGAGCGTCCCCGAAGCGTAGCGAAGGGCCGAAGGGAAGACGATGGAACTGTCCCCGTGGCGTAGAGGGTATATTCATTGAATTTATGTGCGTTGGATTACATTCCGCCACCTGTTGGCATTCATTTTAGGTTGATATATAAAGGAATTGACGCAAAAGTGGAGAAATAATATACTAAGGTCAAGGCATGCCAGCCCCCGGTATAATATCATAAGGCTGATTTTTGAAAAAGTTTCATTGAGGCACAGACTTTACACCCCGTATAAGTTTATTTTTGTTTGTCTTTTGTCCTTTTCTCAAGGCTTCAAAGGTTTGATAGCCGGGAGTGAGGGAAAGATGTGCTGCCGGGAGGGATTTTACTCTTTATCGGTATTGAAACGGAGGTGAAATATACAAAGCTATTTCATAGAAGGCTGGCTATAAAAGGGCCATATATTTTTTGAACACCCCGAATGGGGTTATTCACGTTTACATCGCTGTTTGGTTTGCAAAGGTGTATTGACCTAAAGACAGAACCGTCGAAAAGGGAGAAGAGTTGTTTCTATATTTATAATTTTAACCAGGTGAATCGGTATAATCAGTTTATTTGGTATGTATCTTGCCCTGAGTAGAAGAGGCTGCCGCAGAGAGTGATACTCTTCTTGAGCAAAGGGTGATGGTTGTTGCCTCACCCGATGTCGAAACTAGGAGGACGGATGTGATGCAAAAATGAGTACTAATAAGGTAGGAGCAGTACTGGTGGTTGGTTCGGGTATTGCCGGTATTCAGGCTTCACTTGATTTGGCCGAATCAGGCTACTATGTTTACCTTGTGGAAAAACAGCCGGCCATCGGTGGGGTTATGCCGATGCTGGATAAAACATTTCCCACCAATGACTGTTCTATGTGCATCCTGTCACCAAAGCTGGTGGAGTGTGGTCGTCACTTAAACATTGAGACCATAACCAGTGCCCAGCTTGTGGATTTACAGGGTGAACCGGGTAATTTCAAGGCCACCATAGAGAAGAAAGCCCGTTTCGTGGATATCAGCAAATGCACTGGTTGCGGCAGTTGTGCTGAGGAGTGTCCTGTTAAAGTTGACGATGATTTCAACCAGGGACTGGGAAAAAGGAAGGCCATCTATAAGCTTTATGCCCAGGCTTATCCAAACGCCTATGCCATTGACAGCAGCAAATGTTTAAAAATTAAAAAGCCCAAAGCCTGCGGCAAATGCCTGGAAGCTTGCCAGGCCGGTGCCATTGACCATACCATGCAGGATGAAACCATGGAAATTCAGGTGGGCTCGGTAATTCTTGTGCCCGGCTTTGAAGCTTTTGATGCCTCAAAATTATCTTACTATGGTTATGGAAAACTTCCTAATGTTGTTACCAGCCTGGAATTTGAACGCCTTTTGAGCGCTTCCGGCCCCTTTGGAGGTCATTTGATTCGCCGGTCTGATCATAAAGAGCCCCATAAAGTGGCCTGGATTCAGTGTGTGGGCTCCCGTAACTGCAGGACGGACCATGGTTATTGCTCTTCTGTCTGCTGCATGTACGCCATTAAAGAGGCCGTCATCGCCAAGGAACACGCTTCCTATGAACTGGATACGGCCATATTCTTCATGGATATGCGGACTTACGGCAAAGATTTTGAAAAATACTACAACCGGGCCAAAAACGAGCAAGGTGTACGCTTCCTGCGCTCCAGGATTTATGAGGTTGTGGAGACCGCAGACGGCAGCGGCGACTTGAAAATTCGCTATGCCAACGAAGACGGAGCCATCACCGAGGAAGTATTTGATATGGTAGTCCTGTCCATCGGGCTTGAGCCCTCCAAGGATATGGTGGAACTGGCGGGCAAAATCGGCATCGAATTAAATAAATACAACTTTGCTGAACCGGCCAGCATGAGCGGCGTGGCTACAAACAAACCTGGCGTTTTTGTGGCCGGAGCATTCAGCGGCCCCCGGGATATTCCCGAGACAGTGATGCAGGCCAGTGCCGCGGCAGGTAACTCAGCCGCCATTTTGGCCGAGGCCAGGGGAACACTGGTGAAATCTAAGGAATATCCCCCCGAGCGTGATGTGTCCGGCGAAATTGTACGTACTGGTGTTTTCATCTGCCACTGCGGCATCAATATCGGCAGTGTGGTAAAAGTGCCTGATGTGGTTGCTTACGCCAGAACATTGCCCGGTGTAGCTTTTGCCGAGGAAAAACTGTATGCCTGCTCACAGGACACGGCTGGTCAGATTAAGGAAGCTATTGAGCAATACAATCTCAATCGTATCGTGGTGGCTTCCTGCAGCCCCAGGACCCACGAGCCGATGTTCCAGGAAACCCTTAAAGAAGCCGGTTTAAATGCCTGTCTCTTTGAGATGGCCAATATAAGGGACCAGTGTTCCTGGGTGCACCAGAGCGAACCGGAAAAAGCCACTGCGAAGGCCAAGGACCTGGTTAAGATGGCTGTGACCAAGGCTGCCTTGCTTGAACCGGTGCAGCCTGTAAGCCTGGGCATGAACCACGACACGCTGGTAATAGGCGGCGGCGTGGCCGGTATGACTGCGGCCATTGATATGGCCCAGCAGGGTTACAAAGTGGCACTGGTGGAAAAATCCAGCGAACTGGGCGGCATAGCCAATAGAATCCGCTACGGTATTCATGGTGAAGACATACAGGCCTTTGTGGCTGATCTTGCAGCCCGGGTAAAATCCAATCAACTGATTAAACTGTATACCGGCGTTGAAATAAACGAGGTACACGGTTTTGTGGGTAATTTTGTAACTAAACTTTCCACCGGTGAAGAGCTGCAGCACGGCGTTACCATCATCGCCACCGGCGGTAATGAATATAAACCCAACGAATATCTTTACGGTCAGCATAAAAATGTGAAGACATTGCTGGATCTGGAATCGGACCTTGCCGAAGGCAAGCTGGCCGGCGCCAAGAACATTGTGTTTATCCAGTGCGTCGGTTCCAGGGATGACGAGCGCCCCTACTGCAGCCGCATATGCTGTACCAAAGCGGTTAAGCAGGCATTAAAAGTCAAAGAAGCAAATCCCGCCGCCAATGTGTTTATATTATACCGCGATATTCGCACCTATGGCTTCTATGAGGATTTGTATACCGAGGCCAGGAATAAGGGTGTTATATTCGTACGCTACGCGGTTGACAACAAACCAGTGGTTGAGGCTTCCGGTGACAAGGTTAAAGTTACCGTTACCGATCACGTACTTGGTGCGCCGGTGGTAATTGAAGCCGATGTGTTAGGCCTTGCGGCCGCCATTGTACCGGCTGATAACGGCCAGTTGTCACAATTCTTCAAAGTTCCTCTGAACCAGGAAGGTTTCTTCCTGGAAGCGCACATGAAGCTTCGCCCGGTAGATTTCGGTACCGATGGCGTGTTTATGTGCGGCCTGGCTCACGGTCCCAAAAACCTGGAAGAAAACATCTGCCAGGCCAAGGCGGCGGTAGCCCGTGCCTGTACGGTGCTGGCCAAGGAATCCATTCAGGTTGAAGGCAAATGTGCCGTAGTTAATAAGAAAAAATGCGTTGGGTGCGGTGTGTGTGAATCGGTCTGTCCGGCCAAGGCTATCGCGGTGGACGCTGAGGAAAAGGTGGCGATGGTTAACGAAGCTCTGTGCAAGGGCTGCGGCGCCTGCGCTTCCTCTTGTCGCTGCGGCGCATTGAATGTTAAGGGATGTACCGATCAGCAAATCATGTCAATGATATGCGCGCTTTAACGTCAGGGGAGGGATATAGGTTATGGAATGGGAACCAAAAATAGTTGCTTTTCTGTGCAACTGGTGTAGCTATGCCGGGGCCGACCTGGCGGGGATCAGCAGGATTCAGTATCCTCCTAACATCCGGGTTATCCGGGTGCCTTGCTCAGGAAGAATAAATCCGCTATTCATATTCTCAGCTCTTCGCAATGGCGCCGACGGCGTGCTCACCTCTGGGTGACACCCCGGTGACTGCCACTATGTTAGTGGCAATTACGTGGCCAGAAGAAAATTCGCCTTAGTAAAAAGCCTGGTTGAGTACATGGGCTTTGAAAGCGACAGGGTCAATTTCTCCTGGGTATCCGCCGCCGAGGGCGGGCGCTTTGCCGAAGTTGTAAAGGACGTTACAGATAAAGTGAAAAATTTGGGCCCGAACAAGGGGCTAATTCCCAGTGAAGCGGGGTGTAGTTGCGGATGCAAAAACTAGCGGCGGCGGTACAAGACGCAGCAAAAAAGCTACTGGATGAGAACAAGGTTGACCTGGTTGTGGGTTTTGCCAGGGGTAGCCTGCCTCTCCGCAGCACGCCGTGCTTTATTCGCAAATCCTGCGATGCGGCGCAGCTGACCTGGGACTATAGCTGCGAAAACAATCTGGCCAATTTCCTGCGCAAGCGCGAAGGAAAAGTGGGCGTTGTGGCCAAGGGCTGTGATGTACGTTCAATAGTGGCTCTGATTAAGGAAAACCAGATCAATCGTGACAACCTGTATATAATAGGAATTCCCTGTGCCGGTATGGTTGACCGCAACAAGGTAGATGAGCTGTTGGAAGGCAAGGAACTCCTGGAGACTGAAGAAAAAGGCGATACCCTGGTGTTAAAGGGTAAAGGCTTTGCAATGGAAGCCAAACTGGAAGATCTATATCACGACACCTGCAAAGCCTGCCGCTATGGCAACCCGGTGATATATGACATGCTGGTTGGCGAGCCCGTGCCTACTAAGGGAGAAGATGATTTTGCCGACGTTAAGGCCTTTGAGGCATTAACGGCCACGGAGCGCAGGAAAGCGCTGGCGGATGACCTGTCCAAGTGTATCAGGTGCTACGCCTGCCGCAACGCCTGCCCCATGTGCTACTGCACTGAGTGTTTCGTTGATTGCTCAACCCCCGGCTGGATCGGCAAGGCGCCTGAAGTTGCCGACAATATGCTGTTCCAGGCAGTCAGAGTCTTTCACCTGGCCGGCCGCTGCGCCGATTGCGGAGCCTGTGACCGGGCCTGTCCCATGGGCATTAACCTGAGAGGTATTACACGTAAAATGGTCAAGGAAGTTAAGGATTTATTCGGTTATGAAGCCGGTGTCAACATGGAGGACAAACCTGCCCTGTCTGACTTCACCGCCGACGATCCCCAACCTTTCCTGGTGAAGGAGTGAGGTGAAAAGGATGATTATTAGCAAAAGCGCAATAGCCGGTTTGCTGGATAAAATTATTGCTGAGTACCAGGTATTTGCCCCGGTCAAGGAGGGTACTTACTCTCTGTTCAAGCAAATCAAATCCGGCGCCGAAGCTGATTTAAGCAGCAAAAACACTAAAACCCCACCCAAAGGGATCCTTTTCCCTCAGTCTGAAAAGCTGTTCTCCTATAGCGTGACTCCGGAAGGAACCAGGGTGGAAGAATGTGTGGACAACGGCAAGAAGGTAGTATTCGGTATCCGTCCCTGTGATGCCAAAAGCCTTCTCCTGCTGGATAACGTATTTAAAAATAATCAATACGAAGACCCTTATTATATGAACAGGCGGGCCAATACCATATTAGTGGGTATAGGCTGTAATGATCCTGCCAGCACCTGTTTCTGCACTTCCATGAATAGCGGTCCTTTTGACGCCAGCGGGCTGGACCTTCTGCTTGTGGATACCGGGGAAAACTATGTTGTGGAAGCCGTAAGCGACAGGGGCAAGGAACTGGCCGCTAAGATGGGCCTCACCGCCGCAGGCGAGGCAGATAAATCCGCTGCGGCCAAGGTGAAAGCATCCGCTGAGGTGGCTTGCAAGGTTAATACCAAGGGCCTTAAGGAAAAATTGGATGCGAACTTCTATGACGAAGTCTGGGATCGTATCCATGAAAAATGCCTGGGCTGCGGCTCATGCACCTATTCCTGCCCAACCTGCCACTGCTTTGACATTGTGGATGACGCTGTGGACTGCAACGGTTGCCGGGTCCGTAACTGGGACTCCTGCATGTACCCGCTATTTACCCTGCACGGATCGGGACACAACCCGCGCACCAGTGGCAAAGAGCGCATGCGCCAGCGGGTTATGCACAAGTTCAAGTATTTTGTAGATAATTTCAATGCCATGGCCTGTGTGGGCTGCGGCAGATGTATCAAGAACTGCCCCGTAAATCTGGACATCCGGGAAGTGCTGGCGGATATCCTGGGGTCGGAAGCGAGGGATAAATAATGCTAAAAAATCCGTATCTACCGCTCCCAATGAAACTGGTGAAGAATTTCACCGAAACTGAAGACAAATTGATCCATACTTTTACCTTTGAATATCTGAATCCTGAGGATGAAAAGACATTCCCATATATGCCCGGACAGTTTGCCGAAATTTGCGTATTCGGCAAAGGTGAAGCTCCCTTTGGCATAGCTTCTTCCCCCACCGAGCCCGGCCAGCTTAAATTTTCCGTGGCCAAGGTGGGTGTGGTATCTACTGCCCTGCACATGATGGAAGAGGGCGCAATTGTTGGTATGCGCGGTCCCTTGGGCAATTACTACCCGATGGAGCAGATGAAGGGCAAAAATGTGGTCATCATAGGTGGGGGTTTTGCCTTCACCACCCTGCGCTCACTGGCCACATACATGCTAAAGCCCGAGCACAGGGGCGATTATGGCAACATTACTGTTATTTATGGAGCGAGAAACCCTGGCCTGTTACTGTACAAAGAAGAGCTGGCTGACTGGGAAAAACGGTCCGATATTGACCTGGTATGCACCATTGACCGCCCGGTGGAAGGCTGGAATAAGAGAGTGGGCTTTATCCCCACTGTTACCAAGGAGATATCGCCCAGTTCCGACAACACTGTGGCCATAATCTGCGGCCCGCCGGTAATGATTAAGTTTACCATGCCTGTGCTGGAAGAGTGCGGGTTTAAGCCCGAACAAATCATCATGTCCCTGGAAAACCGTATGAAATGCGGTATAGGTATGTGTGGCCGCTGCAATGTCGGCAACAAATATGTTTGCAAGGATGGTCCTGTATTTACAAAAGCGGAGTTAAACGAACTGCCCAATGAATATTAATGCTAAAATTATTGCCTGAGCTGATATGCCGCCCCGTTTGCGGGCGGCAAGGCAATTCCGGTTTGCGAATATAGATGGTAAAGCCATTTTATAGAGAAACTCCATCGAAGGGAGGACTTGTATAATGGAAGCTATTCAAGCTTCAAACCTCAATCCCGGGTTAAAGGATGAGATTGCCGGGATATTAGACAGAGCTTTAGTGGCCGGCAATAACTTCACACAGTGCCTTGCCTGCGGCATGTGCACAGCCGGGTGCCCTTACTCGGATGTTCATGAGGACAATGACCCCAGAAAGTTTTTGCGCAAAATTGTACTTGGTATGAAGGAAGAAGCCTGGGCTGATCCTTATATCTGGTATTGCACCATGTGCGAGCGCTGCACAGTGGAGTGCCCCATGGGAGTTAATATACCTTCACTGGTGCGGTCCATGCGCGGGCAATTCCCCAAAGATAAAATCCCCGGCTACCTGCAGACAATCGCCGAAGAGCATAAAGAGTCCGGCAACCAGATGAATGTAGGTCAGGAAGACTACGAAGAGACTCTGGAGTGGATCCAGGACGAGATGCGTGAAGAAATGGGTGACCCTGATTTCACCATTCCTCTGAACAAAGAAGGAGCCCAATACTTTTATGGCTTCAACGCCCGGGATGTTAAAATCTATGCCAATGAATTGCAGACTACCCTAAAAATATTCTATGCTGCGGGCATTGACTACACCATCAGCACCAAGCGTTGGGACGCCACTAACATTGCTCTGTTTACCGGCCAAAACGATGATTTTGTAGAAATTTCCATGCCCATTTGGGAAGAGTTCGACCGCTTGGGCTGCAAGGAGTTTATCGTTACTGAGTGCGGTCACGCCTTCCGCTCCATGCGCTGGGGCTACAGGACATTTTGGAAGGGTAAAGAATTCCCCATTCGCCATATATTAGAGCTGCTCAACGATCTGGTTAAAGAAGGCAAGCTTAAGCTCGATCCCGATGCCATTACCGAAGTGGTAACATACCATGATCCATGCAACACGGCCCGTAAAGAGGGCGTATGGGAGGCTCCCAGGGAACTGGCCAGGAGCTTTGTAAAGAATTTCGTGGACATGAACCCTAACGGCAGGATGAATTACTGCTGTGGCGGTGGCGGCGGTGCCATGGCCATGCCGGAATTTAACGATAAGCGTAAGCTAAAGGGTCAGCGTAAAGTGGATCAGGT
The DNA here is from genome assembly GCA_964643075.1 of uncultured Peptococcaceae bacterium. Taxonomy (GTDB): domain Bacteria; phylum Bacillota; class Desulfotomaculia; order Desulfotomaculales; family Desulfocucumaceae; genus Desulfocucumis. Next base: position 29,203 of record CAZXQO010000004.1, read on the forward strand.
TATGGCCACCGGAGCCGAAATTGTGATTGTTCCCTGTCATAACTGTATGGACCAGTTCAACGATATGAATAAATGGTACCCGGATACCAAGGGTAAATCCAAGAATTTACACATGTGTTCATTGATGGAAAGGGCGCTAATTATGCCGGAAAAAGAATAAAGAGATTAAGCTACATCCGAAAAAAAACTAAATACAAGTGATGAAAAATAGGTTTATTGTTTAGTAGAGTGGAAGACAACCTGTTTGATTTGTGTTTTTGCTATATAGCCGCATTTCAAACAGGTTTTCCCTCATGCTACCACACTGTTCACACAAATTTACTGGAGAAAAGAGAGATTCTCCGGAGAGGACGGATGTGATGCCAATGGGTAGTGAGAAAATAGGGGCAGTAATGGTGGTTGGCGCTGGCATAGCTGGTATTCAGGCCTCGCTTGACCTGGCCGAATCCGGGTACTATGTGTATCTGGTGGAAAGTTCCCCTGCCATTGGTGGAACCATGCCCATGTTGGACAAAACGTTCCCTACCAATGACTGTTCTATGTGCATATTGTCACCCAAACTTGTGGAATGCGGGCGTCACCTGAATATAAAGACTTACACATTATCCGATGTACTTGCTGTACAAGGTGAACCGGGTAGCTATAAGGTAAAGATTAAACAGCGGGCCAGATATGTCGAGGCGGATAAATGTAAAGCTTGTAATGAATGTGCCATAGCGTGCCCGGTGGAAGTACCCAATGATTTTAACCAGAATCTTGAGAACCGTAAAGCTGTGTACAAGCGTTATGCCCAGGCTTATCCCACTGCCTTCGTTATCGACAAACGCGGCATTTCTCCTTGTAAAGCCGCCTGTCCTACAGGGGTTAACGCTCAGGGCTACACACAGTTAATCAAAAAAGGTAAATTTATTGAAGCCTGGCAAACAATATATAGAGATAATCCTTTCCCGGCGGCCTGCGGCCGCATATGCACACATCCCTGCCAGACAAAATGCCACCGTGGCAGTGTAGATGAGCCTGTGAGCATTATGCGCCTGAAACGTGCTGCCTCCGATTACGCTTATAATAATCTGGACGAACTTCCACTACCAGAATTAACGGAGAACAATGGTATCAAAGTGGCTGTTGTGGGCGCCGGGCCGGCCGGACTGTCCTCAGCCTATCAGCTAGTAAAAAAAGGATACAGTGTAACAGTATTTGAAGCGCTGCCCGTAGCCGGCGGTATGCTGCGGGTTGGTATACCAGAATACCGTTTGCCCAAAAAGTGGGTTGACCTGGAAGTTGACTTGCTTAAGCGATTAGGAGTGGAAATAAAACTCAATACGCCTATCAGTAGTGAGTTTACTATAAACGATATATTTGGTCAGGGCTATAAGGCGGTGTTTATATCCGTCGGCGCACACAAGGGGATGAGCCTGCGTGTTCCCGGGGAGGATCTGAACGGAGTTATACCGGCCGTGGATATGCTGCGCCGGATGAATCTGGGCGAGAAGGTAGACATATCAGGTAAGGTTGTTGTTATAGGCGGCGGTAATGTTGCCATGGATGCAGCCCGCAGTTCGGTACGCCTTGGCGCAGGGGAAGTACACGTGTTTGCGCTGGAATCGGACGAAGAAATGCCTGCCTCCAGGGAAGAAATTGATGCAGCCAAAGAGGAAGGTGTAATATTCCACCACCGCCGGGGGGTTAAGGCAGTAAAAGGCAGTGACGGCAAGGTGACTGCACTGGAAACTATTGCGGTAGCCAGCGTATTTGACGTTGAAGGAAGATTTTCACCCTCATATATAGAAGCTACTGAGGAAATTATTACAGCTGATCGCATCATTATCGCCGCAGGACAGTCATCAGATCTGAGCTTTTTGGGCGGTGACCTGGAAAAGCTTGCTGTCAGGGGACGGCTGCAAGCGGACCGGGACACTTTAGCCACCGCCGTGCCCGGCGTATTTGCAGGTGGTGACGCTGTCACCGGGCCAAGAACTGTGGTGGAGGCCATCGGCGCCGGTAAGGAGGCAGCCGAATCAATCGACAGGTATATCCGTGGAATTGATATGAAAGAAAACAGACTATTATCAATCCCGGAGGAGGAAATTGCACCTTTAAGACAGAATAAAAAAGATATAGATATTATTATGCCGGTGCCTGTACAGCATATCGACCCCGTTCAAAGAGCGTCCTCTTTTGATGAGGATTCTCTGGGCTATTCAATGGAGCAGGCTCAAAAAGAAGCGGAGAGATGTCTTAATTGCGGTGTTTGCTCCGAATGCCTGGAATGTGAAAGGGCCTGCCTGGCAGGGGCCATCAATCATGGCATGAAAGATGAAGAGATTGAATTTGAAGTGGGGGCAGTCGTATTATGCCCCGGCTTTGAGCCCTTTGACAGTACAAAACTATCCTATTACGGCTATGGTAAATATCCCAACGTACTTACCAGCCTGGAATTTGAAAGGGTTCTCAGTGCCTCCGGGCCGTTCCACGGACATCTGATCCGTCCTTATGATCATAAAGAACCCCAAAAGATTGCCTGGATACAGTGTGTGGGTTCCCGTAACACCAGGGAAAACAGGGATTACTGTTCATCCGTATGCTGTATGTATGCCATCAAGGAAGCGGTTATTGCCAAGGAACACAGCAAAACGCCGCTGGATACAACTATTTTTTATATGGACATGAGAACTTATGGCAAGGGGTTTGAAAAGTATTATAACCGGTCGGAAAAAGAATATGGCGTAAGGTTTGTGCGCTCCAGGATTTATGAATTAATGGAAACACTTGATGATGATAAAAATTTAACCATACGCTATAGTGATGAAGACGGCAATTTGCATAGCGAAATATTTGACATGGTTGTATTGTCAGTTGGTATGCAGCCTTCCGCATCGGCCATGGAATTAAGCAAAAAAATGGGTGTGGAATTGAATAGGTTCGGCTTTGCTGAGCCCCTGCCCCTAACCGGTATTGGCACCAACAAACCCGGCATTTACGTTGCTGGCTCCTTCGGGGGGCCCATGGATATACCTGAAACAGTAATGCAGGCCAGTGCTGCAGTGGGTGCAGCAGGCGGGATACTGTCCGAAGCCAGGGGCACCCTGGTTAAGGAAAAGGTTTATCCGCCTGAAAAAGATATTATTGGTCAGGAGCCCCGTATCGGCGTATTTGTTTGTCATTGCGGTATAAACATCGGTGGCGTGGTGGATGTGCCCGCAGTTGTTGAGATGGCTAAAACACTGCCCAATGTTGTTTATGCTGAAGATAACTTATATACATGTTCCCAGGATACCCAGGCAAAAATTAAAGACCTTATTGAGGAACACAATATTAACAGGGTAATCGTAGCCTCTTGCAGCCCGAGAACGCATAAACCTTTATTCCAGGAGACAATACTTGAATCGGGCCTAAACCGCTACTTGTTTGAAATGGCTAATATAAGGGATCAGTGTTCATGGGTGCATATGCATGAGCCGGAAAAGGCGACGGCCAAGGCCAAGGATCTTGTCCGTATGGCAATTTCTAAGGCTCGTCTGTTGCAGCCGGTTCATAAAAAGCCCGGCGAAGTAACCAAAGCCGCCCTGATTATAGGAGGTGGTGTCTCAGGTCTTAACAGCGCTCTAGCTATGGCCGAACAGGATTTTAAAGTCTATCTCGTGGAGAAGACCGACCGCCTGGGTGGCCTGGCCAACAGAATTAACTACAGCCTGACCGGTGAAAATGTCCGGGGTTACATCAGCGAGCTTATTGATAAGATAGCTTTACACCCCAATGTCGCTGTCTACCAGGAGACCGAGGTACAGGAAGTAACCGGTTATGTAGGCAATTATTCAACAATGCTGAGCAACGGCGACAGAATTAATCATGGGGTTGTGATCATAGCTATCGGCGGTGAGGAATATAAACCCACCGAATATCTGTATGGCCAAAATGAACGCGTTATGACTCAACTGGAGATGGAAGAAGCATTATTTAGTGACAATAGTATGGTTAATGAAGCAGAAAATGTAGTATTTGTCCAGTGTGTCGGTTCCCGTGAACCTGATCGTCCCTATTGCAGCAGATTTTGCTGTACCAAATCAATTAAACTGGCATTGGAAATGAAAGAAAAGAACCCCGGGGTTAATGTTTATATTCTTTACCGGGATATCCGGACTTATGGATTTAAAGAGGAACTTTACACGGAAGCCAGGAGAAAGGGAGTAATATTTGTCCGCTACGATGTGGATAACAAGCCCCTGGTTGAGCAAGACGCCTTGGGCAAATTGAAAGTTACGGTCAGGGATCATGTGCTGGGAATGCCCATAATTATTGAGCCGGATGTAATAGGACTGGCCGCAGCGGCTTTGCCTTCACCGGACAATAAAAAAATGAACAGCCTCTTCAAGGTGCCCATCAACGAAGACGGATTCTTCCTGGAAGCTCATATGAAGCTGCGTCCGGTGGATTTTGCCTCCGAGGGTATATTTATGGCGGGCCTTGCCCATAGTCCCAAAACCATTGATGAAAACATTGCCCAGGCCAAGGCCGCGGTGGGCAGGGCCAGTACCATTCTGGCCAAGGACAAACTGGAATCACACGGGGTTGTGGCCGTAGTGCAGTCTGAAAAATGTGCTGCCTGCTATACCTGCGTGAGATTGTGTCCATACAATGCTCCGAGGATTGTTAATAATGCGGCTCAAATAGAATCGCTGCTGTGCCAGGGTTGTGGCACCTGTGCGGGTGAGTGCCCCAATAAGGCCATAACGCTACAGGGTTATAGCGATAAAATGTATATGCAGATATTAGACGGCTTGTTTAAGGAGGTGGGCTAAGTGGAATTTGAGCCTAAAATAGTTGCTTTTTGTTGTCACTATTGTGCCTACTCAGCTGCTGATCTGGCCGGTTCCATGCGACTGCAGTATTCTCCAAATGTAAGGGTAATTGAAATGACCTGTTCCGGGAATATCGATCACAGGGTTATTTTAAAGGCATTTGAAGACGGAGCGGATGGAGTTTATGTGGCGGGCTGCATGGAAGGCGACTGTCACTTTTTAAAGGGCAATTTCAGAGCTAAGAAAAGGGTTCACGCGGTCAAGAAATTGCTTGATGAAATAGGTTTTGGCAGTGAGCGCCTGGAATTTTACAATCTTTCGGCTGCTATGGGACCACGTTTTGCCGAAATAGCCAACGAGATGGCAGAGCGGATTAAAGCATTAGGTCCAAGTCCGCTCAATAAGAAATAGTATTCCGGCGGCGGCAGGAAGAGGTATAGACCTGTTTCCGGCAGGTTTGCACCTTATTGAGAAGGGAGGATGTCTTTTAAGTGATTATTGCTCAACAAAAACCAATTAAAGAAATCGCGGCTATGATCAGCGATTGTAAAAAGGTTTTGCTGGTAGGCTGCGCGGGATGCGTAACGGTTTGCCTTTCCGGTGGTGAAAAAGAAACAGAAGTCTTGGCCTCTGCCCTGAGGTTGATGAGACAGCTGGAAGACAACCCTTTGGAAGTGGTGACCTTTACAGCCACCAGGCAATGCGATCCTGAATATATAACAACCTTTGACGAACTGGCCAAAGATGTGGATGCCATCGTGTCACTGGCCTGTGGCGTTGGCGTTCAGTATGTCGCCGAGCATTTTAAAAACACCTGGGTGGTACCCGCCCTTAATACAAATTTCATCGGCGGCTCCACTGTACACGGCATCTGGGAGGAGAAATGCGGGCTTTGCGGCGAGTGTATACTGCACAAGACGGGCGGCATCTGCCCCATTATTCGCTGCTCAAAGAGCATTCTTAACGGCCCCTGCGGCGGCTCCCAGTATGGCAAGTGTGAAATAAGCAAAGATACCGACTGTGCCTGGGCGCTGATCTACGAGCGCATGAAAGCGCTGGGCAAACTGGATAAACTGATGGAAATCCAGCCGCCCAAAGACTGGTCGACATCACGTGACGGAGGGCCTCGCCGGGCCACCAGGGAGGATGTGATTATTGACAGATGAAATATTTAAGTAAACTTCAACAGGTTTTGGATACTGGCAATTTTGCAGTTACCGCCGAAATAGGCCCGCCCAAACATGCATCTGCCGAGGGTGTCCGGCACCATGCCCACATGATGAAGGATTATGTGGATGCCACTAATATAACGGACTGCCAGACCGCCATTGTTCGGATATCCAGTATTGCCACCGGGGTTCACGTGTTGGACTGCGGCATTGAACCCATTGTGCAAATGACCTGCCGGGACAGGAACCGCATCGCTATGCAGGCTGATTTGCTGGGTGCATACAGTCTGGGTATGCGCGACCTGCTGTGCCTTTCCGGTGACCACCAGAAATTTGGTAACCATCCAACTTCCAAAAACGTCTATGACGTGGACTCAATGCAACTTATCAACCTGGTTAAAAGGATGAGGGATGAGAAAATGTTCTTCTCCGGCGAGGAGATCAAAGAGCATGAGCCGCAGTTCTTCATAGGAGCGGTGGCCAACCCCTTCGCAGATCCCTTTGAATTCCGGGTAGACCGCCTGGAGAAGAAAGTGGAGGCGGGAGCCCAATTTATTCAAACCCAGTGCATATTTGACATGGAGCGCTTTGAGCGTTTTATGGAAATGGTGCGGGAGCGGGGGCTGCATGAGCGCACCCACATACTGGCTGGTGTAACACCCCTGAAGAGCTGGCGGGGGGCTAAATACATGCAGTCCAATGTTTCTGGTATGATTGTGCCGGATGCAATTGTGGAGCGTCTCAAGTCGGCGGCTGATCCCAAAAAAGAGGGCGTGGACCTCTGCATTGAGCAGATTAAGCATATCAAGGAAAACGTCAAGGGCGTACATGGTGTTCACATCATGGCCATTGCCTGGGAAGAAATAGTACCCGAAATAGTTCAGCGCTGCGGACTTTACCCGCGCCCCAAATTTGAAGAATAGACACAAACAATTAAGTAAAAGAGCCTGGCATAGTAATGCCGGGCTCTTTATATGTTGCTGGCAGTGTGATGGGCTAAAAGGTATAAAGGCACTCCCTGTTAACAGGGAGTACCTTTAATAAGGTTAGAGTACACACCTTCTTGTGATTGACTAATTCTTTGCTTTTTAACAATTTTCACAAAGGAATGTCCCCTACTTATATTATTCGGCGTAAAGGCCATCTACCATGGCCATATACTGTTTATCGCTATATCCTTCCAAGACTATGGCCTTGTTGGGGCATTCACCTGCGCAGGTTCCGCAGCCCTGGCAGATAACTGCTTCAATTTCCGCCTTATGGTCTTTTATTCTCGGCGCGTTATACGGGCATAGTCTAACGCAGGTCAGGCATGCCGCGCATTTATCGGGGTCTACCTTGGCTGTCACACCCTTGGATTCCAGTGTCTTGCGTCCCAGTATGGTGGATGCCCTGCCTGCCGCAGCCTTGGCCTGGGCGATGGTTTCCTCTATCGATTTTGGCCCGTGAGCAAGTCCCGCCATGAAAACGCCCTCTGAGGCAAAGTCAACCGGACGAAGTTTCATATGGGCCTCAAGGAAGAAAGCATCCGGATTAAGCGGCACCTTGAAAACTTGCGACAGTACGTGGTTGCTTGCGGGAGGCACCGCCGCCGCCGCCAGTACCAGCATGTCCGGCTCTATGGTTATGGTGTCGCCCAGTATATGATCCATTACGGACACCTGAATAACCTTATCCCCGTTTCTATCCACCTGTTCCACCAGCGGTTTGTTTTCCACCTCGTAGCGGATAAAGAAAACTCCTTTGGCCCGTGCTTCACGGTAGTGGTCTTCGTTGAAGCCGTAGGTCCTGATATCCCTGTAAAGAACCACTATATTGACATCCGGGTTGATATCCTTCAGCTTCAGGGCGAGCCGCATTGTTTTGGTGCAACATATCCTGCTGCAATAGGGCCTGTCTTCCTCCCTGGAGCCCACGCACTGGATCATTACAATTGTTTTGGCCTGCTGCAATTTTGGATCAGCGGCAGCGATTGCTTCGTCCAGTTCCAGTTGTGTTAGCACCCGGGAATCTTTTCCGTATAAATATTCAGTGGGCTTGGATTCCTCGCCACCGGTGGCGATAACCGTAGAACCGTGATTGATAATCTGCCCGTCGGTGAGCCTGGTATTGAAATTGCCGACATATCCGGAAACTTCAACCACTTCACGACCAGTATAAACTGTTATGTTGGCATTATTTATTACTTTATCCATCAGATTCTGCAGGTAGGTTTTTATGTCTTCACCATTATAGCCTTCCCTTATTCTGTTGGCCATTCCGCCCAGATGATCTGATTTCTCCACCAGGTTTACCTGATACCCTTGTTCCGCCAGGGTTAGGGCTGTATTCATGCCGGCCACACCACCGCCTATCACCAGGCACGCAGGTGTTACCTTTACTATTATGGGATCAACTGGCTTTAAGGTGGTGGCCTTGGCTATGGCCATTTTTACAAGGTCCTTGGCCTTGGCTGTGGCTTTTTCCGGCTCGTGCATGTGGACCCAGGAGCACTGGTCCCTGATGTTGGCCATCTCAAATAATTGTTTGTTCAGTCCCGCTTCCCTCATGGTCTCCTGGAAAAGTGGCTTGTGGGTACGGGGGCTGCAGGAAGCTACCACGATACGGTTTAACTTTAATTCGTCTATCAGTTGCCTCATAGCCGCCTGACTATCCTGGGAACAGGCATAAAGGCCTTCCTGGGCATGTACCACATTGGGCAGTGTTTTTACATATTCCACCACTGAAGGAACATCTACAACGCTGCCGATATTAATCCCGCAATGGCAGACAAATACTCCTATACGGGGGTCTTCTCCTTTTACATCCTTCTCCGCCGGGAACACCCTTTCACTCACAAGTGTATTCCGTGCGGGAGCTAGGAATGTGGCGCAGTCGCCCGCAGCGGCGCTGGCCTGCATGACTGTTTCCGGTATATCCTTGGGCCCGCTGAAAGCCCCGGCCACGTATATGCCTTCCCTGGAGGTTTCAACCCCGGTTAGCTCTTTCATCTTGCAGAAGTTGTAATTGTTCAATTCCAGATCCATTACATCTGCCAGTTTGAAAGCATCGGAAGTCGGCTTTAACCCTACAGAAAGCACAACCATATCAAAATCTTCATCTATAATGGCACCGTCGGCTGTCCTGTAGCGCAGGCGTAAATCTTTGTTCTGCTGCAGCTCTTTGACCGAAGAAATCATGCATTTAATATAGCGGACATCGTAGTCGTTCTTAGCCCTGTTGTAATATTTTTCAAAATCTTTCCCGAAAGCACGAACATCAATGCAGAATATGGTGGATTCCAGACCCTGGACGTGCTCTCTGGCAATGATGGCCTCTTTGGTGGCGTACATGCAGCAGACTGAGGAACAGTAACCTGTGTCATTGCATATATCCCTGGAGCCAACACATTGTATAAAGGCAACTTTTTTGGGCACTTTACTGTCGGAGGGCCTTTGAACATGACCCCGGAAAGGCCCTGAGGCACTTAGCATGCGTTCGAACTGCAGGCTGGTAATAACATTGTCATAAACACCGTAGCCGTATTCTCCCCGTATTTCAGCATCGAAGAGTTCAAAGCCGGGGCAAAGTATGACCGCTCCAACCTGGAGGGTAATTTCTTCCTCTCCCATTTTGTGGTTAATAGCATCAACCGGGCAGGCTTCCAGGCACTTACCACAGGCTTTAGGGTTTTTCAATTTTAGACACTTGCTTTGATCTATAACATAGGCATTGGGATAGGCTTGGGGGTAAAGCTTGTAAATGGCTTTCCTTTTACCAAGGTTCTGGTTGAAACCATCGTCTACCTTAACCGGACATTTTTCAACACAAGTCCCGCAGCCGAGGCATTTATTCGCGTCTACGTAGCGAGGGTATTTTTTTACGGTTACCTGATAGTTGCCCGGCTCTCCCTGAAAGCCGGCGACTTCCGACATGGTTATTACTTCTATATTACGGTGCCTGCCGCACTCCACCAGCTTGGGAGATAGTATGCACATGGAACAGTCATTGGTAGGAAAGGTCTTGTCCAGCATAGGCATTCTGCCGCCTATGGCAGGTGATTTCTCAACAATGTAAACCTTATAACCCATCTCCGCCAGATCAAGTGCGGATTGCATACCGCTTATGCCGGCGCCCACCACTAATACTGCGCCCGTTTTATTAATAGCTGCTTCCTGGTTATTATTCATCAGCTTTGTCCAACCTCCATCCCTTGATTAACACGCCAGAGAGAGTGCACGTAATAGTGGCGCAGGGTCAATTAAGTGCTTCGCTATCCATTTGTCTGCATCCGGCAGTCCCAAGGCTATACCTATCAGTTCCGTGAAATAGAAAGCCGGTATACCGCTGCCACGATTTTTCCTGCGCATTTCGAGGTTCGACTGGCAGAGCGGGCAAGCCGTTACCAGCGCTTGTGCGCCGGCTTCTTCTGCTGCATCCACTATTCTTGTCACCCATTTTTCCACTTTGGAGGTGGCGGTTAATGCCAGACTGGCTCCGCAGCAATCTGTTTTGTAGGACCATTGGACCGGTTCAGCGCCCAGCGACTTCATGAGGTGATCCATAGTCATGGGGTTTTCTGGTTTGTCAAAGCAGGTTATGGCCGGTGGGCGAACCAGCAGGCAGCCGTAATAACAGGCCAGCTTCAGCCCGGTAAGGGGTTTGGTAACCTTGGCCGCAACCGCTTCAATACCCAGGGCTCCGACAATTGCCTCAAGCATGGACATGACCTTTATCTCGCCGGTGTATTTAAAATCAATAATATTCTCTATGATTTGGCGTTTCTCATCATCTGTTCTCAAAACGTGATCTGTCTTTTTTATTCTGTTGTAACAGGCCGCGCAGGGTATAGCTATATCCAGCCCGGCTTTTTGAGCCTGGGCCAGGTTCTGGGCCGGCAAAGTGATAGCCAGTTTTTGATTTGTGCTGTGAGCAGAGGTGGCTCCGCAGCATACCCAGTCATCAAGTTCTTTTAATTCGATCCCCAGAGCCTTGCTCACGGATTTTGCCGACATATTAAATTCCTTGGCAGTAGCTTCCAGGGAACATCCGGGATAATATGAAAGTTCCACTTAGCAACCCCTCTCTACCTTTATCGTCTAGAGTTAACCAGTTATTCTAATTATGCTATTGCCATTCGCCGCTCTGGCATTTTTCGAAAATATCTTTGACCTTATCCTTGGCCTGTACACCTTTGGTGAATAAAGGCATTTTGCCCTTAAGGAACATTGACAGACCGAAATCCAGATCCGAAAATAGATCCCCGCTTTTCATTTTATAATTAGCCATCATGATAGCCTCATGAATGCGTCCCATTGATTTTACATTGTCAAGGAATACTGTATTAAACAGGTTGATATTAATTTCCTTGATAATATTTGATTCGATGGCGGTTTCCTTTAAGGCATCCATAAGTTCAGCGATATCAATGCCGTTGGGGCATCGTGCGCCACAGGTCTCACACCCGGTGCAGAGCCAGATGCTGTTAGAGTTCAACGCTTTTTCCTTAAGCCCCAATTGTATCATTCTTAAAATTTGATTGGGGGTGTGCTCGGCATCTGCGGCCATGGTACATCCGGCAGCACATTTCTGGCACTGGAAACAGAGCTCAATGGGCTGGCCGCTTTTCTGGCGGATTTTTTCAAAAAATGTTTTGTTACCGTCAAAAGTTAATTCCACCTGTAGTTACTCCCTCCTTGCATTATTAGTCTTGGCATAAGGCATACAATAAAAGCTTTGACCTGAATATAAATTTTTATTTGTGGGCTGCGGCCCGTTGAGCCATGGCGTTTTGATTGCCTTATAAGGGCATTGGGTTAGATGACTGATGCTGTGTGCTCCATTTCATAAAAATATAATATGATATTATAGTATTAATTATATATTAGAGGCTAATATACCTCTTTTTGCGGTTCGGGATTGTTTATAAAAGACTAAATAGATTACCATACATATATTACCTTTATGCTAATTCGGGGATGCATGGTGTGGTAGATAATTTTAAACATTTTTGCTATATTTTAAAATGAGCATAAAAATAAAAATGATGGTACATAATACCATACCAAAAACTATGTATACATGATACATTAAACTATTTGCATTTCACTTTCTTAATTAGACAGCGAAATGCAAATAGTTTAAATATATACTGGGTAAATTTTAAAATCTACATTTCATAAAGTCAAGGTAAAATTGACCGAATTATAAAACTTGTTAGAGGAGAAAGCTATTGAACCAGATATAGTTTTGGCTTAACCTAATATAGGGGACATTCCTTCTCGGATTTTTTCGAAAGAAAGGGATATAGCAACTCAAGAAGGTGTGTCCCCTTTCCTGAAAAAAAAACTTTCCTAAACACACGCAATAATATAAAATATTTTTCATGGAGGTGTATTATTATGGATTACCGGGATCCGAGGGATCTTACATACGGGTTGCTGGATCTGTTTTGTGACCTTTCTATCCAAAGAGACGCAAAGGTGACTGTTGACGGGCTGCTGGAAAGATTTTTGGGCGGATCGGGTGATGTGGATTATAAAGAAGTACTGATTAGAATCGCCGATATATTTTGCGATGAGACGTTGCTGAGTGAATCCGAGGATGTTATCGAAGCCTTATGTGATGGCATCCGGAACATAAGTAAGGAGGATTTGAATGAAATTATATCCGGGCAATTATCTATACTAAAAGATATTTCCATGTATGAAGGTGCAAGGGATATTGTGTACCACATGCTGGATCTTATTTGCGATATATCCGTTTATGATGAAGCCAGGGATATGGCTGACGCGCTGTTGGGATTGTTACAGGATTTGCCGGAGTATGAGGTGATACAGGAGAACGTTAAGATTTTGATTGAAGTTGCCCAGGACTTAATGAAGGACTTGCCATCGTACGGCGGGGCAGTAGAAATCTTTTATGAACTGGATAAAATGGCACGTAATTTACCCATGTTCGATTCGCTTGCCGGGGTTGTCAACCTACTGCTGATGGGCAATTTTAAGCTGTCTGATATTAGCGGAATACTTGAGTCGATGCGCGTGGACGGTTCGCCCGCCGGTGCAGACGGGTGCGGAACAAATATTAAAATGGTGTCAAGTTTCTGAGGAAAAAATTTTAGAGACCTATTTTGGCGCTGACCGTTCGGTTGGCGCCAAATTTTTTTCATTTTTCATAACTTTTACTGTTGCATAAATTAAGGCTACGGTGTTCTATTATGTGAGTGCGACAAAAGAAGGGGGTGCTGAAAATCTGGCCAGAAGAGCACTCCGGTCCGGGCACGGAGGCAAATGAACAATTTAAAGATTTGTTTTACAGGCACTATCCGGATTTGGTGCGCCGTCTTACGGTTATTCTGGGCAACAGGGATGATGCGGAAGATATCGCCCAGGAAACCTTCATTAAATTATGCCGGGCAGACAGCAAAATTAATTACGTTGGTCCCTGGCTGCGTAAAGTCGGCCAAAGGCTCGCTATTAACCTCATCAGGGGCGAGCAGAGCAGAAAAAAACGGGAGGAAAATTACCCGTCGCCGCAGATTGAAGATTCCTCTGAATATGTGGTCTTCAGGCAAATGGAGGCCGAAACGGTGAGGCAAGTGCTGCTGGGGATGTCTGCTAAAGACAGACAGTGCCTGGTTTTAAAGATGTCGGGTTTCAGTTATGCGGAGATAGCCACAATCATGGATGTCCGGGAAAAATCTGTGGGCACTATGGTTTCCAGAGCTCAACAGCGGTTTAAGGATAAATATCAATTTACACAGGGGAGGGGTCTAAACTGCGGAATAAAGAATGGCGATACGCCCAGTCAGGGCAGAAGTGCCCCCGAACTGATGAAGGCCGCCTGCAGTCATACATTGACGGCCAGTTATCCGCAACTGATGCCGAGGAAATAAAAAATCATCTTATGTATTGCAGCAAATGCGCTTCTAAGTATGATCAACTGCTGGAGAATGAAGGTTTGATGGGCAGGGCCAAAACTATTGTCGACGCCGCTAAGGGAACTGTCGTAGTTGATGCCCAGGCTGCCTGGCGCCGGTTTTGCCGGGAAGTGGATATGGGTAAGGTTGAACATAAGGAGGCAGTGTTTATAATGAAAAATAAATATAAAAAGGCAGTGGCGGCACTGGCCACAGGCGCCGCCTTGTTTACTCTGTTTAGCTTCGGGCCGGTGCGTGCTACGGCGACCGATTTGTTGAAAATATTTCGGGTGGATAAAATTCAGACCATTGCCATTGATCCTTCCGATATGAGTCAGTTGGAAGAAGTTCTTCGCCAGCAGGGTGGCAAGGCGGACATTAGAAACTTTGGCACCGTAGAATCCAGCGGACACATTTCCGCCAGTAAAGTTAGCCTTGACGAAGCAAAAAGGGCGGTGGACTTCTCCTTAAGCCTGCCTGGCGAAGCACCGGAAGGGTATACGACACCGGTATATACCAGGCTTACCGGGACAGAAGTGAGTTTTAACCTCAACGCCGATAATATTAATTCAACCATCAAGGCGCTGGGGGGTGACAAATTCCTGCCGGCTGAATTGAACGGCAAAACATTTACCCTGAAGGTGCCCAACGCCGTCACTGCCGAATATAAGAGTGCTGACAGCAGCAAAACTCTAATTTTGGGCGAGTCCAGAAGCCCGGAGATACAGGTTCCCCCGGGGGTGGATGAAAATGCGGTCAGGGATGCGCTGCTGTCCATACCCGTACTGCCGGAAAACCTGTGCAATCAGCTGGCAGCAATTAATGACTGGCAGCATACCCTGCTGATACCCAGTATAGACGGTTCTACCACTGAGGTAACGGTAAACGGCAGTCAGGGAGTATTTATGCAAAGCCCGGTACAGAATAGACATCATGCTGGCGAAAATAGTATGGATACTGCAGGCAGGCAAATTAACTCATTAATATGGCAGGATAACGGTGTGATACACATTGTCAGCGGTGAACATCTCACTCAGGAACAGGCGATGGCCATAGCTTCGGGTATGAAATAAAAGTAGGCGTCAGGAGTCAGGAGTCAGAAGTCAGGAGTCAGAAGTCAGGAGTCAGAATGAGAACGGTTTATGATTTGAAAGTAGTCAGAATTCTGACTACTGAATTCTGACTACCTGAATATTAACTAAGGGGTCTGTAATGAGCAACAGTGTTATTGAAACAGTGAATTTAACTAAACTATATGACGGGAAAGCCGGCTGCCAGGAGATTTGCCTAGCCATATCCAGAGGGCAAATCTTCGGTTTTCTTGGCCCCAACGGTGCGGGTAAAAGCACTCTGGTCAAAATGCTGGTAGGACTCCTTTTCCCCACTTCAGGCAGGGCCGCCTTGCTGGGGAGGCCGCTGGGCGACCTGGAGGCCAGGAAAAAGATAGGCTTTCTTCCGGAAAATTTTAGTTACCAGCGCTGGCTTACGGGATATGAATTATTAAAATTACACGGATCGCTTAGCGGTATGGACAAAAAACAACAGCGCAGGCGCATACCGGAAGTGCTGGAACTGGTTGGCATGGCGGAAAAAGGCGGCCAGAAAGTGGGCAATTACAGCAAGGGTATGCAACAGCGCATCGGGTTGGCCTGCGCACTGCTTCCCGACCCGGAACTGGTATTTCTGGACGAACCCACTTCGGCTCTTGATCCCATCGGCCGCAGGGAAGTCAGGGAAATAGTTAGATTGTTAAAGCGACAGGGCAAGACAGTTTTTTTAAACAGCCATCTGCTCAGCGAGGTGGAAATGGTCTGCGACCAGGTTGCGATAATTAATAAAGGAAGAATTATTACCAGCGGAGCTATGCAAGAGCTTCTATCCGGAAGGACGGAGGTTGAGGTTGCGTTAAACGGCTTGAACAGGGAAATGGAGCAAAAGCTTGCTGCCTTCGGTAAAGTAACCATTGTCAACGAAGGCAAATTTGTAATCCGCCTGTCCCGTAAGGAGGACATCCCGCTGGTAGCCAGGACGGTGGTGGAAAGCGGCGGGGAACTGTATCGCCTGCTGCCGGGGAGCGATTCTCTGGAGGATTTGTTTGTTAATCTGGTGGAGGGGGTGGCGCCGGATGTGGACTATAGCCGGGCTGACATTTAAAGAGATTGCCAGGAAAAAGATATTGCTGATTACCTTAGTTTTATCCCTGGCCTATCTTTCTCTGTACGGCACTGCTCTACATTATGCCTATAAACAAATTGACAAAATGTCCCCCGGTGTATTCGAGTCCATGGTGCTTCCGCAATTGCTTACCGCCGGACTGTTTTTTGCCAGTATGATCATTTCCATGCTGGCCATATTCTCAGGGGCCGGGGCCATATCCGGGGAGATTGAGAGCGGCGTGGCGCATGCCATAATTCCGAGACCGGTTCGGCGCAGCCGGATTGTGCTGGGCAAATTTGCCGGCACCGGCGGCATGCTGCTAATGTACGGGCTTGTGCTATACAGTGCCCTGATCGCACTGGTCTATGTGCAAACAGGCTACAAGGCCGTTAACGTTGTTCAGGCAGGGGTATATTTCCTTTTGCAGCCCTTGGTTATATTATCCCTGTCGATGTTGGGAACAACGCTCTTTTCCTCTCTGGCCAATGGTATAGCAGTATTTATTCTGTACGGGATGAGTATATTGGGGGGGATTGTGGAGCAGGTGGGGGGAATCATAAAAAGCGATACACTGCTGAATATAGGCATCATATCCGGTCTACTGGTGCCGGTGGATGTGCTGTACAGAAAAATGGTGGCGATATTATTTTCAGCTTCTTCCAACCTTTTGGCAGGATTCCAGACCCTGGGGCCATTTGGTGTCCAGTCCGAGCCCAGCTTTTGGATGACAGTCTACGCGATTCTTTACTGTCTGGCCATGCTGACTCTGGCGCTGAGAATTTTTCGCCGAAAAGATATATAGGGGTCAGGCCCTTAACATATTAACTTATTCACCCACCGCTGTTGCTGCTTTAGCGGCATGGATGTCAAAGTGGTTAATATTTGGGGATAACGCTGTAATGTCAGGCTAGAACTTTTTCAATATGAATTTCTTCTCTGCCCATAAGCCGTGCCATCACCTTGCCTACCATTTCCGGCTCACCGCTGGTGAAGAAAGTTTCGCTGCCCGGGCTGCGGTTGACGTTTAGTACGTTATTGTCTCTTAATACGCGGTGCACCTGTCTGGCCACGGCTTCACCGGTATCTATTATATTTATTCCGGGTCCGGCCTTCTCCAATATAGCCTGGCGTAGAAAAGGATAATGTGTGCAACCCAGTACAATGGTATCAACATCCCGGTTCAGCAAGGGCAGGAGATATCTGTTCAGCATTTTCTCCGCTTCAAACCCGTTCATTTTTCCCGCCTCTACGAGTTCAACCAATCCCGGGCAAGGCTGGGTATATACATCAATACAACTGGCAAATTTACTTAGCAGTATGCCGAATCTATTCCCATTAAGGGTAACACCGGTGGCCAGTACTCCAATCCTGCCGTTACGGGTAGCTGACGCTGCGGGCTTTACCGCCGGTTCCATACCCACTATGGGGATTTCAAAAAAGTCTCTCAGTTTATCCAGGCCAGCCACGGAAGCAGTGTTGCAAGCAACTACCAGTATTTTAGCACCCTTTCCCAGGAGAAAGCGGCTAATTGTTGCCGATCTGGCCAGAATCTCTTCCGGTGGTCTGGTACCGTAGGGGCAGTAAGCAGAGTCGGCAAAATACAGAATATCCTCAGATGGCAGGATATTGCGTATTTCCCGGACGACGGAGAGCCCCCCCACACCTGAGTCGAAAATACCTATTGGACTGTTAGCTGACAAGTATTACACCTCGTTTGGAAAGATATAGATTGTTTGTTTAAAGGTATGTCATTTTCTTTTTTTCTTTAATCTCACAAATAGCGCCGAAATAATTACGGCGCTCAGCACCCCCAAAACCATGCCGGCCGTGTCGTTTAATTTCAGCACCATGGACCAGTAGTAATAAATACCCACTGCCCCCAGGGTAGTTATCATCATGGGAATAAAGCCCTTACTCATATTTTTCTCCTTTATTAGGTAGATCTACCGTGATTAGGTTCAGACTTCCGGCAAATTGTCTGCTCTTGGAAAAAGGATTTGGCCTTTGCTTGAACTTTGATATAAAATTATCAGAAAAAGACCATAAATATCAACAGCAAACAAAAATTTTATATTTTACGAAGAAGGCTGGAGAAAATGAAGGCAAGGATAACTGATCTGGAAGCAAGAATTAGGGATGTCAGGAATAGAATGCCGGCCCATTCCGTAAAGCCCGAGATGGTGCTAATGCTTGAAGAGTTGGAGGAAGAACTGGAGAGACTAAAAGCTAGGGATGCTGAAAAAGCTTACGACAAATAATGTAGGGGTTCATAATAAATAATACAGGAAAGGAATTTATAAAAATGCAGGATGAAAATCTGGTTACGGTGGCCACCTTCGCCAATCCAAACGAGGCCTATTTATTCAGGGGCCTGTTAGAGCAGCAGGGAATCACCTCCTTTGTTTTTGACGAGCATTCAGCCATGATGACTCCGGTGTTCATGGTCAGGGTGGTGGTAAGGGCATCGGATGTTGAAAAAGCGCTGGAAATTTTGCACCATCCGGTCGAGTAAAACTATTCTTTGGTAATTTTTTCAATTATGTCTTTTTGCTGCCGTGCAGCAGTTTTCCCGCCTATCACCCTTGCCGTGTGCAGTATTTCTACCGCGGCATATTCGGCATAGAGTGTTTTCTTTAAGGCATCTTTATACTGTTTTTCCTCTAGTTCAGGATGTGCCTGGTAAAGGCTATGCAATGTCAGCCTTGCTTTTTTACTTTCATTTTTTAGTTCACGGCTCAGCCGGTTGTATATATCCGGGGAGACCATGCCGTCAGTTTTTAGCCTGTTTAGTTCTGTTATTCCTGCTTCAGCACGGAGTATGGCACTGATGGCGTTTTCGTACTCCTCAAGCTCTTCTTCAACCCTGCTCAATCCCAGCGCTTTTACAAACGGACCAATGGATATACCCTGTACCGCCAGTGAAAACATCACGACTCCAAAGGTTAGCAGAATAACAGTTTCCCGTTGGGGAAAGTCAAAGGGTAAACTAAGCGCCAGCGCAATAGACAGGGATCCTCTTAAGCCCCCCCAGTTAAAGGCGTGCTTCCATCTGGAGGGTATTTCGGGAGCGAATATCAGACTTAAATAAACAGCCGCGCCTCTGCCCAGCAGGACGATAAGTATTGAAGGCAATACCAGATATAGTTTGCCTGCCAGGTCTATTCTGGCTATTTCCAGGCCCACCATTAAGAATACCAGTGAATTGGCAAAAAAAGCAACCACATCCCAGAAAGTGTTAATGTTGAGGGCAGTGGTGGGTGTCATACCAATTCTTTTACCGTAATTGCCCAGAATGATACCGGAAGTAACCACGGCTATAACTCCGGACAAGTGCAGTTGTTCCGACACAATAAATGACCCGTAAAACAATATGGCTGAGAACATAATTTCCAGTGGA
Source organism: uncultured Peptococcaceae bacterium (assembly GCA_964643075.1). GTDB lineage: Bacteria > Bacillota > Desulfotomaculia > Desulfotomaculales > Desulfocucumaceae > Desulfocucumis. The sequence continues at coordinate 48,625 of CAZXQO010000004.1, forward strand.
TAATTGTCATACAGCCGGGTCAGCCTGGAAAAAGCTATTCCCAATACTGATCCCACAGCGGCTCCACCGGCGGTAACCTTGATAAATTGATATATTCCCAGTCCTATACCGGAAAACCCGCCGCTTAAAAGTATGGGGAAAAGCGCAGAGGAGGTAATTGAAAAAAGGACCACAGCAACGCCGTCATTGGCCAGGCTTTCCCCTTCCATGATCAATTCAAGCCTTCTGTCTACACCCAGTGATTTAAATATGGAGAGCACGCTTACCGGATCGGTGGCAGACATCAGTGCTGCAAACACAAAAGCCACAACCGGTACCAGACCCATAATTTTTGATTCCAGCAATCCTACTACTGCAAATGATATTAATGTTCCAGCCACCGCCAGAAGTAAAATGGGACGCCGGTTTTCCCTGATGTTATTTACGGGCAGTTTAAAGGATGCCTCCCCAAGCAGTGCCGGAAGAAATATCATTATTACGGCTGTGCGGAAAAATTTGTCGTTTACCACAAAGTGTTTTAATTCTGAAAGGGCCGGTATATTATAAAAACCAATAGCAGCCCCTACCAGCACCAGGGCTATGGGATAAGGCCGGTTATATTTTATTGCCAGCGCTGTAACCGCTGTAGCGATGGCCAGGAGGAGAAAAATAATACTTACCTGTTCAGCCATGGGTCACCTCAATAACCATTTTATTAAGGTTCTACCTCTTAAAAATCTACCTTCACAATTTTCATTTTATACTAAAATTTAACCCTGGTCTAACTTTTGTAACATTTACCATAGTATTTACCTTTAATTAATTGTATTTGCATATAAAAACTGCTATACTTTTATGGTGTTTTTAGAGGGGGTTTATTTATATGCAAGAACTTAATTTAAGGAACATTGCCATTATCGCCCACGTTGATCACGGAAAAACGACCCTGGTGGACGCAATGCTGAAACAAAGCGGCATTTACAGGGAAAATGAGCAGGTAACGGAGAGGGTTATGGATTCCAACGACCTGGAAAGGGAGCGGGGCATAACCATTCTGGCCAAGAATACCTCAGTGCGCTACGGGGCGATCAAAATAAATATTGTGGATACTCCGGGGCATTCTGATTTCGGCGGTGAAGTCGAGCGGGTTTTGAAAATGGTGGACGGGGTGTTGCTGCTGGTGGATGCCTTTGAGGGCCCCATGCCCCAGACCCGTTTTGTGTTGCGCAAGGCCATGGAATTAGGACTACGGCCGGTGGTGGTGGTCAATAAGATTGACCGTATTGAAGCCAGGCCGGCAGAAGTGGTGGATGAAATCCTGGAACTGTTCATTGAGTTGGAGGCACCCGATGAGCTGATTGATTTTCCGGTGATTTACGCCTCAGCCCGGACAGGTGTATCAACAACAGACCTTGACGTCCCCGGACAGGATCTAAGGCCTCTTTTTGATGCCATCGTGAACCATGTGCCAGCACCTGATGGGGAGCCGGACGGTCCCCTGCAGCTGTTGGTGAACAATACCACCTATGATCAGTACCAGGGCCGGATGGTGGTGGGCCGGGTTTGCCGGGGCACCATAAAAGCCGGCCAGAACGTGGTTCTGATCAGGCATGACGGGGCTGTTGCAAATGCAAAGGTGGGGCGCCTTTATGTTTTCGAGGGTCTGGAGAGGGTTGAGGCCGAATTGGCCGGATGCGGAGAAATAGTTACATTTTCCGGGCTGGAGAATGTAAATATAGGTGAAACAGTGGCCTGTCCAGTTAATCCTGAACAACTTACACCAATCACCGTTGATGAACCGACGCTGAAAATGACTTTTATGGTCAATGACAGCCCCTTCGCCGGCAGGGAGGGCAAACACATAACCTCCAGGGAATTGCGGGCCAGGCTGTTTAAGGAAATAGAAAAAAACGTAAGTCTCAGGGTAACCGAGGAAAACCCCGATGCATTTCAGGTGAGCGGCAGGGGGGAATTGCACCTTTCCATATTAATTGAAACCATGCGCCGGGAAGGCTATGAACTGCAGGTATCAAAGCCAGAGGTTATATATAAGGCCGAGAATGGGATCAAGCTTGAACCCATGGAACTGCTGATGGTGGATATACCTGAGGATTTTATGGGGCCAGTGATGGAAATATTGGGATCACGCAAGGGGGAACTGATTAACATGTCGCCCATGGGAGGCGGACAGCTAAGAATGGAATTCAACGTGCCGGCCCGGGGGCTGATTGGCTTTCGTTCGCATCTGCTTACCGAAACCAGGGGCCATGCTGTAATCAATCACGTTTTTGCCGGTTACGAACCCTTTAAGGGGGATATCCAGCGACGCAACCGCGGGGTATTGATTGCTTTTGAGGCAGGCGAGGCAAACCTGTACGGCATGCATTCGGTGCAGGAACGTGGGGTTTTGTTTATAACGCCGGGAACAAAAGTGTACGAAGGTATGGTGGTGGGGGAAAACTGCCGGGAGCAGGATTTGGAGGTCAATGTGTGCAAGAAAAAACATTTGACCAATATGCGCTCCAGTACCGCCGAGGCGGCCATGCGCCTGGAAGAGCCAAGGGTAATGAGCCTGGAGGAATTCCTGGAATACCTTGGGGATGATGAACTCCTGGAGGTCACTCCGAAGGATCTGCGCATGCGTAAGAAAATACTTGATAAAAACCAGAGGCAAAGGTCACAAAAAACCAAGCTTGCCTGATGTGTCAACACAGCCCCTCTAAAAAGGGGCTTTTTTACTACAGAGAGATGCCTTACGAAGAAGCTCGCAAGGCAAAAATGAAATTATTAAGATATTGAACATAGGCTCTTAGTTAACGAAAATATATTGTTTTTACTTCTAATTCTACCTGATGGGGTGTCCTGTGTTACGGGATAATTGATATAGGATGTATTGGTTAAGGCTAACCTTTTCTTCTTTGGCCTTTTCGGACAGGGTGCGGTGAAGGGATTTGGGTATACGGATGTTAAGTTTACCGGAATAATCGTCTATACCTTTTGAAGGTTCAGGGATTGTATCCCCATCTTGCAAGGCTACATCAATCCAGGCTCTCTTTGCGTCTTCGAGCATTTGTAAGGCATCTTCCAGAGTTTCCCCTTGGGAAAGGCAGCCTGGCAGTTCAGGTATTTCAACCGCATACCCTCCTTCAGGTGAGGGGTATATATTAATTCTATATGGAAGCGAGATGTAGTATTCGAAATTTTTATTTTGCATTTGGCTCACTCCTTTGCTTCTGATTCGTTGGTTAAATGTTTTTCCAGCAGCTTTATTGCTTGGATTGCATATGTTTCAAGAATATGCGGCTGACGGTAAGGGATGGATATTTTTAGTTCTCCCTTTATGTAAACATAGTGGCTGGTTCCTTTACTTGATTGTCGTCTGATGAATCCTGCCCTGGTTAATATTTTATCCAGTCCAATGCCCTCACCCCTTGTGTTATGGTACTATATATGAGGGCATACGTCAAGGTGGGTGAGCATGCCGTATGGTTTTATAATGAGTGTATTTATCGGGTATTGGAATAAAATTTTATATATTCTTGGAATTAACATTCCATAAAGGGTTAACTTTAGCAGTAGAATAGTTTGTGAATCAGTTTTAGGGGGCAGCTAATGAAAATAATTGTTGACGCTGATGCCGTACCCAGAAAGGTACTGGAAATCTGTTGCCAGGCTGCGGCGGAATATAAAATTGCCGTATGGACCGTGGCGAGCTTTAACCATAATATTGTGTCCGATAACCACGTCATTGTTGGAAACAGCTCTCAGGAGGCAGACCTGCGGGTTATGAACATGACTGCTGCCGGTGATGTGGTGGTAACCCAGGACTATGGCCTGGCCGCCATGGTGCTGGGTAAAGGCGCAGCCGTACTTTCCCCTCACGGCAAGGTATTCCGGGAGGGGACCATCAATTTTCTGCTGGAGGAGAGGGATATGAAGGCCAGATTTCGCCGGGGCGGCGGAAGAACCAGGGGGCCCCGCAAGAGGACTCCGGAAGATGACGAAAGGTTTCAAAAGGCTCTTAACGGCATATTATTGGAATTGGCAAAACAATGTGATTAATCATCTCAACACCGGTGTTATAATTAGTATTTCAGCTTTCCTGGTTATTTAATCAGGCAGGATAGTATCATGGAGCATGAGCCATAAGTCCCATGCTCCGGGCAAAAGATAGGAAAGCAGTCACTAATAGCAATAACGGTATGTACTCATACTTTTAATGGGGAACTTGATAATGGTAAATAAGGGCGGCTATGGATAGAAGTATGAAAGCTATTGTTAATCTAACCCACTCTGGCATAAAGACCCTCCAAAATAGTTTTTATTATTTTATCATTTTATGATGTTATTGATAATATTTTATGGAATTTTTATATAACTTTCGACTAATTGTACCTGCACCTAACGGCAATTGAGTTGAAAATAGCTTAACAATTGACTGAAAAAGACATATATTTACAAAGTGCAAGTCTTAATTAAATTTAATTGTCGAGATATAAAATGTAAAATTTAAGAGAAAAAATGGCTTTTGGCAATAAATGTCTTGCAGGACTTGATCTAACATGGTAAAATTGGTAAAATATTTAAAATAAGGTGTGCAGGCGACTTGGATTGGAAAGCTAAACAGGCTATATACCTTATTATAGTTTGCTCAATAGGATTATCCCTTACTTTTCTTTCTTTTACCAGGATAGAAAAAGGTGAAATATTAGCAATAATTATCTGGACTATTATAGCTATTCCCTTTGAAAATAAACCCATTAAAGTAATTCCGGAACTGCATTTTACATTGTCTTTCGCATTTCACCTGACAATTTTGGTTATACATGGATACTGGGTTGCCGTTGTGGTGGCGGCCTTGGTAAATGCAATTACAGATTTTTACAACAAAAAGGGAATTGCCAAATTATTATTTAATGTAAGTCAGTTTTCCATTATCCTATACTTGGCCGGTATAGTTTTTTACGCTTTAAAAGATTCACCTGGCATCTTTGCTCTACCGGAGGATTTACCGGCCTTTATGGGCGCAACTGTGGTATACATTATAGTAAATTTATGCCTGGTTTCTTTTATAGTTTCATTAAGCCTGAAAAAAAGGTTTTTTTATGTTCTGAAACGCGATCTGGGTATGGTTCTTTTATATTATACAGCAGTGGCTCCCATGAGCATGCTTATGGTTCTGTTATATACAGAACGACCTTTAACCATGGTATTAATAATACCTCCCTTGGCACTGGCCCATGCCGGATTTAGAAATTATAATTCGTTACAAATTGAAACAAAAAAGACATTGGAAATACTGGCAGATATTGTGGATCGGAGGGACCGCTATACCGCCGAGCATTCCAAAAGAGTGGAGGCATACGCCAGATCCATCGCCGATGCAATGGATCTGATTGATGTAGAAAAGGACACCATAGCATCAGCAGCCAGGGTTCACGACTTGGGCAAGATTGCCATCAGCGACAGCGTTTTACTTAAAAAAGGGACCCTGACTTCGGAGGAAATGAGCATAATGAAATCCCACCCGGAGGTTGCCCGCGACATACTGAACTCCATGCGTATGTATAAATCCGGCGCGGCAATTGTGCAGGCCCACCACGAGAGATATGACGGTATGGGGTATGCCAGGGGTCTCAAAGGCAAAAAAATACCCCTGGGGGCCAGGATACTGGCGGTAGCCGACGCTTTCGACGCTATGACCACGGACAGGCCGTACCGGAAGGCGCTGACGGTGGAGGAAGCTAGGCAAGAATTGGAACGCAACACCGGCAGCCAGTTTGACCCGGTGGTGGTTCAGGTTTTTATAATGGTGCTGGAAAAAAATGATTACCAACTGGGGGTTGGTTAAGTGTTTCTCTGTACTTCAGTTGTCCTGGCAGTTCTGGTGGGACTGCTGAGAGGAGGAAAGTGGGGAAATTTAACGTTATATAAATTTAATGGTTCCTGGCTGGTGCTTGCAGCCATACTAGTACAGGTGTCTATTTTTAACCCCTGGTGGGAGAAATATGTTAATGATGGCATGATAACCAATTTAATATATTGCCTTTCAATTATTCTGTTAATTATCTTTATATTGCGAAATTTCAATCTAACGGGCATGAGGTTGCTGGGTGCGGGAATTGTCTCGAATGGCGTTGTAATAATTGCTAATGGGGGGTATATGCCCTCCAGCTTAAATTCATTAAAACACATATTGTCCGCAGAAAGAATTGCCCGGATAGAAAACGGCTCAGCCTTATATAACATCATATTGATTACGGACAACACCAAATTTAAATTTTTGTGCGATATTTTTTATGTGCCTGGTATTAATGTATACAGTGTCGGCGATGTTTTAGTTGCTCTGGGAGCTTTCGTGGTCATTCAGCAAATAATGCTGCGAAATAAAGAACTTATAATATGCAATGAAAGGGGGTAACCTTATGTCGCGCTGGATAAGCAAGATTCCTTATTCTATTCTGCTTGTATCGCTGGCGGTGCTGGCCGGCGGTGCCGGTGGAAGATGGGGTTAAGAAACTCAAACATGAATATTTAGCGTATATTTTATAAGTTTAACGAGGTTCATATATATCGTGAACCTCGTTTTTTTTTAGAGAATTTTTTATAATTCTAAAAGGAAGAAAGCAGGAAAAGTTGTATTTATAGTTTATTAATAAAAAAGGGAGGTTGTGTCTTTGAAAAGAATTCTATTGGCTTTAATGGTACTGGCGGCTTTTGTCCTGGCCGGCTGCGGTGGTGACAAGATCAAGAACACGGCGGGCAAAGCTAATGTCCCCCAGTTGATTCGCTATAACGTTGGTACAGAACCAAAAACTCTGGACCCGGCCAAATCCACCGGAACGCCTGAAGCAACCATTGAGTTGCAGATGTTGGACGGCCTGACCCGTTACGACGCCAACCAGGAAATTAAACCCGCCATCGCTGAAAGCTGGGATATTTCAAAAGACTGCCTTACATATACCTTTAAGTTGCGGGATGCCAGGTGGAGCAATGGCGATCCCGTCACCGCCCACGATTTCGTATACAGCTGGCTGAGGGCCATGGCCAAGGAAACCGCCTCCGAGTATGCCTACCAGTTCTTCTACATAAAAGGCGCAGAGGATTACAACAGCGGCAAGGGCAAGAAGGAAGACGTGGCCATAAAAGCCCTGGACGACAAAACATTACAGGTGGTCTTGAGCGCCCCGACGCCTCAGTTCCTGGGATTAACCGCCTTCCAGACATATTTCCCGGTTAACAAGAAGGTGGTTGAGGGCAACTCCAACTGGTTCACCGACCCAAAGACATGTGTCTGCAATGGACCCTTTAAAATGGTAAGCTGGGAACATAACCAAAAAATCGTTTTGGAAAAGAACCCTAACTACTGGGATGCCAAGAGCGTGAAGCTGAAGAAACTGGAAATATATCTTATTGAAAATCTTGATACTTCCTTTAACATGTTTAAAAACGGCCAGCTTGATCAGATGAATGAGGTTTCCGCCCAGGAACTCACCGCTCTGAAGGACAGCAGGGAACTGAAAATAATGCCCGATGCTTCGGTTTACTTCTATCGCTTTAACATCACTCGCAAACCCTTCAACGACGTTAAAGTGAGAAAAGCACTGGCCATGGCCATCGACCGCAAAGCCCTGGTGGAGAGCGTGATGAAAGGCGGCCAGAAACAGGCTTACGCCTTCGTGCCCTTTGGCTTCAGAGATGCCGACGGTAAAGATTTCCGGGAAAATGCCGGCGATTATTTTAAGGAAGACCTGGTGGAAGCCAAAAAATTGCTGGCCGAGGCCGGATTCTCCGACGGCAAGGGTTTCCCCAGGGCTACCATCATGTTTAACACAGAAGGTAACCACCAGAAAGTGGCCGAGGCCATTCAGCAGATGTGGAAGAAAAATCTGGGTATCGAAGTGACCATCCAGAATGTTGAATGGCAGGTTTATCAGGATCGGGAAACCAAGTTGGATTATGATATCGAACGGGCCGGCTGGAGCCCGGACTATCTTGATCCCATGACCTTCATCGACATGTTTGTCACCAACGGCGGCAACAACCAGACCGGCTGGAGCAACAGGGAGTATGACCGTCTGGTAAGTGAGGGCAAATCCACGGGAGACCAGAAGGTAAGGATGGAGTCAATGCACAGGGCGGAAAAAATACTCATGGACGAAATGCCCATAACACCGCTGTTCTTCTATACCCACCCGATTATGATCAAGGAAAACCTGAAAAACGTAATTGTTCCTCCCTTTGCTGCCGATGCAGATTTTAAATGGGCTTACGTGGAGTAACAATTCCCGGGAGGTATATGGGTATAAGCCCATATACCTCCTTTGATTAATAAATCTTATTGGTAAATAATGGGGTGTTGCAGTTGGCGCAGTACCTGCTTAGAAGGATAGTTACCATCATACTGGCTTTATGGTTAATCGTTACCCTCACCTTTATGATCATGCATTCTGTTCCGGGCGGGCCTTTTGCCTCCGAGAAAAAGCTTCCGGACGTTATTAAGCACAACCTGGAAGAGCGTTACCATCTCAATGACACGCTGAGCAAACAATATATTAATTATTTAAATAATCTGATTCATTTCGACCTTGGCCCCTCCTTTAGATACGAGTACAGAACGGTTAACGACATCATCAAAACGGGCTTTCCCGTTTCCGCCACCCTGGGCACGCTGGCCATCGCCTTTGCGCTTGTTGTGGGCCTGCTGGCAGGTATCATTTCTGCCCTGCGGCAAAACCGCTGGCAGGATTACCTGGCCATGGTCCTGGCGACCCTGAGTTTCTCCGTACCCATCTTCATACTGTCAGGATTGCTGATGTATTTTTTTGCCTATAAACTTCAGATATTACCGTCAGCCATGTGGGGAACATGGCAGCAGGCCATTCTTCCCACCCTGGCCCTTGCCGCCCTACCTACCGCATTTATAGCGAGGCTGATGCGCTCCAGTATGCTGGAAGTATTGCAGCAGGACTATATCAAAACCGCCAGGGCCAAAGGATTATCCGAAAGGGTTATTGTACTGCGGCATGGTGTTCGCAACGCGGTACTGCCGATGGTAAGCTACCTCGGGTTCCTGGTGACCGATGTGCTTATGGGCAGCTTCGTGGTGGAGTCCATTTTTGCCATTCCGGGTCTTGGCATGTGGTATGTAACCAGCATATTGAACAGGGATTATACCGTTATACTTGGTGTTACCGTTTTTTACAGCGCTTTTTTGATGCTGACGAATTTTCTTGTGGACCTGGCCTATGTGGCCATCGATCCCCGCATTAAATTAGTAGACCGCAAGGATGTGTAGCCGTATGAGTATGGAAATCAGCCCGCAAATGTTTAAACGGCTGGAGCACGACGAACAGCCGGCAGAGGAAATATTATGCCCGTCCCTAGGCTACTGGCAGGATGTCTGGTTGCGTTTAAAACAAAATAAATTGGCTATGACCGGAATTATTATATTCGGACTGATGGTGTTGATGGCTCTGCTGGGACCGCATCTGTCCGCCCATAGTTATGAAGAACAGGATTTGCTGATGGTGAACCAGCCTCCCGGTGGCAGCTACTGGTTTGGCACCGATGCCCTGGGCAGGGATCTGTTCACCAGGGTGTGCTACGGCGCCCGCATCTCCCTGACCATCGGGCTGCTGACCAGTGTCATCTGCATGGTCATTGGGGTGCTGTACGGGGGCATTTCCGGTTACCTGGGCGGCCGGGTGGACGAGATCATGATGCGCTTCGTTGAAGTGATTTACAGCATACCTTTTTTGCTTTATGTTATTTTGCTCATGGTGCTTCTGGAGCCGGGGCTGAAGTCCATTTTCATAGCCCTGGGCATAGTATACTGGCAAAACATGGCCAGGATAGTCCGGGGGCAGGTGCTGGCCCTGAAGGAGCAGGAGTACATTTATGCCGCCCGCCTGCTGGGTGCGGGAACCTGGCGGATACTGCTGCGCCACCTGATCCCCAATACCATGGGCCCTATTATTGTCAGCATGACGCTGCTGGTGCCCGAGGCTATTTTTACCGAAGCTTTTTTAAGCTTCCTGGGTCTCGGGGTTTCCGCGCCTATGGCCAGCTGGGGCGTGCTGGCCAGTGACGGTATTCAGGGTTTGCGCAATTATCCCTGGCAGTTGTTTTTTCCGGCCCTGTTTATCAGTATTACCATGCTGGCTTTTAATTTTGTCGGAGACGGCCTGCGCGATGCGCTGGACCCCCGTCTGCGCCGTTAGGGGGGCCGGTAGTGGAACAACTACTGTCAGTCAATAATTTGCAGGTACATTTCACAACCTTTGCCGGAGAGGTACAGGCAGTCCGGGGCGTCAGTTTCGATCTGGCGCCAGGTGAAACCCTGGCTATTGTGGGAGAGTCGGGCTGCGGCAAAAGCGTCACCGCCCAGTCCATCATGAAACTTATACCATCCCCGCCGGGACGTTATGTAGCGGGTAAAATACTGTTTGCCGAACAGGATTTGCTGTCAAGAAGCGAAAGGGAGATAGAAAACATCCGGGGCCGGGATATCGGCATGGTATTCCAGGATCCCATGACATCCCTCAACCCCACTATGAAAGTAGGCCCGCAGATAGAAGAGATGCTGAAAAAACACAGCAATCTAAACACAGGGGAAAGAAAACAGAGGGCCGTAGAGATGTTGGGTCTGGTAGGAATGTCCAGTCCAGAGCAAAGGTACGCCCAGTACCCCCACCAGTTTAGCGGGGGCATGCGGCAGAGGGCGATGATCGCCATGGCCCTGGCCTGCAATCCCAGGCTGCTTATTGCGGACGAGCCCACCACCGCCCTGGACGTTACTATTCAGGCGCAGATTCTGGAGCTGATTATGGAATTGAAGGGGAGGCTGGGAACGGCAATTATTCTTATAACCCACGACCTGGGCGTGGTGGCGGGCTTTGCCTCCAGGGTCATAGTTATGTATGCGGGCATGGTGGTGGAAAGCGGCGCCACCAGGGAGATATTTTATCAGCATCAGCATCCATACACCCGCGGACTACTAGCCGCAGTGCCCCGACCCGGCAAAGAGATAAGGAATAAATTAAGCCCTATCGCCGGGCGACCGCCTGATTTGATTAATCCCCCCCGGGGCTGTGCCTTCTGGCCCCGCTGTGACCAGGCCATGTTGATTTGCCGGGAGGTACAACCCGATATTGCACAGTTATCTGCCACCCATTGGGTGAGTTGCTGGCTGACCCATGAGTATGCGGCACAGGGGGCGGAAGTTTGATATGAAAAAGCTTGTCGAGGTCATAAATCTTAAAAAATATTTCCGGGTGGGCAGAAACCAGATATTACAAGCAGTCAATGATGTATCTATGCATATTTACCAGGGGGAAACACTGGGCGTGGTGGGGGAGAGCGGCTGCGGCAAAACAACCCTGGGCAGGGCTGTGGTTCGTCTGTACCGGCCTACGGCGGGGAATGTGCTTTTTGACGGGCTGGATGTCCATAAAGCCTCTGGACAGGATAAGAAGAGCCTTTTCAGGCGCATGCAGATGATCTTTCAGGATCCCTACGCTTCGTTAAACCCCCGCCTGACTGTGGGAGAAATAATAGGCGAGGCGCTGGACATTCATCGTATTGCCAGGGGCTCCCAACGCCGGGAAAGGATTATGGAACTTTTAAGGCTGGTGGGCCTGAATGTCGACCATGCCGGGCGCTTTCCCCATGAATTCAGCGGTGGCCAGCGGCAGCGCATTGGCATAGCCCGGGCACTGGCCGTGGAGCCGGAGTTTATCGTATGCGACGAACCCATTTCCGCACTGGATGTGTCCATCCAGGCCCAGGTGGTAAACCTGCTGGAGGAACTGCAGGAGAGGCTGGGCCTGGCCTATATGTTTATTGCCCACGATTTGTCCATGGTCAGGCATATAAGCAGACGTGTGGCAGTGATGTATCTGGGCAGGGTGGTGGAACTGGCTGGCAGCGAGGATCTTTATGAAAACCCGCTGCATCCATACACCCAGGCCTTGCTTTCCTCAATACCGGTAGCCGATCCGGATATCGAGGCGGAGCGCAGGCGCATTATTCTGGCAGGTGATGTGCCGAGCCCGGTTAATATGCCATCAGGCTGCGCCTTTGTTTCACGCTGCCCGCAGGTGATGAAAGAATGCAACCAGGAGACGCCGGTATCCAGGGAATTTGGTGCCAATCATTTCGTAGCCTGCCACAGGATAGGTTGAAGTGCGACAGGTGCGACAGGGGACGGTTCTCGTGTCGCATTATATTTTGAAAAGGTGAGAATAAACGTGCCTGCCGGAGAAGAAAACCCCTACGGTGTTTGGGATAATAATATATTCATATTCTTTATTTTGTTAGTACTACAGCGTAATATAAAGGTTAGCGGCGTCATGGGGACGGTTATAAGGTACGGGGACACACCCCTTCGGGGAATGTCCCCAACGTATGAATGTCCCCATGTCCCCGAAGCGTAGCGGGCATAGCGAAATAAGCAGTATTACGCTGTTTTGTTAAAATAATCTCCTGCATTTTCTTGAAGGAGCGGAATCACGATGATATATAAAAGTATGAAAGAATGTATGCTGGACCTGGAAAGGCATGGCCACCTGGTACGGGTACGGGAGGAGATCGACCCGAACCTGGAGATGGCCGAAATCCACCGCCGGGTGTATCAAGCCGGGGGGCCTGCAATACTGTACGAGCGGGTGAAAGGCAGTCCGTTTCCGGCTGTTTCTAACCTGTACGGCACTATGGACCGGGCCCGGTTCATCTTTCGGTCCACCCTGGAGAAGGTGATGCGGATTATGCAAATTCCGGCCAATCCAATGGCGGCTGTCCGGCGGCCATTGGAATATGCCGGACTATCGATGGCCGGGTTAAAGGTCCTGCCTAAGAAGGTGAATTCCGGGCCGGTCCTGGCTGGCGAAACCACAATCGGTCAGCTGCCCCAGGTCAAGTGCTGGCCGGATGATGGAGGGCCATTTATTCTACTGCCCCAGGTCTATTCCGAAGATCTCATGAAACCGGGCATCATGCATTCCAATCTGGGCATGTACCGGGTCCAACTGGACGGTAACCAGTACATAAAGGACAAAGAGATTGGCCTTCACTACCAGATCCGCCGTGATATCGGCATTCATCATACCACTGCCCTTGAAAATGGCGAACCCCTGAAAGTCAGCATTTTCGTCGGTGGGCCGCCCAGCCACACCTTGGCGGCAATCATGCCCCTGCCGGAGTTCATGCCGGAAGTGGCATTTGCCGGTCTCCTTGCCGGACGGCGTTTCCGGTACACCTATCGCAACGGGTACGCCATCTCCACGGATGCCGACTTCTGCATCACCGGTACTGTGTCTCCCGGAAAAACCAAGCCCGAAGGGCCGTTCGGAGATCATCTGGGGTACTATTCCCTGCGCCATGAATTCCCCTACTTGAACGTAGAACACGTCTATCACCGGAAAGACGCTGTTTGGCCCTTTACGGTGGTGGGAAGGCCACCCCAGGAAGATACCGTTTTCGGAAATCTGATTCATGAAATTACCAATCCGGTGGTCCCCGCCTCCATCCCCGGCGTAATAGCCCTCCATGCCGTGGACGCAGCCGGCGTGCATCCCCTGCTCCTGGCGGTGGGCCGGGAACGGTATGTGCCCTATGCGCCCCGGGAACCGAGGGAAATACTGACCCTGGCCAATGCCATCCTGGGATTTGGCCCCTGCTCACTGGCCAAATACCTGTTTATTACCGCTCTGGAAGACCGCCCGGATTTGGATGTGTACGATGTCCGGGCGTATTTTACCCATGTGCTGGAACGGGTCGACTGGCGGCGCGATTTGCACTTTCAGACCAGGACCACCATTGATACCCTGGACTACTCGGGAACCGGCTTCAACCGGGGTTCCAAACTGGTAGTGGCCGCAGCCGGCGAGCCGAAGCGTACCCTGGCTAGAACCCTGGACGAGCGGCTTCGATTGCCGAATGGTTTTAAGCGGCCGGCTCTGGCCCTGCCCGGCGTGGTCATAATCAGTACGCCGGCCCGCCCTGACGCTGAAACCGGTGAAAAAGACGCCCTGCACCTGGCCGATTACCTGGGGAAGACCGGCTGTCCGGACGATATTGCCCTGATCGTGCTCACCGAAGACAGCGAATTTGCCGCCCGTCATATAAATAATTTTCTCTGGGTCACCTTTACCCGTTCCAACCCCTCCCATGATGTGTATGGCGTGGACAGCTTCACCGACCACAAACACTGGGGCTGCAAGGGGCCGCTGATTATTGATGCCCGACTGAAACCCCACCATGCTCCGCCCCTGGTTGAATCCCCCGAGGTTTCCCGGCGGGTAGACCGGCTCGTCGCTAAGGGCGGCAGCTTGCATGGGATTATATAAGCACAGTTGGGATGTGGTCACCCTGGATATCTTTCCGGAAGTTTTTCAAAAAAAGGCCTTTTTATGGGAACTTTTACATATTTAACTGCGTCCTCAGATGTAGTAAATACTGAGCGGGGAGGCAGGGTAATTGGAAAAAAAGGTTGTAAAAAAGATTTTGGCGATGAGTATGACATTATTGTTTGTGGTATTTCCTTTTATGGCAACGGCTCCGGCCCTGGCGGCCGAAAAACAGGCCGTAGGAGAGGTTAAGCCGGCATCACAGGTTCAGACGGGGGTTTCCCTGGAGAAGGCCATAGAGATTGTCAAAGGGAAACTGGATATCCCCACCGGCCTGGATAAATTCAGTTCCGATTATAGTGAAAACAACGGTAAGGGTTACTGGAACCTGCGTTGGTACACGACCAAAACACCTGATGGCAATTTTAGTGTATCCGTCAGCTCAGACAGCGGGGAGATCACAAGTATTGATTACTACCGGGGCTATACACCCGGCCATTACACCGGGCTGCCCAGGTACACCAGGGAACAGGCGCTGGAAATAGCTAAAAAACAGGCTGCTAAATTGCTTCCGGAAAAATTCGGGCAAACGGTGCTGTCCCCGCCTCCACCATACGAGGTTGCTGTTTTCAGGGACAGGGACTATCCGTTGGAATACAATTTTAATTTTATGCGCACTTACAGTGGCATTCCGGTGGCCAGCCAGGGGATCAACATGGCGGTTAACGGTGAGAACGGGGAAGTAGTCAGATTTAACAGTAACTGGAACGATGCCTTGGTACTGCCCTCCCCCCAGGGCATCATTTCCGATGGCAAAGCCAGGGAAATATTTTTGGACAAGGGTGGGTTCGAGCTGACCTATTTTATGCCCCGCCCGGGGAATGATCCGGATCAGGCCGGGCCGCTGAAACTGGTATACCGCCCCAAACTGCCGGGAAGCTTTATTATTGATGCCTTTACCGGTGAACTCTACGACCCCCGGGAAAAAAATTTTATGCTGGACGAATACGGCGGGAGTGCCGGTGACATGGGGATGATGTTCAAGCTACCCTCAGAGCAAAAAGTCATGACCCCTGAGGAGGACAGGGCCGTGCAGGAGATGAAGGGCATGCTGCCGGCTGACGAAGCTCAAAAAAAGGCGGAGGCTGCCGTTAAGGTTCCTGATGGCTTTATAATAACTTCCAAGAATCTGGATCGAAAGTATGATGTCCCCGGCTTAAGGCTCTGGAGGTTTTCCTATGAAGATAAAGAAAAAAAGAATGATATGAGTATCGAGGTCAATGCCTTTAACGGAGAATTGTTATCATTCAACTATAATTACGATGATGTGGAATATTACAAAGAGCCTGAAGTGAAGTTCAGCCAAGAGCAGGCGGAGAAAATCGCCCTGGACACCATTAGCAGGCTGCAGCCGGGGAAAGCCGGACAAGTGGCGCTGAGGGATGTAGAGCCAGAAATTGGCCCGTGGGTAAAATTTGGCAAGTCTCCCCTTGCTCGCAGCTACTGGTTTAATTACGTCAGGCTGGTCAACGGTATAGTTTATCCGGAAAACGGTTTCAGGGTCCGGGTTGACTCCACTACCGGCGAGGTTACCGATTATAATATGAGCTGGCTGGATACCCGGTTTCCCGACCCGGAAAAGGTAATGGATGTTCAAACTATTAACCAAAAGTATCTTGTTGAGCACCCGCTTAAAAAATCATATTCCATGATGAACAGCCCCTGGGACAGGGGGGGCGAAGATGAAAATAAATTCTATCTTGTCTTTTATGTTCCGGGGGGATACGACATCATGTATGATGCCGCAACCGGCGCGGAAATAGACTACAGCGGCAAACCGGTACTCAAGAAGGATAAAACTTTCAGTGATATATCCGGCACTTCCGACGAACAGGATATCCTGCTGCTGGCCTCCGAAGGGATTGTCAGCGGGGATGGGGGCAAATTCCGCCCCGGCGAGACGGTTACCGTGGCCGAATTGGTGGTCATGCTGGTGAAAGCGGACAAACAGGGTTATTACGGTGATGTTCCCAATACCGGCGAGGAGTGGTATAAACAATATATGGATTTAGCCCTGACCACAGGCATTCTGGAAAAAGGAATGTCCTTAAATCCGGAGGGCGGCGTTAACAGGCTGCTGATGGCACGCTTGCTGATCAACGCCAAGGGTTACGGTAAGCTGGCCCGGCTGCCGGAACTGTTTAACCTGTCCGTGGGGGACGCCGCCTCCGTGCCCAAGGATTACCGCGGTTATGTAGCCGCTGCGGTGGGTCTTGGCATCATGCCCGCAGAAAGCGGTAAATTTGCTCCGGCCAAAATGGTCACCAGGGGTGAGGCCGCCACCATGCTGGTGAGAATGCTGAAATTATAGTAGAACCGCAGATAAACCCCGCCCTTCCGGCGGGGTTTATCTGCTTATTCCAGACGCTGGCCGACGATGATGTTTATGATATACTATGATGCCACTGGCCCAGGGATAGATAGGTGGTAGCTAAATAGCAGGATTTCCTGCCATTCTTTTTATTACGGAAACATATTGTCGATTATGAAAAGGAAAAGGGGGGCAATGGAAGAAATTTATACATTTAATAGTTCATGTCAAATTGGAGGAGCTGTTTTGAGCAGTCAGTATTCACCGGAAGAAGCATTGAAACACTATTTTAACTTTACCTGCTTTCGCCAGGGACAGAAAGAGGTTGTGGAAAAGGTACTGAACGGGAATAACGTACTGGCGGTAATGCCTACCGGGCTGGGTAAATCACTGTGCTACCAGCTTCCTGCCTTTATGCTGCCGGGGATTGCGGTGGTTATATCACCACTGGTAGCACTGATGAAGGATCAGGTGGATGCCTTGTACGGTAAAAATCTCAGTCAGGCCACCTACATCAGCAGCCAGCTTGCTCCTGAAGAACAAAGGCGGCGCCTGGAAGAGATGGGCAGGGAAAAATACAAAATTGTATACGTTGCACCGGAACGTTTGAAAAGCCGTATGTTTCTGGCTCAACTGGCCAGGTTGAAGGTATCCCTGCTAACTGTGGATGAGGCGCACTGCATTTCCCACTGGGGGCATGATTTCCGGCCGGATTATTTATATATACGGGAATTTTACGAACAGATTCCGGGTAGTCCGGTAATACTGGCCCTGACCGCTACCGCCACGCCCGCCGTACAAAAGGATATCCTGGAACAACTGGGCATACCCGGTGCGCACAGAGTTATCAGCGGTAGCGACAGGCCAAACTTGTATTACAGCGCGGGTAATTTTGACAGCGACGGGGCCAAGCTGGCAGAGCTGCAAAGACTATTGTCCGGACGCCGGGGAAGCGGCCTTGTCTACGTGGCCACCAGAAAGGAAGCGGAAAGGGTGGCCCAGTGGGTGAGTAATAACCTAAAAATGACCGCGGCAGCCTATCATGCCGGCCTGGAGCCCGCCGGGAGAAGCCGGGTCCAGGAGGATTTCCTGCAGGGCGGAATTGATGTGGTGGTTTGCACCAATGCCTTTGGCATGGGTATAGACAAACCGGATATACGCTTTGTTATTCACTATTGTATGCCTTCTTCCATGGAGGCATATTACCAGGAAGTGGGGCGGGCGGGAAGGGACGGACAGCCTGCCAGGTGTTCCCTTTTGTTCACTCAACGGGACCGGCAGCTGCAGGAGTGGATTATAGATAACGATGCCCTGGGCAAAGAAGATATTATTAATTTTTGGCGTGTGTACAGGGAATGCCTGCAGGGCGACGTGTCCGTAATTTCCTGTGCCGCCCTGGAGCAGAAGAATATTGATGAGATAAAAGTAAGGCTTTTGCTGGCCATTTTGGAAAGGCTGCAGGTAGCCCGGCTGGCCGACCGGAACGGGGACAGCCTGTACCTGGAAGCCGGTTCCCGCTCTCCCACCGGCCCGTTGATGAATAGTGTTCTGCATGAACTCAGGCAACGAACTGCGGCCAGAAAAGAGAAGCTGGCGTCCATGCTTAACTGGATACACCACAGTGGCTGCCGCCGGTCCTTACTTTTAAATTATTTCGGTGAATCCGTACCGGAGCGGGTGGAGGTGTGCTGTGACAACTGCAGGGACACCGGCAGCGGCAGAATGCCGGTGTCCCTTTTACCCCTGGAGATTTTTGCCGCCGTAAAAGAACTTCCCCGGCCCCTGGGACAAAAGAAGCTGACGGACGTGCTGAGAGGTTCCCGGGCACGGGATATCACCGGATGGGGGTACCACAATCTGGAGTGTTACAGCAAATTGTCCAGCCTTTCCGCCGCAGCGGTCCGCGGGCTGATCAACCAGTTAATAGGGGACGGTTTTCTGGGGGTGGCAGGGGATGAATATCCGGTGGTGGTGCTGACGCCCCGGGGCGATGATATACTTAAAAGCGGTGAAGCGTTGCCGGTGAGGGATGTATTTTTACCCAGGGTAAAAACCTCCGCTAGCACTGGTGCGGAAGTACAGCCCAGGGACGGGGAACTGCTGGCCAGGCTGAAGGATTTCAGGACCGGGCTGGCCCGTCAAGAGTCAATGCCGCCATATGTGTTCTTCCATGACAGGGTCCTGGTAGAATTGGCCGATAGGAAGCCGCTTACCCGGGCGGAATTGATGAAGGTTAAAGGGCTTGGCGAAAAAAAGATAGACAGATTCGGGGAGCAGTTGATAAATATAATCCAGACCTGTGCCGGTGGTCATGCAACCGGCCCGGACGGGGTGGGTCAGGCTGGAGCACCCGCCGGGGCGGAGATTGAGGCAATTTCCAGGTTCGCAAGGGGTTCATTAGTGGCGGACAATATTGAAGGTCTCTTCAAGGAAGGTTTGTCAGCGCAGGCCATCGCTTATCGGTTGGGTTTCCCGGAAGACGTGGTGGAGGGTTATCTGGCGGGGCTGGTGGCGGAAAACAGGATTAATATCGACGATCTGGTGCCGTGGCCTATGCGCCGGCAGATATATCTGGCCATGGAGCAGGCGGGCATCAAAAGGCCGGCTGCCATCAGACAACTGCTGCCGGAAAGCATACCCGGCAGCGCAATCCGCTACGTCCGGGCCTGTCTTTTGAAAGACGGGAGACTGCAGGCGGAAGATGTTACAGAATGAATAGTCCCGTGCCGTTGGTCTGGCAGGAACAACAAATTTTTGTTTATAGATTTCACTTAACAAGAAGGTTGCCCGTTATGTATAGAAAATAGCAAATGGTAAGTTTTTTATCATTTTCACTCGGTGGATGAATCGACAAATAAAATATGCGGTTCAATCTCAAGATCTGCCGCTACTTTCTCAACAAGTTCTACAGAAGGGTTTTCTGATCTCTTCTAAGGTATCCCCAATAAGAGGGAGTAAAACCTGCACGAAGAGCAACTTCACCCTGAGAAAAACACTTTACTTTTCTGATTGTGTGCATGTTTTTCCTTGCAGTATTTTCAACAAATATCGACATTAAATACCACTGTGAATATTTATTAGACAAAAAAAATACATTGACGGTTTATTGTTGTTGTAATTTGTATACATATGGTTTTATAATATTCGATGTACATATTTAATCTGTTTCGCAAGGGCAAAACTACCATCGAAAGAGAAAAATTAGATGTACCAGATGTTATTTGTATTATGGGAGTGGAAAAATGGGTTTATTTAAAAAACAAAATATAGCCTATAGCAGCGTTAGTAATCAATCAGGTGACTTGTTCTTTGGCCTTGCAGTAGGCCGGTTTATCATGAGCCATACAGAGCTTCTGGCCTTGTGGAGCAGGCTCAAGGCAGACGAGGCCGCCCGGGAGTCTGAACGCCAGGCGGTGGGAGCCCAGGAGCTTTCGGCGTCTATCCAGGAAATAAATGCTTCTGTTGAAGAAACAGCGGCAACGCACTATGAATTGAACAACCTGTCTGGGGTCAACCAGGCAGCCCTGGCGGAAATGGAAAGGCTATTAGGAAGTGTAGCAACCGGGATAGAGAATGTCGGGAATCAGTTAAACGAAGTCGGCCACCGGCTTGACAAGATTGGTCAGATCGGTGAACAGGTTGCCGATATTGCCGACCAGACGAATTTGTTAGCGTTAAATGCTGCTATTGAGGCCGCCCGGGCGGGGGAGCATGGCCGTGGCTTTGCCGTGGTGGCCCAGGAGGTTGGAAAGCTAGCCGGAAACACCAAGGATGCGGTAAGTACAGTGAAAAACTTATCTACAGAAATGGAGCACTTATCTCAAACAGCAATAAGCAGCAGCCGGGAAATTAAAAACTCCTTTGGCGGATATGCAAAGCATGTAGCTTCTGCATCTGATAGTGTCCGGCAAAGCATAGATAGAATGATGTCTGCATCCGGTGCAATTGAAGGCATATCGGCAGCTATCCAGCAAATAACCGCTACCGTCGGCGACTTTGCCCAGTCAGGCCAACGATTGGCTGAAATAACGGGATTTGGGAATGCATGTTCAGTTAACGCCAATCAAGTCCGTGAGGCTGCTCTACCTGTTCTTGAGGCTCTCTTTGCAGGAATAATTGAAGAGACGCCAATTCACATTCTGGCGGCCAGGCTATTCGAGCACGCCCGGTTCCTTAACACAGTTGCCGTAAAGGCTGGCAAGAATGAAAAAGTGGCAGACCACACTGAGTGCGCCTTCGGACACTGGTACAACGGGGACGGTGGTAAAAAATTCGGGCATTTACCTGCTTGGCGGGCTATAGGCGGACCTCACCACCGGGTACATGCATCGGGTGCTGCCCTGGTGAAGGAAGCTCGTGCTGACGCCGCCGGGGAGATGTCCGAGGCCTCCTTGGAACTCTTAAAACGCTTTATTGTTCTAAAAGAAGAGATCGCCAAAAATATTATGCAGTAAAAAATAAATGCAGCATTTTACGGAAGTCTTCTCGTGGCTAAAAAAGTAGCCACTCAACTTCCCTGGCGGAAGAAGAGTGGTTTTTTCTTGCCAAAATAGTTTACGTATGGAAGGGAAAAAACCGGTGACGGAAGAATGCAACAATAAAATTAATTAAGTTTGGGTGATGTTTCTTGCGCTTCCTGCATACTTCCGACTGGCACCTGGGACGCAGCCTGGAAGGGCGCAGCCGTTCCAGCGAACAGGAAGAATTTGTCGATGAGATATGCCGTATTGCCTCAGATCAGCAGGTCGATGCGGTTTTGCTGGCCGGGGACGTCTTTGACAGTTCCAATCCTTCCGCTGCTGCAGAACAGCGCATGGAGAAATTGTTTAGGTCGGTAACCAGAAGCAATCCGCTTTGCCCGAATGGGAGAGGCTGCATCATTTTCGAATCTACAACTTCCATGATAGCATTCTCTGCGCTTATGTGCATATTTCGATTAATACATTGATAAGCTAATATCCAGATCATGACACTGCGGCTGCCTGGTGAAATACCCCACCATGAAAGCCCACGCCAACGGGCAGCTTCGTAATATTCAACTGTAGATCGGTCAATAAAGAATCTTACAGGTTCACCGGTAGAACTACCGGTACGATTTGCAATTAAGTGGTTCTTAGAAACAGTTTGGTTTAAATATGCATTCGGATTCTTTCGGTATGTTTTTTTATCTAATACTGGAAAATTAGATAAAGCATTCAATGCATCCGATTCAATATGATTTCTGAGATTCGCAAACGATTGATATGCAGAAACATGTGCAATACACTCAAGCAGCAATTTTTTTAGTTTCTCATTCTGCATTCTGCGGAGTTGATATTGTTTTAATTTTTGAGATTGCTGCAATTCAGATATGTTATATCGTATCTGGTTGCCTTTATATTTTTCCATGACTGGATAAAGAATATGTTCAATAAAAGGTTTAACTAAATCCATATTTTCGCTCCTTTAATTAAGGAGGTAATTTCAGCTCTGTACCCAATAATGAGAAACAGAGGCCTCCGGGATTGTTCCGGAGGAGGTTCACCGCTCGACTTTGTCCTATATAAGCTTACCATATAGATACATACAAGCATACTATAATGATTCGACGTTGTAAGTGTGAAAGACACAAGTAACGACTAATAAAGACATTTTATGACACACTAACATTAATTATTAAAATCAAATGTTAAAGACTAAATATTTAAATCATAACGGGATCTGTTCATTAAAAAACCCTGCCGGCTTGAATAGCCCGCAGGGTTTTTGTGTGGTTTATTTGTTTTAGGTATCAGTAGTAAATAAGCTGCTAAAAAATTTATCCCCGTCTATAGTCCTTTAGATTGCAGGTAAAGGGCAGTGTCAATTACCCTGTTGGAGTAACCCGACTCATTATCGTACCAGGATATAACTTTCACCATATTGCCGTCTATGAGCATGGTGGAAAGAGAGTCGACAATGGATGAATGGGGGTTGCCGTTGTAGTCGATGGATACCAGAGGAGCTTCGCTGTAATCCATGATGCCCTTCAGTTCTCCCTCCGCAGCTGCTTTGAGGGCGGCGTTTACCTCTTCCACAGTGGTAGTCTTCTCCAGTTGGGCCACCAGGTCCACCACGGATACGTTGGGGGTGGGAACCCGCATGGACATGCCGTTCAGTTTTCCTTTCAACTCGGGCAGCACCAGTGCCACAGCCTTGGCCGCTCCCGTGGTGGTGGGTATGATGGACTCGGCGGCAGCTCTGGCCCGGCGCAGGTCTTTGTGCGGCAGGTCCAGTATCTGCTGGTCGTTGGTGTAGGAGTGCACGGTGGTCATCATGCCGTGTACGATGCCGAATTTCTGGTGCAACACCTTGGCGAAGGGGGCCAGGCAGTTGGTGGTGCAGGAGGCGCAGGACAGCACGTTATGTTTGGCGGGATCGTATTTATCCTCGTTAACTCCCATAACAATGGTTATGTCCTCGTTTTTGGCCGGGGCGGAAATAAGCACCTTTTTGGCGCCACCCTGTAGATGGGCAGCTGCTTTGTCCCGCTCGGTAAAAAGCCCGGTGGATTCAACTACGATTTCCACGCCCAAATCTTTCCAGGATATATTGGCCGGGTCTTTTTCCGCGTACACCCGTACTTCTTTATTGCCTACGGTAAAACCGTTTTCGTTGGCCTTCACGTCTTCGGATAATATGCCGTGCACCGAATCATACTTTAAAAGATGAGCCAGGGTTGCGGCGCTGGTGAGGTCGTTGACAGCCACTATCTGCAGTTTGTCGGGAAACTTCATGGCGGCCCTGTACACATTGCGGCCTATACGGCCAAAACCGTTAATACCAATTTTCAGTGTCATGAACAGCACTCCTTTATTTATTGTTTATTTTTCTTAATTGCCCGGCATAATTTTATGATGCAAATCTATCGTTTATTTTCGGCAAACTACCCGCTCAGTATATTGTTAGCAGTAATAGTACTTTTTAAAAGTCCGTTAGAAGTATTCCTCAAGATACAGTATACTGTATGAAATAAGATATTACCATCATTTTCATGTGAGATTGTAACACAAAATAGTAATTAATTCAATAAAAATGATGGCATTATTGTTAATTGTGATGCATAATAGAGCGAGGTGGCATATAGTGCAAGCCATGGTAAAATTAAACAGGACGGGTTGTGATTTTGTCAGGGGCGCCTGGAGTCCCGATTAAATATTTATTTAAAGCTGGCAACAATTGCCGGCTATATTTCAGTGTCGGGTTGTCCATAATACTGTCATCGGGTTCGCAATGGCCGGGCCAAGATTGTTGCAGGGTCGTAACGGCTCTGTAACAGTCGGCCGAAGGCTGATACCGGGTCAAATGGCCCGGAGTCAACCGGAGGGAAGACTGGTGGATGTTCCGGCAGGCTGTATGGCAGTCCTAAAGATTGTCATATGGTCGTAAGGGATGTTTACTGGCCGGGCTAAGATTATCATGGATGTTGATGTTTTATTTGCCGCAGCAGATGCGGTTTATAAACTGGGATTTGTGGCAGTCGAGAGATTGTCACAGGTCTTAAAAAATATCCATGATAGTCAAGCAAAGGTTATTGCAGGTGTCGTAATAATCTGTTGTAGTCGAAAGATTGCAGCAGGTTGCGCAGATACTTGTAGTAGCTGTAGCGCAGGTTATTACGAACTCATTAAAAATCCTCCGTCCCTTAGGGGCGGAGGATTTATATAATTCGTGGACATTCCTCCGACCCAAAAGTCAGACCCCAAATAGAGGTGTGTCCCCTTTCATACGTTGGGGACATTCCTCCGACCCAAAAGTCAGACTCCAAATAGAGGTGTGTCCCCTTTCCTTAATAGTTCCCGGAGGCAATCGGTTGTGAAAAGCATTTAGCCGGAGCAGGAAAATATAAGCTCCGGGGCGAAGTATATATTGCGAAATATGTAAGAGAAGTGTGGTTTATGTCTGTAGGTATTCTAATAGATTTTGATGATACACTGGTTCAGACCACGCTATTCTTCGAAATGGCCAGGGAAAAATATGCCCGGTACATGGTGAAGCTGGGGTTTCCCCTGGAAGAGGTGCTGGATGTACTGGATCGGGCGGATATAGAGAATGTTCAGAAATACGGCGGTTTTTTGAAAGAATGTTTTCCTCACGCCATGGCGCAAACCTACGACCACTTTTGTAATATAAAGAAAATTAAGGCAAGTGATGATGCCAGGCGTAAAGTTGAGGATATGGGTTGGTGGGTATTTGACCAGTCGCCTGTATTG
This sequence comes from uncultured Peptococcaceae bacterium, assembly GCA_964643075.1. GTDB lineage: Bacteria > Bacillota > Desulfotomaculia > Desulfotomaculales > Desulfocucumaceae > Desulfocucumis. The sequence goes on from CAZXQO010000004.1 coordinate 73,554, forward strand.
ATACCCGGTGTGGGGGAAGCGTTGGAAGAACTGTCTGCGGATTACCCCCTTTATCTTGCCACCAAAGGTGATCCCTCCGTTCAATTGGAGAGAGTGACCAGGAGCGGTCTAACACCTTTTTTTGAAAAAATTTATGTACTAAAAGAAAAGACCCACCGGGAATATGCTGAAATTGCCGGTGCCCACATGTTAATCCCCGGCTCCTCCTGGGTGGTGGGGAACAGCATAAAATCGGATATAAACCCAGGCCTTAAGGCAGGTTTTAACTGTATATATATTCCTAACCAGTATACCTGGCACCATGAAATGGAGGAGCCGCTGGGAGGTCACCATACCCTTGAAACTATTTCAGGAGTACCTTCATTAGTCAGAGGTTCATGAACGACACCAAATGACTTTTTTTATAATCTAATCAATGGATAACTGGCGAATTACAAATTTTATAAGCCGGCGGACCATTTATATAAACCTGCAGGAAAAAAAATAAAAATAAAGAATAAGTGATAACCGGTTTGCTATTGGAGGGGTGTCTTGGTGAGCAAAAAGGTGCTGATTGTGGTGGACATGCTGAATGATTTTATCAATCAGGACGGAGCTCTTAGCTGTGGACGACAGGCCCTGGACATAGTTCCCCTGGTGCTGGAAAAGATTAGGGAGTATGTAAGAGAAGGGCTGCCGGTCATATTTATCATGGATGCCCATGACCCCGAGGACTTTGAATTTAAACGGTTCCCGGTACATTGCGTGTATGGAACACCAGGCGCCCGCCTGATTAAAGAAATAGAGCATGAGGTGGAAGAGCATTCCTTCGCCATAAAAGTTTTAAAAAGCAGGTACAGCGGTTTTTTCCGTACCAACTTAAACACTATCATCAGGGATTTGGATCCCGGACTGGTGGAAGTGGTAGGGGTTTGCACCAATATTTGTGTTCTGTATACCGTGGAAGAACTGTGCAACCGGAATTACAAGGTAGTTGTATACAGGAACGGTGTAACCTCATTTGACATGGACGCCCACCAGTGGGCGCTAAAGCAGATGGAAACCGTACTGGGGGCTGAGGTTGTTTAAGCAGGCCGGGCAAGTTCGGGATACCACTTTTTATTTTTAAGCCGAGGTGTGATATGACGCTAAAAAACCGGACCATAAAGAAGTACAGGGGAAATATTACCGCGGCTTACGGGGCGGACCTATGTTCTTTTGGGGTAACTGGTATTCCAAACCTTTTATTGAAGCACTACAAGGGCATGGGCATCAGTGACGGTGAAATGATGCTGTTGATCCAGATGCTCCGTTTGCGTTACGAAGAGAAGGAGCATTACCCCACGCCTGAGATCTTGTGCTGCTATCTTTCCTGTAATGCCGAAGAAATACGGGAGGCGCTTGGTTCATTGCAGACCAAGGATATGCTTGCCCTTACCCACTATTATGACGAATTGGCTGACGAGGTTAAAACCGGCTACGATTTCGAACCTCTTTTTGAAAAGCTCTCTGATTTCTGGGCCAGCGCCAGGGTAAAGGAGATAGAAAAAGCCAACCAGGCTTTGGCAAGGGGCACCAGGAAAAAGGAAGAAATAGGTACTCTGTATCGTTCATTTGAAAAAGAATTCGGCCGGCCCCTTTCACCCATTGAGGTTGAAAAAATTGACCAGTGGTCGGTGCAGGCAGGGCCGTTGCTGGTGAGGGAAGCCCTTTCCCGCTCAGTCTTAATGGGGATAAGAAACTTTAAATATGTGGATTCGATTATTCTGGAGTGGGTGAAAAACAATCTTCGCACGGTGGAAGAGATTGAAGATTACGATAGACGTTTTAAAGACAGACATGCCGGCGGGGGACGCCGCCAGCCCAAGGTTGCCGCGGCGGACGATGAAAAATCACCGGATCATAAAAAAAGAGAGTTAATCAAACAATTATACATGAGCTAAAACAGCCGGCTTATCCACCGGCTGTTTGATATAAGGGGAAGTGTTAGATGGCTGAGGAATGCGCTTTATGTCAGGGGCGGGGGCTGATTTTTAAGGATAATTATGCCATACCCTGCCGCTGTGCTAAAGAAAAGATGCTGGATAATTTATACAGACAATCATGTTTGCCACCTGCTGTAAGAAATTTTACTTTTAATAGCTTTGATTTTAAATATTATCCCAAAACAAAGACTGATCCCGACAAGAGATTCAGCTATTTGGAATCCGCACGTTTGACATATAATGCTGCCATGGACTTTGTTAAGAACTTTCCGGAAAAGAACGGAACTATCAATGGGCTTTTATTCACCGGCCAGGTGGGTAGCGGTAAAACTTTTTTGGCATGTTGTATAGCCAATGCTTTACTGGAAAGAGGACATCCTGTTTTGTTTGCTGTGGTGCCGGACATGCTGGATCGAATCAGGGCTACCTATGATGCCGGCAAACAGATGGGGTATTCCGAGCAGGAAGTGATGGATGCTGCCCGGGCAATACCGCTGCTTATTCTTGATGATCTCGGCGCTCACAATTATACGGATTGGACGCGTAATAAACTATATTCCATAATAAACTACCGTTTGAATTACTGTTTGCCGACAGTTATTACCACTAACATAAGTTTGGAAAATTTGGAAGCCCACCTGGGTGAACGTACCACTTCGAGGATATTCCAGATGTGCCGGCCTTACCGGTTGCTGGTTGACGTGGATATCAGGATGTTGCAGGGGTGAGGAGAGTGCAATGAGCGAAAAGCCGGATTTTAAAAATAAAAAAGAATTGCGCTGCGGCATTACCACCGGCGCCTGTGCCGCCGGCGCAGCTTATGCTGCCGCCCGGCTCCTCCACGGCGGGAAAACCCTCCGGGAGGCGGTTATCTACAACCCCAATGGCGATCCGATCAAAATTGATATAAAATCGGTGGAATTAATAGGGGACGGCGCCAGGGCAGTGGTGGTAAAGGACGGCGGAGACGACCCGGATGTTACCCATGGACTGGATATTGTGGTGGATTTATGCCCCGCCTCCGGCGGGGGGGTAACCCTTAAGGGAGGTCCCGGGGTGGGCCGGGTTACCCGGCCAGGGCTGCAGGTGCCGGTGGGCCAGCCGGCCATAAACCCTGTGCCCGCCAGGATGATCGCTGCTGCCCTGGCCCGGGCGATGCCTGGTGATGCGGGGGTGGAGGTTATAATCAGCGTTCCCGGTGGGGAAGAGGTGGCCCCCCGTACATTAAACCCCAGGCTCGGCATCCTGGGGGGGATTTCCATACTGGGCACCAGCGGCATAGTGCGTCCCATGTCCGAGGAAGCCTTCAAGGAATCGCTGGTGCCTCTGGTCAGGCAGGCGGTGGCTTTGGGCCACCGGAGGGTTGTGCTGACACCGGGACGGATGGGGCAGCAGGCGGCGGAAAAGCAATACGGCTTTAATCCTGAAACAGTATTGGAAATGAGTAACTTTGTAGGTTTTATGCTGGATTGCTGCCTTGATCATGGCATAGAGGAAGTACTTCTGTGGGGGCATGTGGGCAAGCTGGTGAAGGTTGCCGGCGGCATATTCCACACCCACAGCAGAATGGCTGATGCCCGCAGGGAGATTATTGCCGCCCATGCTGCTTTGCACGGCGCGGACAGTAAGTTTGTCGGGGAGATTATGGGGGCCAATACCCTGGAAGGGCTGGTGGCTGATATGGAAAGCAAGGGGTTCGGCTTCCTGTTTAGTCACCTGGCCGAAATAGCCAGTAAAAAGGCCGGGGAGCATATTAAAGGTTCCATGACCATAGGCACTGCCATGCTGGCCATGAACGGCAGGGTGCTGGGGCTGGACCGGGCCGCCAGGGATATCGGGGAGGTGCTGGGATGCACAAAATTACCGTGATCGGGGTCGGCCCCGGGGGGCGGGAAAGCCTTACCGGAGCGGCCCGGGCGGCCATTACCCGGGCGGAAGTGCTGCTGGGGGGCAGGCGTCATCTGGAAACTTTTGCCTCTGGGGATAGGGAGACCTTTGCCCTGGTCAACAATTTAACTGATGCGGTACAATTTATCAAAGATAGAAGACATTTGAATGTGGCCGTCCTGGCCACAGGGGATCCCGGGATGTACGGGATACTGGATTTTTTAAGGCGGCATTTCGATTCGGAGGATATTGAGGTTATACCTGGCATAAGTGCGGTGCAGGAGGCCTTTGCCAGGCTGGCCATGCCCTGGCAGGACGCAGTGATACTAAGCGCCCACGGCCGGGATACCGGAGCGCTGGTGGAGGTTATCAAGAATAGCTCCAAGGTGGCAGTGCTGACCGGCCCGGAGTCGACCCCAGTCAGGCTGGCAGAGCTGCTGACGGAAGCAGGCTTGGGGGAGAGAGCGTCCTTTGTGTGCACTGACCTCACCCTGCCCGGCGAAAAGGTGACGGGTTTGAAAATTAAAGATTTAACCGGTTACCCCGAAGGGAACAGGCATAATTGCGTTATGGTGATTGTTGATGAGTAAAATTTGGAGTTACGCTTCTCCGGGTATTCCCGATGACAGCTTTATACGGGGTAAGGTTCCCATAACCAAAGAGGAAATCAGGGTGGTAACCCTGGCCAAGGCCCGGCTGGGCCCCGGTATGATTATATGGGATGTGGGCAGCGGCACCGGGTCCATTTCCGTGGAAGCGGCCCGGCTTGCATCAGGCGGCCAGGTATTCGCGGTGGAAAGATCCCCCGAGGGCCTGGAACTGACCCGTAAAAACGCGGAGCATTTCGGCCTGGACAATATAACCGTGGTGGCCGGTGAAGCCCCGGGCGCTCTGGGCAGCCTGCCGTCGCCGCACCGGGTTTTCGTGGGCGGCTCCGGGGGCAAACTTTCTAATGTTGTAGAAATAGTAAAGACTAGACTACTTCCTGGGGGCAGGCTGGTGATTAATTCAGTAAGCCTGGAAACCCTGGCTGGAGCCATAGAATGCCTCAAACCCCCCTGGCAGACTGATATTATACAGGTTTCTGTGGCCAGGGCGGAGAGGATTGGAAAAAGTCATATTATGCGGGGATTAAATCCCGTTTACATTATTACCGCATGGAAAGAGGAGGAAGGGGATGACCGGTAAATTTTACGGTATCGGGGTTGGTCCCGGAAACCCTGAATTAATAACTATAAAGGCTTTCAGGATATTGCAGGAGACAGACGTAATCTGTGTGCCCAAGTCTTACGCCGACCGGGATAGTCTGGCGCTTTTGGTGGTGAAGGGCTTTCTAAAAGCCGATATTGAAACACTGGAGCTTTCCTTTCCCATGTCTAAAGACCGCAAGGTGCTGGAAGAATCCTGGGCGGCTGCCGGGGAGTCGGTGGCGGCCCTGGTCCGGGAAGGTAAAATGGTGTCCTTTGTAACCATCGGAGACCCCCTGTTTTACAGTACATATGGCTATCTGCTGGCCCACCTTAAAAACAATCACCCGGAATTGCCGGTGGAGACAGTGCCGGGTATTACTGCCATGGCGGCTTGTTCCTCGCTTTTACAGCAGCCGCTGGTAGAGGGGGACGAAACCCTGGCTGTGGTGCCGGCGGCGTACGGTATTGAAACGCTCAGGGATATACTGGAAAAATTCGACAATGTAGTGATGATGAAGGTTAACCGGCGGCTGCCCGAAGTGGTGAAGCTGCTTAAAGACATGGGGCTGGGTAATAACGCCGTACTGTATAACCGCTGCGGCTATCCGGATGGCTTCTACGTAACAGATCTGGACGAGCTGGACGGGGTGACGATGGATTATATGTCCCTCCTCATCGTACGGAAAAGGGGGTAGGGTGATGGTATATATTATCGGGGCCGGGCCGGGAGACCCGGAATTGATAACAGTTAAGGGACTCCGGCTGCTGGCCGGGGCTGATGTGGTCATCTATGCCGGATCGCTGGTAAACCCGGAACTGCTGAAAAACTGCAGGCCAGGGGCGGAAATACACAACAGTGCCGGCATGACCCTGGACGAGGTGCTGGAAGTTATCCGGCGCGCCCGTCTGGAGGGAAAAACAGTGGCCCGCCTGCATACCGGCGATCCCGCCCTTTATGGCGCCATCCAGGAGCAGATGGACGCTCTTAAGGAAAATGACATACCCTTTGAGGTAATTCCCGGGGTGAGCTCATTTTTTGCCGCTGCGGCTGCGGTTCCCCACGAACTTACCCTGCCGGGAGTTACCCAGACGGTGATACTGACCCGCATGGAGGGAAGAACCCCGGTACCGGAAAGGGAAAAGCTGGCATCCCTGGCCTCCCACCGCAGCACCATGTGCATTTTTCTGAGCGTTCAGCAGATCGTAGAGGTGGTGGACCAGCTAATCACCGGCGGATATCAGCCGGAAACCCCGGTGGTGGTGGTGGAAAAAGCTTCCTGGCCGGAACAGCGGCTGCTGCGGGGCGAATTGCAAAACATAGCCGGCTTGGTTAAAGCGGCCGGCATTACTAAAACGGCTTTGATCATGGTGGGGGACGTGTTTGGGGCGGAATATGACCGTTCCAAACTGTATGATCCCGGTTTTTCCCACGGGTATAGAAAGGCCGAAGGATGAGAGGTGCCCGGCGATGAAGCTGGCCGTGGTGGCCATAACCCGTCAGGGATCGGGGCTGGCCTGTACCGTAGCCGGAGGGCTGAGGGCAAAAGGACACGAAGTCCGGCTGCTGCTGCCGGAGGCATACGCCCGGGAAGGCGCAGATATTTTGTCGGTGCCCCTGGCGGAAGCGGCAGGAGGACTGTTTGACGCCTACGATGGGCTGGTAATGATCATGGCCCTGGGTATAGTTATGCGGGTATTGGCCCCCCATATCAGGGACAAGCGTACCGACCCGGCGGTGGTGGTACTGGACGAGGGGGGCGGATTTGTAATCAGCGCCCTCAGCGGGCACCTGGGCGGGGCAAACGATCTGGCCCGGGAGCTGGCCGGGATTATCGGTGCCGTTCCCGTCATCACCACCGCCACGGATGTGCATGGCCTGGGGGCGGTGGACGTGCTGGCCAGGGATTACCATATGGCCATGGAGCCCTTCGATGCCGTGCGCGGTGTCAATTCCGCCCTGGTTAACGGGGGCAGGGTTGGGCTGTATGCCGAGTACCGGCTGCCGGAAATTCCCCGGGGCTTTATATTGATGGAGGAGCAGGACGGCCCCCCGGTGGACTGGAAGGTGTTGATTACCGGTAGGAATTTGACGCCTCAGGGGGGGCGGACTCTTTATCTCAGGCCCCGTAACCTGGTAGTGGGTATTGGCTGCCGCAAGGGGGCCGGAGCAGGTGAAATTCTCGACTCTATCCGGGAGTCACTTAAAATACTGGATAAGAGCCCGTTGTGTATCAAGTCCCTGGCGACAGTGGATTTAAAGGCTGGCGAGCCGGGTTTAAAAAAGGCCGCCACTAGTCTGGGCGTGCCACTGCTTATTTATTCCAGAGAAGATATTAAGAATATTTTTGATGCCGGGGGAGCCGGTTTAACCTTTTCGCCCCTGGTACAGCAAAAAATAGGAGTTGGTGGAGTATGCGAACCGGTGGCCCTGCTGGCCTGCCCCAGGGGCAGGCTGATTTTGAACAAAACAAAGTACCCCGGGATAACGGTGGCGGTAGCGGAGGAAAGCTCTGGGTGGTGGGAACCGGTCCGGGCTCGCCGGAACATTTAAGCCCCCGGGCGCTGCAGGTATTGCGGGAATGCGACGTGGTGGCGGGATACAAAACATATATTGACCTCATCGGCGGGCTGATTGAAGACAAGGAGAAAATTAGCACCGGCATGACCAGGGAGGTCGACCGGTGCAGGAGCGCCATAGACCTGGCCGCCGGGGGAAGAAGGGTGGCGCTGGTATCCAGCGGCGACCCCGGTGTATACGGGATGGCCGGCCTGGTACTGGAAATGCTGCACGGTGACGGCCTGCTGGGCCGGCTGGAGGTGGAAATAGTGCCCGGCATTACCTCCGCCACTGCCGCTGCGGCCAGGCTGGGAGCCCCGCTGATGCATGATTTTGCGGTAATCAGCCTGAGCGACTTGCTAACCCCCTGGGAAGTGATTGAAAAAAGGCTGGAAGCCGCTGCGGCTGGGGATTTCGTCATTGTTCTGTATAACCCCGCCAGCCACAAAAGAGTGGAGCAGATCAGATCGGCAAGGGAGATCATGCTGCGTCACAAGTCTCCCTCCACCCCCGTGGGTCTGGTCCGGAATGCCGATCGGGAGGACGAAACAGTAACGATCACGGATCTAGAGCATATGACCGGGCAGTTGATAGACATGCTGACAGTAGTGATTGTAGGCAACAGCAGCACCCGACGCCTGGGGGACTTCATGGTAACACCCAGGGGATACCGTTTATGATTCTGGTATTGGGCGGCACGGCGGAATCAAAAAGCCTGGCCGAACAAATACTGGCAGCTGGCTTCCCGGTATTATTGAGCACCGCCACTTCCTACGGAGCCGGGCTTGCTTCCGAAACCGGCGCGGAGGTGGTATGGGGCCGGCTGAACGTGAATGAGCTGGCGGAACTGATGATTTCCCGGGACATACGGGCGGTGGTGGACGCTTCCCATCCCTTCGCTGAAAAAGTATCTGCCAATGCCAGACGGGCCTGTGCTTTAGGCAATATTAAATATATCCGTTTTAAAAGGAAGGAGCAGGTACTGCCCGGCTACCCGCTGCTCCATTCCGTAAACGGTTACAAAGAGGCGGCGGAACTGGCCGTCGGGATGGGGGATATAATTTTCCTGGCCACGGGCAGCAAAACCGCCGATATTTTCATCGGGGCCGCTGCCACAGCAGGCAAGCGGCTGGTAATCAGGATTCTGCCCGACCCGGGAGTTATTGACCGGCTTACCGGGCTGGGGGTTGATGCCGGTGATATTGTGGCTATGCGGGGGCCTTTTGGCTATGAACTGAATCTTGCCCTTTTCCAACATTACCGGGCAGACGTACTGGTAACCAAGGAAAGCGGCGCCGAGGGCGGCCAGGATAAAAAACTGGAAGCCGCCGTGACCCTGCGCATGCCCGTGGTCCTGATCCGCAGGCCTCCGGAGCCGGCAGAAGCGCTGGACAGTATGGATGGGATTATTGAAAAATTAAGGCAGCTGGCGTTGTAACGAAGCTGAGAGGGAGTGCGACTATGAAAACAGGTGTGATTATATTAGGCCACGGCAGCAGATCGCCGGAGGCGTTGGTAACGGTACGCAAAATAAAGGAAATGGTTGCGGGGGCGGGCAATTTCGATGCGGTGGAGGTTGCTTCCCTGCAGTTCAACCAGCCTGATTTACCAGCCTCCCTGGCCAGTATGGCTGCCGGGGGCATGCAAAGGGTAATCGTGGCGCCTCTGTTTTTATATATGGGGCTGCACATGAAAGAAGATATTCCGGAAATACTGGCAGAGCATAAAAAAATTTATCCAGGCATGGAAATTATCATGACCAGGAATATCGGGGCTGATCAAAAACTGGCGGATATAGTGCTGGACAGAATCGGGGAGGTTAGTTAGTTGGATATTGTCTGGGACCCCAGAGAGATTGAAAAAAAGAGCATGGCCATTATTGAGGAGCTGCTGCCGGAACTGGCCTTGTTACCCATTGAGGAAAGAGAAATAATCAAACGGGTGGTGCATACCACCGGTGACCCCGGCTGCGCCGGCATGGTAAAGATATCCCCGGGGGCAGTGGAGGCCGGTATCAACGCCATTCGTAACGGCTGTGGCATACTGACTGATGTGAACATGGTACGTACCGGGCTTATTACCAGACGGATGGATGAGTTCGGGGTGACCGCCCAGTGCCTGATCAGTGACCCGGAGGTAGTGGAGCAATCCCGCCGTGAGGGAAGCACCAGAGCAATGGCAGCCATCAAAAAAGGCGCTTTCCTGGCTCAGGACGGCATTGTGGCTATAGGCAACGCACCCACGGCACTATTTACCCTGATCACTATGATTGACCGGGGAGAGGCCAGGCCCGCCCTGGTGGTGGGTACACCGGTGGGTTTTGTGGGGGCGGCGGAATCAAAGGAAGTTTTAATTCAGGCAGGCGTACCATACATAACCTTGCCGGGCACCCGGGGGGGCAGTACCATAGCCGCTACAATCGTCAACGCCTTGCTGCTGCTGGCGTAAAACTCCCCTGAAACAAAAAGACGGCCTTGTACAGGCCGTCTTTTTGTTTCAGGAGCTTTACTGATCTCCCCGGGTAATCCCTCATACCGCCGGGTACCAGGCCCGGCCTCCTAATAGCAATGCCCCCCGAGATTATATTTTTATCAAAGTATTAGCAAATTGTCAACAACCCCGTCCCTAATGGCATATATAGTTGGTTAATGGGTTACTATGTCGGAATCTTTATCGGTAAGGTGGAATCATCTCCATGTTATAGCATTTTCTTTAATATGTCGTGGTGACCGATAGCGCGAAGAACCAGAGTATCGCTGTTTTGCTCAAAAACTACACTGATATCTTTATTGACATATGCTTCCCAGAAAGATGTTCCTTTGATCCGGTGTATCTGAAGTGAAGGGTGTTTAGGGTTATCCGCTAAAAAACGCAGAGCCTTTCTTGGTTGTTTTCTCTCGGAATTTGACAACTCCCAAAAATCTTTCTCAAACGGCTCAGTCAGAATGATTATTGGCATCATCTTCACCTAATTCTTTCAAAAAGTCATCGGTATTGGTAAAAGTTTTTATCTTTCCCTCTTTTAGTGCCTCCTCACTTTTTTTCATCTTTTGCTGCCATACATCAGACCAGAAATATTCCTGAGTTTTGTCATGCCATGCAACGGGCTTGATATATACTCCTCCCTCCCGCACTTCCAGCAAAACATGATCGCCTTCTTTGATATCAAGGCTCTTTGCTATTTGAGCTAAACTTATCAGCATTCTTTTTTGTACCTGTTGGATTATTTCAGTCATTTTCCAGCCCTCCAGATGCAGCCATACTGCAATTGCAGTTATACTGCTATATTGATTATATTGTAAAGCGACAGTTAATTTATGTCAATGGTTGGAATAACGTGCCGTCACTATAATTGGGTCTTGAGCGGCTCTTTTCTTGCTTTGCACAATGTTGAGATTTTACGGAGGGCAAATTAACAATATGGTAATTTAATAAAATCAAGAAACATATGATGGTAATGTATCCATATGGTGGTATGTATATTTTTGTTCTGTTAGGGTAAAGAATACTGGTTGGGAAGAAAGGAGGACCTATGAGTACCGCAATTTCCAGATTCGTCGGGGTTGTCGCGGTGGTGCTGTTAATTTTGGGCGGACAGGCCATGGGCCGGGCAACTGCTGAACAGAATCTGAAAGATGTTACCGCAAATGGGATTGAGGCACTAGCTGACAGTTGTATGATTTGCTATACCGTCCGTGAGGGCGATACGTTATCGGGGATCGCCTGGCATTTTGATATTTCGCTGAGATCCCTGGTGCAGGCCAATAAGCTTGAAACAACTGTTATTCATCCCAGTGACGTATTGGTGATTCCGGGCAAGAGCGCTGATCTGAATACGGTTCTTTCCCGGGGCAACTTTTCCAGGGAAGACCTGTATATACTGGCCCGGGCCATATATGCGGAAGCCAGGGGTGAGACATTTACCGGACAGGTGGCGGTGGGGGCGGTTATATTGAACAGGCTGGATAGCCCTGACTTTCCCAAATCAATGAGGGAAGTTATCATGCAGAGGAATAAAAATACTTACCAGTTTTCTCCGGTGGCGGACGGGTCTATAAACCTGAAGCCGGACGAAACAGCCGTTAACGCCGCCGTACAGGCTCTGCTGGGCTGGGATCCCACCAATGGCGCCCTGTTTTTTTACAACCCCCATACCGCTTCGGATAAATGGATCAAGACATTGCCGGTTATGGCCAGGATAGGTAACCATGTTTTTGCCAGCCGGACATAAAAAACAATATGCTGCCCGTACCGGGCAGCATATTGTTTTTGACTACTATTATTAAACTTTTGCTTGTTACCTGTCAAAGGCGATATCTTTTACTGTGACGTTTACAGAAGTTACGGACAAACCGGTCATGTATTCCAGATGCCTTTTAACAGCATCCTGTATTTCCCCGGATATGGCCGCGAGATTTGAGCCGAAGAGCAGTACAGGAAATATCTCCACAGCTATGCCCTCCTCATTCTGGGTAACGTTGACTCTACCGGCGCTTTTTACGCCCTTTGTTTCTTCTGCAGCCCTGCTTGCTATGGCTACCAGGGCCTGTTTGGAAATGGTCAGTTTGCCGTAGTAGGTAAAGTTGGGACGCACCACGGATTGCTCCAGCCAGCTTTTTCGGCTGGCTTTGTTCTGGGGTTTCAAAAAAACTTTTAATGGGTCGATTAGCGTACCCGGAAAGCTTTTCCTTACTTCCACCGTGGGTGCCGGAATGACGTGCTTGGCATATCTTGAGCGCATCAACCGGGCTCTTTCTATTTCCTTGCCGGACGCTATATCTTCAATCATTATATAGTTTTTGACGACCGGTAGGCCAAGGATTTCGGCAATTTTATCCACCATGCCCTCTGAAGTTCCCAAAATTAATATCTTTTCCGGCGATAGTTCATTGATAACTTCCCTGGCATTTGCCGCCTGGGACTTATCGAGGAAGAGGGCGGCTTTGATGGCGCCGATGCGGGTAGGCTGTTTTTTAGCCGTATGGCCCATCAGTATTTGATTTGCTTTGATAATCAGCCCGTCATCTATTATTATTTCTGCTCCACATTCATGGGCCAATTTAATAGCCCGGTGGCTTTTTCCGGTCCCACTGGAGCCTACCAGCGCAAACACTTCCGTGTTTTTCAACCCTGTGCTGATGTTGTGTTGTTCGGTCAGCAATGTTACACTCTCCTGCCGGTGATTGATTATCACAAACATATTAATCTATATTTAATCATGAAATACCTGAAATGCACAGTCTTTAATTATTATAACCATATTATGCCAGTGAAATCAATTGTATACTTATGTAGGAGACAGTGGGAGACAAGATAAATTACTGCTTGACTGGATATAATATTACCGTTTAGAGTCGAAAGTTCTCGTATAGAATGATAGCTTTTGAATCGTTCTAATGATAGCTAACCGTTTTGCTGAAGGAATGATCTTATTGATCCGGTTGATGCGGCATTTTTTATTTTTTATTATAGTGGTCCTCACCGTTTTTTCTGCCGGTTGCGCCGCTAGATTTGGCATACCTGAAGCTAGGATTCCCGAGCCTTCCCGCCTGCTGGACCGGGAGGGCAGGCTAATAGCCACGGTTTCCGCACAAAACCGCATTCCGGTCACGGTGGAGGGAATTGCGCCGGTGATGCTTGACGCCATTGTAGCCATAGAGGACGCCAGATTTTATAAACACCACGGGATAGATCCGGCGGGCATGGCACGTGCCCTTTATCACAACCTCAGGGCCGGCGGGGTAGTGGAAGGCGGCAGCACCATAACCCAGCAGTTGGCTAAAAATTTATACCTTGGACCGGAACGTACGGTGGAGCGTAAATTGAAAGAATTGGTGCTTACCGTCCAGTTGGAAAGGAAATATTCCAAAACGGAAATACTGGTCATGTACCTGAACCAGATTTATTTTGGCCAGGGGGCTTACGGCATTGAAATGGCCGCCCGGACTTATTTCGGCAAACCGGCCCGGGAACTGGACCTGGCTGAAAGCGCCATGCTGGCGGGGATTCCCCGGGCGCCGTCGGTTTACTCGCCGGCAAGGAATTTTCAGATCGCCGAAAAAAGACAGAAAATTGTTCTGGATCGTATGGTAGAACTGGGATTTATTAATAAAAGTAATGCAAGCAAGGCTGCTGGGGAGAAACTGATTATAAAAAAAGTAAACACCCCCGTAGGTAGAACAGCATTTTTTGTTAATCTCGTTAACGATTATGTCAAAAAGAAGCATCCCGGGCTGGAGGAAGAAATAATGTCCGGCGGCTATGATATTGAAACCACCTTTAACCTTGATATGCAGCAGGCTGCGGAGAGAGTCCTGGCAGAAGGATTACAAGGAAAGGATACCGCCCTGGAGGGAGCCCTGGTGGCTCTGGACCCTTCCTCGGGGGCTATCAGGGCCATGGTGGGTGGGAGGGACCCGGGCCGTTCGGCTTTTAACCGCGCCATTGCCCGCAGCCAGCCCGGTTCCGCTTTCAAACCCTTCGTCTACGCAGCCGCGCTGGATAATGGCTATACTGAGGCCAGTACCATCAAGTGTGAGCCGACAGAGTATGAGCAGCCCGGTGCGCCTCCTTACAAACCCACTGATTATGGTGGCGGTTATCATTATAGGTCCTTTACGCTAAAGGAAGCCCTGACCATATCGGACAATGTGGTGGCCGTCAAATTAAATCAACAGGTGGGGCCCGGAGTTGCTGCCGACTATGCCCGGCGCATGGGTATTAAAAGCCCGTTGAGACCATACCTTTCCCTGGCTCTGGGCACTTCCGAGGTGACTCCCCTGGAAATGGCAGCGGCATACGGCTGCCTGGCCAGTGGTGGTATCAGTTCGGAGCCTTATTTTGTTGAACGCATTATTGATCCGTCAGGTAATGTACTGGAAGAAAATTTCCCCCGGCAGGAAAGGGCTGTTGACGAAAAAACGGCCTATATTGTCACCGACATGCTCACCGGGGTTCTTGGACCTGGCGGCACCGCCGCCGGTGTCGGTGAGATGCTGCGGCGACCGGCGGCGGGCAAGACAGGGACCACTGAAAACAACAGGGATGCGTGGTTTGTGGGTTACACCCCTGATTTGGCGGCTGCGGTATATGTGGGGTATGACGACAAAAATAAAAGTGTGGGGGCTACCGGGGGAACACTAGCCGCACCTATTTGGGCCGGTTTTATCAAGCGTGCTCTGAAGGATGTTGCCGCTGTAGACTTTACCGTTCCCCCGGGGATTGTCAGGAAGAAAATATGCCGTGAGTACGGCTTGCTGGCGCTACCCGGCGATGCAGAGGCCCTGGAAGCGGTATTTGTGGAAGGAACCGAGCCCAGGTCATACTGTTTACCGCTGGTCACACCGTGGCGTTTTTGGCCATAGTTATAAATTTTCATTGTTAATTTGCTAACAAGACAGGGATATTAAGCTAATTTGGCGAATGCATAGTAGCGGTGTTGCTGATACCGGAGGTAGATTTCGTTGTCCGAAGAGCTAAAAGAAATACTTGCCGACGGCTGTGGGCTGGCCCGGCATGAGGCGGCCCTGTTGATAAAAAATATACGTGAACTTTCCAGGGAGGAAAGGCGTATTTTTTATCAGCGGATTAAGCCCAGGGAAAAGGAGTTTAAACTGCACCTAAGGGATAGATTTGAGGCTGGCGACAGCCAGGAAAAGGAAATGTGGATTAACACTACAGTGGAGAGCATGATGGCCAGGAGGGGCGATCCTGATCTGATGGATGCCATGTTCATGGATGTTATAGGAAGGCTGGAGTTATACAGGCTCGTCCGGGAGCGGGCCGAAAACCAGGGAATCAAATTGACCGCCCTGGCCAATTTCGGCGGGCTGAGCATGGTATTGTACGCGGTGGTTATAGTTACCGCCATTGTGCTTTATTTTTATTACAGCTGAAATATGCGCGCTACGCCATGGGGACGGTTTCATCGTCTTCTTTTGGCTTGCGCTTGGAGCCATTGGGACTAGAGGATGGCTCCGCTAACCTTTAAATTACGCTGTAGTACTAAAGGGCGGACGGTGTTAAGATTACGCAGCAATTTAACGTAGCGGTGTAGTGATTGATCGAGGGGGTGGGTAGATTTGTGCAATCCCGTTAACGCTTATCAAGAAACGGTTAAAAAATTTCTGCTGCTGGACCACTCCGATGTAGTTCCCCGTAGCGGAGCCTCCTGTGCGAACGGATATTATACCATCAACTATTTCAATAGTAAATATACGGTAGGGGAAAGCGGCAAGGTTTTCCTGGCGGACAGCCCGGGAGAAGAAGTTCCTTTCAACGACCGGACTATTATACTGCAGTACCTATGTGAGGCCAGCGGTTTGCCGCCTAGGGGCAGGTGGCTTTCCTTCCTGGAACTTCCAGAGGGTGAACACCACTATGTACCTTTTCAGATTGATGCTACCAATCCTCTGGCCCGGATCTTCGGTGACAAGCCTGATGCATTCAGGCAGGCGGCAGTGGCGCTGGGGGGCAGGCAGATTGATCTGGGTGATTTATCGTTCTCCATACCGGCGTTACCCAAACTCCCCCTGGCAGTGGCGCTCTGGGAGGGAGATGAAGAATTTCCCTCCCGCTCCATTATTCTGTTTGATGCAGTGGCCCCAGCCCATCTGACCACCGCAGCCCTGTGGGTACTGGGGGTTGAGTTGGCCCACAAGATGCTATATCATTATGATCGGGATGTTGGTACCAAAGCCGCTATAACCTGGCTGGAGGGCAAAAGAAAATGAAAAAGCATTTTAATTGCATTTTAACTAAGTTTCTTTTTTTCGGGCCCGCCATGGGTATAATACTGCCTTTTATTAGCCCTGTAACAATGACCGAGGCTATACTCATAGCTATAGCAGCCACATTAGCCTCATACCTGACGGCTGATCTGGTAATACTGCCGCGTTATGGTAATATAGCGGCTCTAGTCGCAGATGCAGTTATTACCGTGGTGGTAGCCCTGGAGTTTGCCATTGTTTTGTATAACGGTACATTGAATCCCTTTGGTATGCTGCTTTTGGCCGGCACAGTGGTGGCTGGTGAGTGGTACTATCACGGATACCTGCTGAGAAACCTGTTCGGCGGCAGAGGCAGGCGGCGATAGGAAATAAATAAAAATAAAAGTGTACAGGGGCGGGACCGGCTAATCTTTACAAACCGGTTCTTGACCCCTTTTTCTATTATTTGCCGGAATGTTACAGTAATTTACATGGTTCGAGGGGGCCATATTTCTTTTTGCAGTTAAATGTTGTAAAATGTATTATATTTTAAAATGTATTATATTTTATAACGGAGCTGATTAAATGACCCGTTACATAATAAAAAGAATATTATTGCTGGCGCCGGTGCTGCTGGGTATAAGCATGTTTGTTTTTCTGGTGTTGCACGTTTTTACTACCGACCCGGCCGTCTTAATGCAGGGGCAGCATGCTACCACCGTGCAGAGAGAGGCGCTGTGCCAGGAACTGGGGCTCAATGACCCGCTTTATTTGCAGTTCGGCAGATTCTTCTGGCAACTTATGCACGGCGACCTGGGCCATTCACTGATGACCAAAGCCCCGGTGACCACCGATATGCTGGCCAGATTTCCCGCCACCATCGAACTAACCTTTGCCGCCATACTGATCGCCATCTTGGTGGGCATGACTGTGGGCGTCATATCAGCGGTTAAACAGTATTCCATATTTGATTACTTAAGCATGGTGGGAGCCCTGGCGGGGGTTTCCATGCCCATTTTCTGGTTTGGTATGATGTTGATTATCCTTTTCTCCGTAAACCTGGGCTGGTTGCCGGCGGCCGGTCGTATTGACATAGGTCTGGAACCTGCCAGGGTTACCGGCCTGTACCTGGTGGATTCCCTTATCACGGGCAACTGGCCGGCCTTTTTTAGCTCACTGAAGCACATCATACTGCCGGCCTTGACCCTGGCTTCCTATTCTATGGCCATAATTGCCAGGATGACCCGCTCCACCATGCTGGAGATGGTCCGGCAGGATTTTGTGCGTACCGCCAGGGCCAAGGGGCTGAAGGAAAGCGTAGTCATTTACCGCCACGTCCTGCGCAATGCCATAATCCCGGTGGTGACGGTAATTGGTCTCCAGGTGGGATCCCTGCTGGGCGGGGCGGTGCTTACAGAGACCGTATTTTCCTGGCCGGGTATCGGGGGATTGCTGGTTAATGCCATCCTGGCCGGGGATTATCCCCTGGTGCAGGGTTGCGTGTTGTTAACTGCCACCGTTTTTGTGCTGGTTAAACTGCTGGTTGACTTGCTTTATATCTTCCTGGACCCCAGGATTCGTTACTCCTGAGCGGGAAGGGACGGCACGGTATGCTGGTATGAATAACCACAGTAGGAAAGGGAAGTTGACATGAGTGAAACGGTAAACACGGAAGCCGCCATAGAACAGGAAAAGAACTCGCCTCTCGGAGAAGTCTGGCGGAGGTTCAAAAAGAACAGGATTGCCATGGCCAGCCTCATATTGCTTTTGGCACTGACCCTGCTGGCCATTCTTGCCCCGCTGGTGACGTCCTATGATCCCTACGTGGGGCAACTGCCCCAGGCGCTAAAAGGGCCAAGTGCCAGCCATATTATGGGAACGGACGAACTGGGGCGGGACATCTATACCAGGATTATTTACGGGGCACGCATCTCTTTATGGGTGGGACTTCTAACGGTGGCGGCAGCTCTGGCTGCAGGTACCATACTGGGTTCACTGGCCGCGTATTACGGACGCTGGGCCGACAACCTGATTATGAGGTTCATGGATATAATGCTGGCCATTCCGTCCCTGCTCCTGGCCATTGCTTTCATGATGGTGCTGGGCAGGGGCATTGAAAACGTCATCATCGCCATCGTCATTGTGTCCGTGCCGGAGTATGCCAGAATAGTTCGCGTTTCAGTACTTGCGGTGAAAGAGAATGACTATGTGCAGGCCGCCAGGGCCATCGGCAACCGGGATTTGGCCATCATTGCCCGCCATATATTACCTAATGTCACTGCACCCGTTATTGTTAGGGCCATACTGGGCATTTCCACGGCCATTCTGGATATCGCTGCCCTGGGTTTTCTGGGGCTGGGTGTGCAGCCTCCCTATGCGGAGTGGGGTGCGATGCTGGGGGCAGGAAAAAACTGTCTCTTTAATGCGCCCCATATGGTATATTTTCCCGGCCTGGCCATTACTGTAACCGTATTGGCCTTTAACCTGCTGGGCGACGGGCTGCGTAACGCCCTTGATCCTAGAAGATTGTTGCAGTAAGGGGGAGATATCTTATGGCCCAGGAAAATATGAATGAAAGCCAGCCAGATCTGGAAATTCCGGAAGTGTCCCTGCCCTGCCAGGAAGATCCCATGGAATTGTCTGCCAGGGAGCAGCTTATTCAGGAAATGGCGGCCAGGGAACTGCTGGTGCTGGATAAACTTAAAACTTATTTCAGAGTTGACGCTGGAACCATACCCGCTGTGGACGGGGTTTCCTTTGCCCTGGCGCCGGGAGAAACACTGGCGGTGGTTGGCGGGTCGGGCAGTGGTAAAAGCATCACCGCTCTGTCCGTAATGGGGCTGATACCCAGTCCCCCGGGAAGAATTGAGGGTGGCAGGATATTCTTTAACGGCAAAAACCTGCTTGAGCTTTCGGATAGTGAAATGCGCAGTATCCGGGGCGACCGGATTTCCATGATTTTTCAGGAACCCATGACGTCCCTGAATCCTGTGAACAGGGTGGGCGAACAGATTGCCGAGTCGCTGGTGCTGCACCGTGGGCTATCAAAACTGGAAGCCTGGGAAAGAGCCGTGGAAATGCTCAGGCTGACCGGCATTCCCTTGCCGGAAAAAAGGGCCAGGGATTACCCCCACCAGATGGACAGGGGCCAGCGCCAGAGAGTTATGATTGCCATGGCCCTGTGCGGTAGCCCCAGGCTGCTGATTGCTGATGAGCCCACCACGGCGCTGGACGTTACCATACAGGCTCAGATTATCGATCTAATGATGAATTTAAAACAAAAATTCAAAACCGCTATAATAATGATAACCCATGATCTAGCCGTGGTGGCAGAAATGGCTGACCGGGTGGTGGTGATGTATGCGGGCAAGGTGGTGGAGGAAAGCCCCGTGGAGGCGCTTTTCGAAGAGCCCCTGCATCCCTATACCATGGCCCTGCTGGCTTCCATACCCAGGATGTACGGCAAGCAGGAGAGACTTTACTTGATTGAAGGAGCCGTGCCCAATCTGCTCTGTCTGCCTGAAGGCTGCGCCTTTGCCCCCCGCTGTTCACTGGTTAAGCCCGTGTGCCTGGAGCAAAGACCTCACATGATGGACCTGGGTGATGGCCGGGGAGTTCGCTGCTGGCTTTACCACAAGGGGGAGGAGCAGTGTTGACCAAGAAAACCGCACCCATGATGAAGGCTATAGGTCTAAAAAAATACTTTAACGTAGAAAATGGCTGGAAAAAGTTAAAGTCAACGGTAAAAGCCGTGGATAACGTTAATTTCGGCATTTATCCCGGTGAGACTCTGGGGCTGGTGGGGGAAAGCGGCTGCGGCAAATCCACTGTGGGCAGGCTGCTGCTGAGGTTGCTGGAGCCCACTGAGGGTGAGATATATTTCCAGGGGTCCAATATTGTGGAACTCTCTGCCGGTGAAATGAGGAAGTTGCGCAAACATATGCAGATAGTCTTCCAGGATCCTTATGCTTCTCTTAATCCTCGCATGACTGTGGGGAACATAATTGCCGAGCCACTGAAAATATTTGGTTACGGGGGCGCGTCGGAAATAAGGGAGAAGGTGATGGACTTGCTGTCCCTGGTGGGGCTGGGTTCAAATCAGTACGACAGGTATCCCTATGAATTCAGCGGCGGGCAGAGACAGAGGGCAGGCATCGCCAGGGCGCTGGCCCTGCACCCTAAACTTGTTATTTGTGACGAGCCGGTTTCCGCGCTGGATGTTTCCATCCAGTCACAAATTATAAACTTGCTGAAAGAACTGCAGCAGAAATTCAGCCTCACCTATGTTTTTATAGCCCGTGGACTGAATGTGGTAAAATACATGAGCGACCGGGTAGGGGTGATGTATCTGGGCAAAATGATGGAACTTGCCGGGGAGGAGGAGTTATACGCCTCACCACTGCACCCTTATACCAGGGCGCTGATGTCGGCTATGCCGGTTCCCAATCCGAAATATAAAAAGTCCCGCATCATTCTGGAAGGGGAGATACCCAGCCCCATCAACCCGCCCGGCGGCTGCCGCTTTCATACCCGCTGTCCGGAGAGGCTGGAAAGGTGTTCCGTTGACGAGCCGGAGTTCAGGGAAGTAGAAACAGGTCACTGGGTGGCCTGCCATCTGCTGGAGGAATAGGTTGCCACTATTACCTGGCAAATCCCGGGTCCGGGGGCAGGTTATTTCCCTGCGTGGCGCTTACCGCCAGCCGGTCGCAGCGGTTGTTGTAGGGATTGCTGGCGTGACCCTTTACCCAGACCCACCTGATACGGTGGGTTTTCGCTATTTCCAGCATCCTTTGCCATAAATCCGGGTTTTTGGCCGGTGAGCTTTTATCCCTCATCCACCCGGCCCTGCGCCATTTTTCCACCCAGCCCAGATTCATGGCGTCCACTACGTATTTACTGTCGCTGTAAAGGGTGACGTCGCAGGGGCGTCTGAGTGCCTCCAGTCCCCTGATTACCGCCATCAGTTCCATGCGGTTGTTGGTGGTGAGGGCATACCCCCCAGACAGCTCCTTCTCTTTGCTGCCGTATATCAGTACCACCCCGTAGCCTCCCGGGCCGGGGTTGCCGGAGCATGCCCCGTCGGTATATATTTCCACGCTGGCTAATGTTTCCATAAAATTGCAGCCTCCTGTTCAATAGTTAATAATTGGACAGATATTACTGCCAAATATTACAAAGGATTTTACCTTGCTTCACCCGGTTATGTCAATAATCATGGTTCCTGCTAAAAATGTCGAGAAGATTTTTACTAGTACTACAGCGTAATATTGCTTATTTCGTTATGCCCGCTACGCCACGGGGACGGTTCCATCGCTTTCCCTTCGGTCCTTCGCTACGCTTCGGAAGCGCTCGAACCGTCCCCATGGCTCTGCTAACTTTTAGTTTCAAAAAGGAAAAATACCCGGCAGAATTAATCTTTTCCATCTTTCTACCATGCCCAGCCCCACAGTGATTAAATAAATAAACCCGAGCGCTTTACATGAAATCTATGAGTGGTGGCATCATAATGGCATGGTCAAAATACGTCTCTCGTAACTGGTACGAGGAGTGAGAAAATGCATCTTGATTTCAACAAAAACCTGGGTAACAGTGACAGGTTAATCAGGGTAGTGATCGGAGTAATTCTTGTGGCTCTGGCTGTAAGCCGGATGATCACAGGCTGGTGGGCAGTGGCGGCGGTGGTTATGGCTTTGTTTCAGTTTATGGAAGCAGCATTGGCTTACTGAATTGTTTATGATTTTATGGGTTGGTCAACCCGGAAAACCAGGGCTACATAGCTATCCTTACCGGACATAAACATTCAGCAATTGAGCAATGAAAAACACCACCGGGACCGGTATGAAGACTGTGCTATAGCCACATACAAAGCCAGGCGGCGATAAAGCCCAGGATAAAGCTGCCCAGGACGTACATTAAGGCTATTGTGATTTTGCCGTTTTCTAATAGAACCATCGTTTCGTATTCCAGGGTGGAAAAAGTGGTAAAAGCCCCCAGAAAACCGATGCCCAGCCCCATACTTATATCCCTGCTAAGCATGGCGGACAGCACGGGATGGAATGTAATCAGACCCAGTAATAAACTGCCGGTTATATTTATAATAATGGTTCCCAGTGGAAAATTTCTCTTCCAATATAAACCGATAAACCTTCCCAGCAGATAGCGCGCCGACGCACCCAGAAACCCTCCGGCGGCCACCAGGATAATGCTATTCAACATCAGATGCCTCTCCAGTGCGTATTCTCTTATCAACTGCTGTGGCAATGGCGTTTCCCAACTGTCTGCCGGAGAAAGCCAGGGCCAGTCCTGCTGTAAAACTAACTGTCACATAGGCAATGCTTAAGGCGGGATTAATGGTGGTCAGCCTGGCTACCTCCACGCTTACTGATGAAAAAGTGGTGAACGCGCCGGTAAACCCGGTTGACACGGACAGCACCAGCAGGGATCTATGGTAGAAATGCCGTAAAGCCAGGGTTAGGAAAAAAGACAGGAAAAAGCTGCCCAATAAATTCACGGTTAACGTGCCCCAGGGAAAATGCCCGTATGAATTTAAGGGCACATAGATAAAATACCTGGCCAGCGCGCCAAGTACCCCTCCCAGGCCGACACTGAAAACATTTCTCATGTTATTCTCCCAATTTCTTGAACTTGTTGTGATCCTTTATTATGGTCACTGGACACTTGGCCGTATGTATTATTTTACTGCTTACGCTGCCCAGCAGGGTTCCCTTAATGTTGCCCAGCCCCCTGGAGCCCACCACGATGTGATCAATGCCGTTGTTTTTAGCGTATTTTACAATTTCTCCAGCCGGATCACCTTCTTTGATGACTGTTAAGATCGGGATATTGATGCCGTTGAAATATTCCTGGATATCTGAAAACATTTCGGTTTGCATGGATTTTTCAGCATTTTCAAATTCTTCGGCGGATGCCCCCAAAAAACCGGCGTCTTCCTTGGTGAAGGTCAACACTGAGATAAGGGTGCATTGGCATCCGGGGACGATTTTGGCTACCCCGGCTGCGAATTTGGCCGCCCGTATGGAGTGTTCGGAACCGTCAAAGGCAACTAGAATATTGCTCAGCATAGTTATTCCCTCCTTTTGTGAGCTGATATTTCCCCGTATTTTATATACCGCCGTTTAAATTGCCATATGCATATAGTCGCCGTAAAACAATAATACAAATCCGTGCCGGGCAAAAGTCACAGTGTCTTAAAAGGCCGGGTAGGGCCTGACTTAAGCAGCCGTCCGGAAAAATTAAAACGCTCCCGTCCGGGCCGCACAGTCCGATAGTAGCCATCAGTGTCATCGCATTAGGCGAGCTCCATCGTCCCCTGTTATTTTAAAAAAAATAGCAAACAGCCCGTTAAAAGTCAATAAAAATTTGGTTTAACAACATTTTGCATGATAAAATATAATAAATTAATGGAAAAATAGCGATGGGGCTCGCTGTAAAAGCCTACGAGCAAAAAGCTCCTACTTTCAAAGCAGGAGCTTTTTTACATTCTTTATTATACATGATAATTTAATTTACATAGTGGGGTGGTAAGATGTGGTACATAGTTACGCCTTCAGGCTATCAAAAAATATTCGGAAAAAATATTCTTCGTTCTGAATAAGATTGATTACCTGGAGGAAAAAGATCGGCGCAAGGCTATAGATTTTATAGTAAAAACTTTACAGGGAAAAGTCGGTCCGGGTAAGATACGGCTATATTGAAATGGTTGAGCTAGGCGCCAAATTATTTGAGAAGGAATTAAACGACAAATTTAATGCTGTGGTTTCAAATACCCGGACTGTTCTGGAGAGGGCGGTGAGCAAAAGACAAAAGGGTGAGCGCTAAGGCAGTTGCAGCAGCAGATATTAACTGCCAGGGCAGGGCTGGAGGATATACGGTGGCAATTTAATTGAATTTAAAATTCCATATTATAGGGGGTGCCATATGATAAAGAGCATATATCACTCGTTCTTTAATAAGTTCCGGGATGCCAATTTCGAGGTGTGCTACTGGGACGGGGACACTATAGCTTACGGCCAGGGAGAGCCCGTAGCTAAAATTGTCTTCAGAAAACCCCTGGCCGTCAACTTTGAAACGGACAATATCGTACTGGCCTTTGGGGAGGCTTATATTGATGGCGTTATCAATTTTGAGGGCAATATGGAGGAAATTATCAATATAGTCGAGAAAAACAAGGAGAACATTACCGGCGGCATAACCGGCAAAATTGTTTCCCTTATCGGCAGCATGACCGGCAACTCCAAAGCCAGGCAAAAGCAAAATGTTCAGCACCATTACGACCTGGGCAATGATTTCTTTTCCCTCTGGCTGGATGAAACTATGAGTTATTCCTGTGCCTATTTTAATAGACCCGGCGACACATTACACCAGGCCCAGTTGCAGAAAATTGACCATACTCTGAAGAAGTTACAGCTAAAGCCCGGGGAAAGGCTGCTGGATATAGGCTGCGGCTGGGGCTGGCTGATGATCAAAGCGGCCAGGGATTATGGGGTGCGGGCACTGGGCATAACCCTGAGCGAGGAACAGTACAGCGCCGTCAGGGAGAGGGTGAAAGACCTGGGCTTGTCCCGTCTAGTTGACGTCAGACTTGCCAATTATCTTGACCTGGCCGGGGAGGATTATATTTTTGAAAAGATAGTCAGTGTAGGTATGTTCGAGCATGCGGGCAAGGAAAATCTGGCTAAATACATGGAAGCGGTAGACAAACTGCTGCTGCCCGGCGGGCTGTCCCTGCTTCATTCCATCATGGGCGCCGATGAACATCCCGTCAACCCCTGGATCGATAAATACATATTCCCCGGAGGCTACATACCGTCATTGAGGGAAACTATCTGGCTATTGCCCGGGCATAACTTTCATCTGCTGCATGCGGAGAGCTTGCGCCTGCATTACGCCATGACGCTGGACCGCTGGTATGAAAATTTTCAAAAGCACATACCGATGGTCAAGGAAAAATTCGGAGAGCGCTTCGTACGTATGTGGGGGCTTTATTTGATTAGCTGTGCCGCTTCTTTTAGGGTATCCGGGCTTAATGTCTACCAGTTGTTGTTTTCCAAGGGATTAAATAATAAACTACCCCTTACTATGGAACATATTTATCTCGCTAACAGCCTGTAAGACCCCGCCTCGAAGGTTGGGGATAAACAGGCTGTGCAGCTCGTTTAATTGGGGACATTCCTCCGACTCCAAAGTCAGGTTCTAAATGGAGGTGTGTCCCATGCCTTTATGTTTGCTCTAAGGGCTCGGAAGGGGAATAACCCCTTCCGAGCCCAGGACTCACTTATATCAATAGTTTCTACGGTTGGTCGGATCGGCAGATGATTCTGCGGTGAAATCATATAAACAAATCATTAATTGACAACCAAGGAGGGATAATAATGATCAGCGTAACTATACCCGGGCACGGTGAACTAAATTTGCAGCATATATTGCTGGACTACAACGGTACCATGGCCTGCGACGGGGTTTTAATCAAGGAGGTTGAGGAGAAATTAAATATCATCGCCGGCGATTTAAAGGTGCATATACTGACAGCGGACACCTTCGGCAAGGCGGCGGCTCAGTGCAATGGCATCCATGGAGAACTGACCATATTGTCAAACCCCATCGGTGGCAGTGAAAAAGAGAATTTCGTGGAGAAACTGGGGGCTGCTGGCGTGGTGGCGGTGGGCAACGGCGCCAATGATGCTCTTATGATGGCCCGGGCGGCCCTGGGGATAGCGGTAATCGGCCCTGAAGGGGCCTCGGGCATAACCATAAAAAGCGCCGACATTATAGTGAGCAGAATTTGCGACGCACTGGACCTCCTGCTCAATCCGCAACGGCTGATAGCTACCCTGAGGTATTAAGCAAACCCCATAGTTGTCCTGGTGTCAGCATTGCCAGTGGCCAGGGACGCTGGAGATGTCAATCTAAAAATATGCGAGCAAATGCTGGATGAGTTACTTAGGAAGTATATGAGGTTGAAGAATTTTTGGAATGACTGGTTAACAAATTAAACCCGCCTGGGTCAGGCGGGTTTAATTTGTTAATAAATGAATTGATCCCAATGAATTGATCCTATGGAAGTATTTTAATGACTCAATTCGTCAAGGATCAGGCTTGCGTAATCGCGCTAACGTTATGTGGTACTTGTAATATTTCAAAATAATTGGTAAAATTAGTTAGCGAAAATCCTTGGAGGGATTTGTATGCTAAACATTGAAACAATAAAAACCAAGGCCGTTCCAATATTGAAAAATTACGGCGTGAACCAGGCGTATATTTTCGGTTCCTTTGCCCGTGGTGAACAGAACCAGGATAGCGATATTGATTTTCTTGTTGAATATGACCCTGAGGCTAATGTTTCATTGTTCGACCTGGTTGAATTAAAGTATAATCTTGAAGATGCCTTTCGGCGAAAAGTAGATGTTGTAACCGAGGGTGCACTTTCAAAATATATTAGACCATATGTTTTGAAAGATAGGAAGGTGATAATGTGAAAGATAATTTGACCTATGCGTTGCGCTGATGGCTTCTGCCGGGCTGTGTGGCCCCGGCGGGAGCCTTTAATTTTTTATAAGGTGGCAAGAGTTATGTTTAATATTATTCTCCTGGGACTGACAAGCCTGCTGACAGATATCAGTTCGGAAATGGTCTACCCGCTAATCCCGCTTTTCCTGGTCAACACCCTGGGCGCTACTCCGGCCATCGTAGGAGTCATAGAAGGGTTTGCGGAAAGTCTGGCCAGCCTGCTGAAAGTTTTCTCCGGCTATGCGTCGGACAGGTTTAACCGCAGAAAACACCTGGCTATTTTCGGCTATGGCTTTTCCGCGCTGGCGAAAATATTGATTATATTTGCCTCCTCCTGGACCTGGGTGTTGTGGGGCAGGGTGGGCGACAGATTTGGCAAAGGAATTCGCACTGCCCCCAGGGACGCCATAATTGCAGTTTCCTGCGATCCCGACAAGAAAGGCAAATCCTTCGGACTGCACCGGGCCATGGATACCCTGGGAGCAGTAATTGGTATAGTGCTGGCCTACTACTTTTTTGTTCATTATAAAGGGGCCTTCCGCCCGGTGTTTATGTGGTCCCTGTTGCCTGCGGCGCTGGGTGTGCTGGTACTATTTTTAATCAGGGAAAACAGACAGGTAAATTGTGCTGCCGGACCTCCGGATCTGCGCTGGTCGGCCCTGGATGCCAGATTCAAGAAATTTCTTTTAATTGTTTTCGTTTTTGCCCTGGGTAACTCATCAAATTTGTTCCTCTTGCTCCGGGCCAGGGATTTCGGTTTTTCGGAGGAAAAAGTAATACTGCTCTACCTGGTTTTTAATATTGTCTATGCACTTTTTTCCTACCCCGCCGGGGTGGTTTCCGACAGGGTGGGCAGAAGGACCCTGCTGGTTTCGGGCTATCTTATGTATGGATTGGTATATTTGGGCTTTGCCTTCAATGCGGAGGCAAAATATTTATGGCTTTTGTTTGGTTTTTACGGGCTGTACAGTGGTTTTACCGAGGGTATTGAAAAAGCGCTGATTGCAGATATTGCCCCGGCCAACCAGAAAGCAACGATGATGGGCCTGCATGCCACCCTGGTGGGTATCGGACTATTACCGGCATCGCTGTTTGGCGGGCTTCTTTGGAAATATTTTGGTCCTCAGTATACTTTTCTTTTCGGCGGAGTTATGGGACTGGCGGCGTCAGTAGCCATGGCCGTTGTCCTCGGCGAAATGAAAGGCTGTGTAGATAGAACACAGTAGAAGTGGTCGCGGATATAAAAATTTGCAGCAGATAAGTGGTGATAATATTGATATAAATTCCCCCTTGAACGGACCGGCTAATATTGCCGGTTCATTTTTTTATTCTAACAGCCTGTAAGACCCCGCCCTTGAAGATCGGAGATCAACAGGCTGTATAGTTCGTTTAGTTGGGGACATTCCTCTGACCCCCAAAGAGAGGTGTGTCCCGATACCTTTATGTTCGCTCTAAGGATCCGTTAGGGGAATAACCCCTCCCGAATCCAAGGCTCACTTATATTTGTCTGGCATGTCGTATTTGTTACAATTCGCATTAACTTTTACGGAAAATAATATCTCTTCTGAAAAATTGATTATTATATGGACATTGCAAAAAAAACTTGATGCAGGAGCGGACCTTGAATTACAAGAACTTTATAGCTGGCCTGTACATGGCGACCATTTATTAATCACCACATGTCTCAAATATGGTCAAGTGGAACAAAAGGAATTGCTCAAAAAACGAGCAACATTGTGATTTTTTTAATTTGATTTCGCTGGCATCATAAATGCATTATTTTACATGCAATAAAATATAGAGGGAGGGCATCAGGCAATACAAAAATTGAAAAAGACAGAAACCTGACGCCGGGCTTATACATTAAGAGTCCGGTGACAAACAGGGAAAATGGGGGGATTATGATGCAGAATAAAACAGAAACAAGGAAGGCGGGCATAGTCAAAGCTTTTATGTATTTGGCTGCCGCGGCGGTGGTTTATACGCTGGTATTCACCAACCAACAGAAACTCCTTGTTGTGCTTTCCAGGAAAGACTATGTTGCACCGATTTTTACCATGAGTTTTACCGTGTTTATAGCTATGCTGTATGGTACGGCAACGTCAAAGTTCCTGAAGCATACTTTAGAGTATGCACTGAAATCTCAATGTAAGAGGGGAGAGTGATAAAATGGCTGGAGCAGTAGAAATTCCGGCAGCAGCAGAGGCTATAAAATTTATGGTCATGACACCTAATACTGCAATATCCCTGGTTGGTGTCGGTTTTGTCGGGGGACTGTTAAGCGGTTTCCTTGGCTCAGGTGGAGCCTTTATCATGACCCCGGCTATGATGAGCTTGGGAGTACCCGGAATCATGGCGGTGGCCGCAAACATAACTCACAAATTCGGCAAGGCCATAATGGGCTCAAAAAAGCACAGCGAGTTTGGCAATGTGGACAAAAAAATGGGTATAATCATGTGCATTGCTCTTTTTGCCGGCGTCCAACTGGCTGTTATGTTGAGTAGAAACGTTTTGCATAAATTAGGTTCAGCCGGTTCAGATTTATATATCAGCACTGTCTTTGTGGTAATTCTTTCCTGGGTGACTTGGTTCATGTACCGTGATATCGCCAGGCAACGAAAACCCGGCGGCCAGGTTCAGGAAAGCGGAAGCCTGGCTGAAAAAATCCGCACTATGAATATTCCACCAATGATTCACTTTAAAGTCGCTAACGTTAGGGTTTCCCTATGGCTGGCCCTGTTGGTGGCATTGGCAACCGGCTTTTTGGCCGGCAGCATAGGGGTAGGCGGATTTATCGGGGTTCCAGCTATGATTTACCTGCTGGGAATTCCCGTTTATATTGCGGCGGGCACCGAACTTTTTCTGGCAATTTTCTCCGGAGCCCAGGGTGCATTCCTATACTCTCTGTATGGCTATGTTGATTTGCGCATCACCATGCTACTCTATGTTGGCTCGTTGATTGGGGTTATGCTGGGTGCGGTTGGTACCCGTGTGGTGCGCGGCTCACAAATAAAGCTGGTTATGGTGACGGTTATTGCTATGGTAGGACTTAGCAGGCTGGTGATGATTCCTAAATATCTGGCGAATATGGGGTATCTGAATATTGGTAAGCAAGCTATGACAACAATTGTGGCAACGAGTAACGTATTCCTCTTTGGCAGTGGTGCCATAGGTTCCGTTATTATTATCACCTGGATAATTCAGGCACTGCGCCGGGCAAAAGCCGGCGAGGCTGAAGAGGGTTTAGCAGTGGCTTCCAGTTCCTCAGGACATTAAAAGGAGATGCCTTATGATTTCCCCCAAAAAGATTCATGAGTGGATGGTTAAGGCGTTGGAAGAACCTTTCTTGCGTGCAGAGATGCACCGGATCGAAACTTCGATTGATGATACCAAAGAAACGCAACTCAAGTTAATTGAAGGAGTCAACAACAGAAGCCCAAGGCATCATATCGAAAATGCCGGAAGCAACAAAAGGGTAAGCGGATTAGCGGCTAGAACTCGATAAGCGGAGAGAGGGAAATGGTATACGGCAGTTACAAACTGCCACACCCTTTCCTTTTTTTGTATACTATACTGCGTTCTGTAAAACTGGCTAAAATATAGCCTGGAAAATTAAAATTCCCTGTCCAAGATATATTCCCGGGAGACAGGGAATTTTTCCATGTCTTGCCGTACCTGAATACCGTTATTAAAAACGCCACATACAACAGTCATGCCGATAATTTTACCTTTAACAGGGATGTGCGGCTTATAACGCTATCCCCGGCGGATGACCGCCAAGGTGGTTAATTCCACCGGTGCCTATCAAGTGCTTGACTGGCTGAAAGATTTGAAAATGTGATTACCCAGATCCGGGAGCAAAAATATGGTCCGGAAATATAGTTATTCACTATTTTTTGTTATACTATAATTATATAAGCTTATGTATATGGGGGTATTTATGGAACAGTATGTGAGAGTTTTTAAAGCCCTGGGGGAGCCCACCAGAATAAAAATATTAAGGTTGCTGTCCGTGCGGCCAATGTATGTGTGTGAGTTGGAAGCGGTTTTAAAAATGAGTCAGCCCAGAATATCGCAACACCTTAGAGTGCTGAAGGATGCCTACATATTAAAGGAAAATAAAGAAGCACAAAAAACATTTTATATAATCAACCGTGAAGTCATGGAAAATGTACTGAACGGCTTTCAGGATTTTCTGGCGGCGGACATAGCGACCCTGCCGGAGTTCCGTGAGGAAAGCCGCAGGCTGGCGGGACTGGACACCGAAAGTTGCGTGGCCAGCTGCAAAAGTGCTGAAAATGATTCGGCATCACAGTGATTGTGGTGCATTTAAGTGGTACAGTTAAATTGAAGGATTAGATGCAGCGTTTTAATTAGCGGTGTTAATTTAACATGTGTTAATAACTAAAAGGGGGTTTTTATCGTGGGAGCATGCTGTGACCCCAGGGCACCCAAGCCCAAAAACATAGAAATATGCGGCCATACCGTGGGCATTATGGGTTTGGAACAGGCCATGCAGGATGTGTATGCACTGACTTTGCCGGAGGAGCAACTGGGCGGTGAGCTGTTGAAAAGAATAGAGCAGGGAAATTATGTGCCGTCTTCAGCCAGGGGGGAATACGAACAGGTGCTGGTGGTAGAATACAAACAGTTTATAGCCCAATTAAAAAAGGAGGAGCCCATGCCTACAGGAAAGGTTAATATCAAGGTGCTGGGCACCGGCTGCAGCAATTGCCGGGCACTGGAAAAAACCGTACAGAAAGTGGTGCAGGAATTAGCCGTGGACGCAGTGGTGGAAAAGATAGAAGACCCCAGAAAAATAGTTGAAATGGGAGTGCTGTCTACCCCGGGGCTTGTCGTCAACGGTAAATTAAAATCAGCGGGGAAAGTACCCAAACCGGCGGACATAGCAAAATGGATCAAAGGGGTAGTGTGAATTGTAAAGGATAAAAGGGGGCAGGCCTTTTGGCGCTGCCCCCTTTTAAAGTTATTGATGTTAATCCGCCAGCAGTTCCAGCCCGGAGCATTATTTGCTTATGGGACCGGGCAAGGGGCCGGGCTGTTTTGCTGTTATGGTAGCCGGTACCACCGCCGCAGCCAGTACTATCAATACCGCAATCCCCAGTCCGTAGACGCTGAAAAACCAGGTATAACTGTGTGCTGCAATCAACCTTCCTCCCAGGGCGGTGCCCACTCCGCCTCCGCCCATAAAGCAGAATGCCACTAGTGACATAATGGAGCCCCTGGCCATGGGGTCAAACTCCGTGGCAATGGTCAGCAGTGTGGAGTGGGCCAACATAAATCCCAGCCCCAAAAGCCCCACGCCGGTTATCAATATAGCCAGATTGGTGCCGTAGAGGGTGAAAATAATATCTGCCAGCGCCGCCGCAAAAAGGCCCAGCAATAAAACTTTTTTGCGCCCCAGGCGGGCGGCCAGTTTGCCGCTCAAACGTCCGCCTATGACCGCCAGCAGCCCGAAGGCAGTCATAATAAGCCCTATATACAGGTTGTTGAAATGAAAATTGTGCTCTATATATACCCCCAGATAGGAGAATGAGCCGATTATAAATATTCCCTCCAGCAATACCACCAGATAGGTTAGTGCGCTGGACGCACTGGACAGCAGCTTTGCGTAAGGCGCCAGCAGGCGGCTCTGGGGATTTTTAGAGGAAGGTATATTTTTCCCGGCAGTAAATAGCAGTAGCGTCGAAACAACGGCCAGCAGTGCGTAAATGGCGAATACTCCCCGCCAGCTTACAAAATAGGCGGTTATTCCGCCAATGGCCATGCTCAGTCCCTGGCCCAGAAAAGATATGCCCATGAAGGTGCCTATGGCTGACTGCCGCTGCTGCATGGGCACCAGATCACCGATCAGGGCCAGTGAAACCGGCATAATGGCGGCGGCAAAAACACCGGTAAGGGCACGGTATAACGCCAGTCCGGTCAGGCTGGCGCCGGTGGCGCACAGTGCCGTGGCAATGGTAAAGAAAAGCATGGTAAAATTAATGACCTGCTTTTTGCCGTAGCGGTCTGCCAAGGGGCCGAAGACCAACTGAAAAAGACCAAACGGAATCATATAGGCGGTAATCAGAATACCCGCCGTGGTGGGTAATACCCCTATGCTGCTGGAGATGGACGGCAATATGGGTGATACCACCCAGTTGTCCGCCATCACGGTAAACCCGGCCAGCCCAAGTATCAGCAGTATTTTTTTGATTTGCATATTTTATCCCTCGCTTTCGTATGAGAACAGTTTATTGTGCCCCGGCTGTACCGGCACATTTGTGCCGGTAATTGGCTCTGCCTGCTGCCGCAGTACAGAGCAGCTGGTTTTGGTGCGGGTGGTTGCTGTCTTCAAACTGAATGGTGGCATGGTAGATGCCTGCATGAAGAAGGCTGTGCTCGATTAGCCTGAGCAATTCCTGGGACTGGGCCACGGTTATGCTGCCGTCTACAACCACATGGCAGGACAGAGCGTTTTGGCCACTGGTAATGGTCCATACGTGAATATCGTGGATATCCTGTACGCCCTTAATATTTTTAAGCATTCCGGCCAGTTGCTCCAGATTTATATCCGCGGGTGTGCTCTCCATTAATATGGATACAGTTTCCTTGAGCAACCGCCATGCGCCGGCGGCAATGAGCACTGCTATGGCCACACTGAGTAGTGGGTCGACAATGTACCAGCCGGTGAGGGCTATAATTATACTGCCCACAATTACACCGGCAGAGGCTGCGGCGTCCCCCAGCATGTGCAACACGGCGCCCCGTACATTTAAGTCGCTTTCGTGCTTCATCCCCAGGCCCATATAGAGATTGGCCAGTAGTCCAAACCCGGCGCTTACAAACATGGCGGTGCTGCCCACCGGTTCGGGGTGAGCCAGCCTGCCGTAGGCCTCCCAGCCAATAATTAGGGCAATTACAATCAGGGATACGGCATTTATAAAGGCGGCCAGTATGCCTGTGCGCTGGTAACCGTAGGTCATTTTGGCGGACGGTGGTTTCTGGGACTGTTTTAATGCGTACCAGGAAAGTCCTATGGCAGCCAGGTCGGTGAATACGTGCCCGGCATCGGACAGCAGGGCCAGACTGTTGGATATTATGCCCCCGGTGATTTCCACCGCCAGTATGATCAGGGTGATAAAGAATGCTATACCCATTTTCCCGGATGGAGCATGGGAATGCATTGTTCCACCGCAATGGTGATCAGCATAGCTGTGATTATGGCTGTGTTCATGTTCAGGTTTATTATCGTGGCTGTATATTTCAGTATTTTCCCCCAATATATACACCCTTTCCCAAAAAATAATATCCTATTTTATCAGTATGCTAAGCGGCTAAGGCAGGCCTGATTTTATAAACTGTGGTATCCTTTAATAATATAATGCGGAAGACAATAGTCCCCCGCATTATATGTCATGATTTTTCAGGAATTATAAACTTCAGTTATTCCTTTGGCGATACCTTTGGCTATTTTTTCTATATCCTCCCCGGAATTAAGGTCAAAATTTTTCTTGATTTCAAAATCCCTTGTCAGCACATAACTTTTTTGCGGCTCAAAATTATCCTTTTTAAGTGTCTTCAGGGCACACTGCATGGGGCAGCCGTCAACGGAGACAATACACTTGGCGTTTTTGGCCCCGTTGTGAATATTTTTTAGGCCGGCGGAAATACTGGCCAGGCACAACAGGGCGGCCTTGTCATAGCCCACTTCATTAGCAGCTTTGACGCTGGCCAGCATGGTGGACTGGCCCACATTGGATGCCCCGGCGCAATAGAATACGGCTACTGGACTTGGTTTTTCCTCAACCTCCAGGCCCTTTGTTTTTTGGTCCATATAGGGTAAATACCAGTTTTCCATAATTTTTTCTTGCTTCACAGGCTCCAGACTGCTGCAGCTGCACCCGCAGGTTATCTTTTTTTCCATGATAGAATCCTCCTTAATGTTGTTGTTTTTGATATTATTTTTTTGAAACTCATAAAAAACGATACGTAAAGTATATTAATATAATAATGTGCTTATATATTTATTAAACTTCTATTGGACGTTAATGTCAAGAAAAATAATTATAACAGGGCTGGCAGTTTTTTTCGCTTGTAATAATTTCCACGGCAATCCCCGGGCAATCTATGTTACCGCTGCCGTGCTGGCTTATGCTGCATCCAAAGGAAGCCCCTTGTATGGTTTTTTGCTGTTGTTTATATATTCAATAGGCAGAAGCATACCGCTCATACTGACCGGTACTTTTACCGGCGCGGTAAAGGGAATACAAAAACTGGAGCCGGTTAAACGAGCAGCTGCAGAGATTAAGCGGTGGCGTATTAATTGTGCTGGGGCTGTGGCTGTTGTGGACCAATATTTAATAAAAAAAAGGGATTTATTATTGTATAGTCCTTTTGGTTTTTACTATGTGTTTTTGGTCATAACATCATAGATTATAAATAAAACGGCATCAAAAAATGCCGTTTTATTTATATAGACTTGCCCGTAGTTTGCCGCTTCCTAAAAACGGCAGCATTCAACCCTGTCAGTAGAATTTTTTCGCATGTAACTATTGACCTTGTGGTAAAAGTATCATATTATGAAATTGTAATATAATAATGTAATTAAATGAGGTGACCAGTTTTGATAGAAGAGAGGGCAGAAATACTGAAATCCATTGCCCACCCCACAAGAATTACCATAATCGATACCTTGCGGGCGGGGGAAAAATGTGTTTGTGACATTATTGAGGAAATCGGACTGGAGCAGTCCAATACATCCCAGCATCTGAGTATATTGAAAAAATCAGGAATTCTTGACTGTAGAAAAGAAGGGGCAAGGGTTGTGTACTGGGTATGTCATCCGGAAATTCATGACATGATGAAAGTTTTGGATGGAATATTGCTCAGCAACGCAGAAAAAAAATCTAAATTACTGCAGCGGGTTAGAAGGTAGGGGGAGTAAAAATGCTAAAATGGCTGGCTGATACTGTAACTTACAAATTTTTTGGGCTTGCCCACGGCACCCATCTGGCGGAAGCACTGAACTTTTTTGTTTATGACACTGTAAAAATATTGTTGATGCTATCGGTAATTATATTTTTTGTATCGGTAATTAGGAGTTTTTTCCCTCCGGAAAAAACCAAAAAAATATTAAGCCACAAAAAATTGTTTATTGGAAACATTATGGCGGCTCTGCTGGGGATAGTGACGCCATTTTGCTCATGCTCCGCCGTACCGGTTTTCATAGGCTTTGTGGAAGCCGGGGTGCCGCTGGGAGTCACTTTTTCCTTTCTCATATCGTCACCCATGGTAAATGAAGTGGCGCTGGTAATGCTATGGGGCCTTTTCGGCTGGAAGGTGGCCATGATATATATTGCTGCTGGACTTATCGTAGCCATTTCCGGCGGTATCATGATAGGCAATCTGAAGCTGGAGGGCTATGTGGAAGATTATGTTTTTCAGATCAAGTCTGTGGATATGGAGATGGAAAAACTGACCTGGCAGGACAGGGCCGTGCAAGCCTACCGGTACACCTTGCAGATATTAAAAAAGGTGTGGCTGTATGTGATTTTTGGTATAGCCATCGGTGGTTTAATCCACGGCTATGCCCCGCAGGATTTTCTGGTCAAATGGGCGGGCAAGGGTAATTTCTTTGCCGTGCCGCTGGCGGTAATTATAGGCGTGCCGCTGTATTCCAACGCAGCGGGCACCATCCCCATTGTGCACGCTCTGATGGAAAAGGGCATGTCCATAGGAACGGTGCTGGCCTTCATGATGTCGGTAACCGCCCTTTCGCTGCCGGAGATGATCATACTGCGTAATGTCTTAAAGCCTAAATTGATTGCTATTTTTGTCGGTATTCTGGCGGTGTCCATAACTCTGGTGGGATATTTGTTTAATATAATTTTATAGGCGGGAATGAGCGGCCATTGATACTACCTGACGTTAGTATCAATGGCCTTTTAAATAAATTACGTTTAAAAAATAGGTGATAAATTATGTTAAAGACTATTTTATTATTTATTATTGCCGGACTGGCTGAAATTGGTGGGGGATATCTTATTTGGCTCTGGTTGAGGGAAGAGAAAAGCATCACAATTGGGTTAATTGGGGGGTAGTACTGGTATTATACGGAATAATACCTACCCTGTAGACCGAACAAAACTTTGGCAGGGTTTATGCGGCTTACGGTGGCATATTCATTGTACTATCAACATTATGGGGTTGGTGGATAGATAAAAAGACGCCGGATATATATGACTGGATCGGTGCGGTTATCTGTCGAGAGGGAAAGAGTATTGCGGGAAAAGAATGCTGGCTGACGAATACGGAGGTGATCACATGGTAAATGACTGCGGTGCCTGCGGCCTGGCCATGGTCTGTACGGACGGTATGAAATGCTATCTTTCTGGACGGGCGGTATCGCCTGACAGGTTTTGGCAGTGCCATTTTTTCAGTAAAAAAATAATGGAGGATGGGCAGCCGCTTACCCCGGAGCAGCACTATCTGATTAAAAAGTCCGAGTTAAACCGGCTGAAATGAAGTCTATTCAGATAGCGCTCGTGTGGCGCATTCCTACCAAACTCCAAGTCGTTTTGCCTACGTCCCGCCGGATAACGGCCGGGGCGCAGGCTATATTCAAACAGTCTGGATTCAAAAAAGTAAGCTCTTATTTATAGGAGACTTGAAATATTTACATCTTGCAGGATATCTTCAGCATCATTCTCATTTTGAACGCGCTTAAGTATAAATAGTTATAGTGCTATTATATGTTCATTAGCATATAATGATATAAACATTGTGCATTTAACAGTTCGCAGAGGACTACCGGGAAGAGCATATTCTGGAGATACTGGCGGCGCGGATTATGAACTGCCTTAAATTCATATTGGGAGAGGAGGAATGGATTTGGACATCAAGGTACTCGGCCCAGGGTGCAAAAAGTGTAAGGAACTGGAGAACGAGGTTAAAAAGACCCTGGCCGAAATAAATGTTGAGGCAAACGTGGAGAAAGTGGAAGAGATGGACAAAATAATGGAGTACAGCATAATAATGACTCCCGGCCTGGTGATTAACGGAAAGGTGAAAGTTTTCGGAAGGGTTCCTTCCCGCAAGGATATTGCCAAATGGATTAAGGAAGAAATGTAACGGGGTATATAAATTTTACCTTTTAGGGAGGGTTAATATAATGTCCGATACTTGTAACTGTGGACCCACTGAAATTTTAATTTTTCCATGTTCCGGCGGCTCCAATGTGGGGCAAATAGCAAACCAGGCCGGAGTGGACCTGACCAGGGACGGTGTGGGTAAGCTGTATTGCCTGGCCGGCATCGGTGCGCACCTGGACAGTTTCATTGAATCGGCCAAGGTGGCCAGACGCGTTGTGGCCATAGACGGCTGCCCGGCCGGCTGCGCCAAAAAAACACTGGAGCACGCCGGGTTTAATGTAACTGATTATACAATTGCAACAGAACTGGGAATAAAGAAAAACCATGATTTCAACCTTTCACCCGGGGATATTAATACGGTTTGTGCGGAGATCCGCAGGCAGTTGGGCAGATAATGACGTGAAAGGAATAACTTTATCCGCCGGAAAAAATCAAACATATCCTGCAGCCCTTTTTACAGCCTTTATACAGGCCCTTTCATGCGGCGGGAAGACATTTCCGCCTCTTTTATGACCAGTGTTTCGTACGGGTCCAGCACTTCATCACCGTCTTTTATGAATGGGGTATAGTAATAACACTCCCGGCTTATTTGAGTGGATTGGACATCCAGGGAAAAACCGAATTTAACACAGCGCATTGAATTTTCATCAACTTTTTCGGCAATGCCGCAGTTGCTACATAATACTGTGCCCATAATATCACCTTCCTTTTTAATATTCTGCACATCCCGTATTGCAGGTTTTTATCGTTATCTATCTCGGGTGCCAGATTTTTTCTCGCGGATATCCAATCAACTATGACGTCAATCTTTCCCCTTTGATTCTTCTTTCTTGGATATGCCTTCCTCGTTACGGTTTCTAACGCCAGAAATTATGGCACCCGCAAAACTGAGAACTGCAGCAATATAGTAAACCCATCGGGCACTGTAAATAAAGTTTTCTCCATATTTTCCTGTAAAGTTAGTCATAAAGTAAGTGAACAGAGCTACCGAAAAAGCAATCCCGATGACCATGCCGAGATTTTTTATTAATTGGGTAATTCCATTGGCTGCCCC
Source organism: uncultured Peptococcaceae bacterium (assembly GCA_964643075.1). Lineage (GTDB taxonomy): Bacteria > Bacillota > Desulfotomaculia > Desulfotomaculales > Desulfocucumaceae > Desulfocucumis. The sequence continues at coordinate 112,594 of CAZXQO010000004.1, forward strand.
CAGTTTATTCTTCGGTACACTCCCCATAATACAGCTATTATTGGGAGATTGAAACATTCCCAATGATAAACCCATCAGGGCAAGGTAAAACATTATTAAATATACCGGAGTTTGCAGCGTGACATTAGCAAGAAGAATTAGGCCGGCAGCATTCAGGACCAACCCCGCCGTGGTTAGGAATACAGGTCCAATTTTATCGGAAAGCGCCCCGCTAATGGGGGAAACTAACGCCATGGCAATTGGAAACGCCATCATATATATTCCGGCTTCCTGTGCGCTAAACCCCAAGACTTTCTGGTAGTAAAATGGAATTAGCACCGTCGGCGAATACATCGTTACAAAGGATAAAAAAGATGCAATGACAGATGATGAGAATACCCAATTTTTGAAGAGCTTCAAATCCATCACAGGCCGTTCGATCCTTTTTTTCGTAAAAAATAAACACTATTAAAGAAATAGCAAAGATAATCAGGCTGCCATACACTATGGGACTGTTCCAGCCAAGCTTACTGGAATTCGAAAAACCAAAAATAAAAGTTATTATGGTAACTACCAAAAATATAGAACCTAAAATATCAAACTTAAAGTCTCCTTCATGCACCCTTTTATCACGCGGGATTGTAAAATAAGAGGCAATAAAACCTGCTATGGATACTATAAAGGTAAGATAAAATACTGATCTCCATCCCCATAAACCTATTGCAATTCCCCCGGCTGGAGGGCCGGCAATGCTGCCAATGGCCATAGTGGTGGCCAATAATCCGATATTTTTTCCACGTTGAGAAGGCGGATAGTTTTCGGTTGCGATGGCTAAGCCGTTTGCCATAACCATTGCTCCTCCTACCGCCTGCAGTATCCGCATAATAATCAGCATGGGCAAGTTTATTGAGAAGCCGCAGAACAAGGTAAAAATAGAAATCACAAAAAAACCTGTATTATATATCTTCCTTCTGCCGAAATAGTCAGCTACCGTCCCAAATACTGGCAGAAGTGCGGACATTACCAGCAAGTATATGGAAGCAATCCACTGAACGGCATTCATATCAACATGGAATTGTTTTGCAATAACCGGCATTCCGACATTGACTACACCACTGTCAAACATCGACATAAAAGCGCCAATCATTATGGTATACAAGATTATTTTCGATGTAGCGGCTGGTTTTTCACCCGCCATATATAACCCTTCTTCCTACTTGTTTTAATTTGGTAAATACCATTGTGGAAATACTAAAAAACATGGTACTGCGAATATAATTTACGTATTTAAAATATTAAACCCCAGGCTATTTTAACAGCCATGACAAAGAGTAATATACCAATAATTTTTTTCAGCTGGGACCCAGTTACTTTGTATTTCATTATCCATGAGCCTGCCAGTGCGCCGGTAATTGCCGCCACACCCGTTACGGCCAGCAGTAGGCGGTCAATGTGGCCTATGCTCATGTGGCCCAAAAAGCCTGCCAGGGAGGCAAATACCACCACAAAGGCGGTAGTGGCCGCCGCAACTTTGGGAGCGAAGCCCAGCCAGTTAAGAAACGGCACGATGAAATTGCCGCCGCCCACTCCCAACAAACCACCCATGAACCCTGCCATCGCTCCCACACCGGAGCCCAGTAAGGCGGCGGATTTTACTGCTACTGCCTCTGCCGGGGCGACTGTGCCCGCCGGGCCTGCTGCCGGTCTTTTAGCCACATCCACCGGTTCGTGGTCTGCTGCAGTTACGGCCTCTGTTATGCTGCCTCCCTCTGCTGCTACGGCCACTGCCTTTACCTTTGGCTGCGGTTTGTAAAAAAGCATCATGTACCCGGCAAATATAAGAAATGCGGTGAACAGCCACAGCAGCATATTTCTGGCTACATAGTTGGAGCTGTATGCCCCCAGGGGGGAGAGCAGCACAGCCGTTATGATCATTGGTACGGCCGCCCTGAAATCCACCAGTTTGCTGCGCACGTAGGATATAGAAGCAAAGGCCAGGCTGATGGTGTTCAGCAAAAGGGCGGTGGGCATGGCCACCCCCAGCGGTATGCCCAGCCAATAAAAGAGCGGCACAAAAATAAATGCCGCTCCCAGACCTGCCATGGACAAAATGGTGGAAAAAAACAACACCACTAGGCCGCAGATTAAATATAGCATAGCTGTTACTCCTTGTAGCCCGAGCAGGGGATGCAAAGTGCCTTGCCGTCCTTAAAGCGCAGGTATTTTTCAAAAACCATTTCCCCGCAGCCCTCGCACACTTCTCTCTTAAATGAGGAGGGTGTGTGGCCGAATTTGAAATCCTGCAATTTTTCTATTTTAAAGGCTTCATCTTCCGGTATCTGGAATACAAAGTCAATAACCTCGCCTGCCACATTGTCCGGAATTTGGCTGGGTTCGATGCCCTTGCTGCGGTAGTCCCTGAAAAAGGCAAAGCTGTTCAGCTTATTGAAAAAAGCAGACTTGGCGGCGACCCTGACAGCCCCTTTTTGGGGGTGGTAAAGCACGAAGGCGGCTTTGCCGTAGTTTAGTTTTTCCATACATAACTTGCCATAGGTGCATCCCGTGGCCACCATTATGCCGTCATTCATGCAGTTCTGGGGGTGTATGCCCATTTCGGATAGGGCAAATACGCCGTGGTCCTGCACCCTTTCCATGTCCAGCTCCCGCATGGCGATTTTACCCATGCGGAAACCCAGTGGCAGAAAGGGACAGCGGTGGCCGTGAAACTCAAAGGCCCATTCGGGAATTATTTCCATGATCATGCCTCCAATAAAGCTGTATTTGTATATAATGATATAGTTATATAAGCAGAATGTCCAGCCCTTTTTGGAGTGTTAACAGGAAAACGTAAATGATGGTTCACCTTAATGACGCCATCATTGAAAAATATAAAGAAGCTGAATTGATGGTTATATTTTTAAACTGTCCAGTACTTGCCGCAGTGCTTGCGCAGAGCGCTGCAGTGCGGATTTTTCGTCTTCAGCCAAAGAAACTTCCAGGGTCATGGCCCTTCCTTCACGATTAACTATAGACGGGAGGCTCATGCATAAATTGTTAAGGCCATATTCCCCGGATAAAAGCCCTGATACGGTCAGAATGGAATTTTCATCCCTTAAAATACATTCACAAATTCTTTTCACGGCAAGTCCTATGGCAAAGCAGGTATAACCTTTGCGGCCGATAACTTCATAGGCGGCGTGGCGCACTCCGCTGCTGATAGTATTTCTGTCCGGTGCGGACAGGCCGCGGCGGGCGCAGAATTTGTCAATACTGATACCGGCTATATTAGCCGTGCTCCAGAGCAGCACTTCGCTGTCACCGTGCTCTCCGGCCACATGGGCGTGTATATTTCTGGGCTCCACCAGACAATGCCGGCTGATTAAATAGCGGAAGCGGGAAGTGTCCAGTACCGTGCCGGAGCCAAGCACCTTGCCGGGCGGCATTTTTATAATTTTTAGTGCTGCATAGGTTAAAACATCCACCGGGTTTGCCACCACCAGCAAAATGGATTTGCTATCCGGATAGATTATTTCCGGTAGTGTCTCCTTTAGTATGGCGGTGTTTCGGGCCGCCAGATCCAGCCTGGTTTCCCCGGGCTTCTGGGCGGCGCCTGCGGTATATATGATTATATCGGCATCGCGGCATTGAGAAAAATCACCTGCATATATATTTACGGGCTTGACAAAAGAAGCCCCATGGGCTATATCCATGGCTTCCCCTTCAGCCTTGCCGCGGTTTATGTCCACAAGTACCAGTTCATTGACCAGGCCGCTAATTACGATGGCGTAAGCGGTTGCTGTACCCACCTGGCCTGCGCCTACCACGGCAATTTTTTTCTTATTGTTTTCCTGTATGATTTATCACTCCCCGGCTATGAAGTGAGCAGCTCTTTATAGATTATGTGTCATTGTTATGTTTTATATGATAACGTCTGGAATAGGGTCTGTTTTGAGAGGCAGGCACACAGGGGAAAGGGCTGTGCCCTTTCCCCTGTGCCGGACTGTTATTCAGATACAATATTCGATGGATGTCCGGGAACATTTATTGGGCTGTTCCCTGGAACCCCCACATGCCGCCCCGGTGTCCAAATCCTTTGCCGCCGCAGCCAAAAGCTTGCCGGCCTATTTTGGCCAGTTGCTCCTGGGTAAGTACGGTGGACATCTGTTCACGGGTTTTTTGGTTTTGCTGGTACAACTGGTTGCGCAGGCTGTTGACTTCGTTTATTTTAGCGTTCAGCTTGGCCTGGTCGGGATTTTTATCCCACTGCATTTGCCTTAAGTCAAACATGGTTTTTTGCAGTTTGGTGCGCAGGTCCTGGGAGCTATTGAAGGCATTTTGCTGGATTTCCTTGAGCTTTGCGGACTGCTCATCGGTCAGGCCCAAAAATGCGGTCGGATTTTGCCAGTTGTCGGCGCTCAGTTGGGGCGGATTACCAGCCCTTGTACAGAACATTCCGCCGCCACAGCCCGCGGAGGCTACCTGAGCTATTCCCAATACCAGCACCATGGTTGCCACTAATAGAGTAAAGAATTTTTTCTTCATCAATGTTCACCTCCCCTCTGCGTGATGGGGCCGTTTACCAAATCTGGTGCCGTTACCGACCCCTTATATATAGTCTGTCCTCTAATTGCTTCGATTTTGCGAACAAAATCTGACAATTTTTTATGGGCAATTACAGCTGTTTATTCAAGCGTCTGCACTGGGCGTCAGTGAGGGATGCTGGTCTTCTCCCGGCCCGGGAAGGCTGGCCAGGTTCCGGAAAATTCCCCGGCTGTAGTACCTGTCCAGAGCCTGCAGCTGAACCAGTTCCCTTTCCGGGTAGCGCAGGGCGGTGAGTTTTCCCCCTATGGCGCAGCCCTGGTCGATATCAATGGTATTGTTTCTAAACTCGGCCTCCGGCACGGGCACATGCCCATAAACCACCAGGGCTTTGCCCCGGTAATTCCTGGCCCAGTCCCGGCGCACCGGCAGACCTTCGGTGGTTAGCTGACCGGTGGTATCACCATACATGCAAAATTCCCTGATTCTCCCGGACAGTTTGCCGATCATTTTACCGGTTATCCCGGCGTGGGAAACCACCAGTTTTCCCCCGTCCAAAATGAGATAGGGCCAGGCGTTATAAAAAAACTCTAAATAGCGGGCGCTAAATTCCGTCCGCTTCCATTCTGTAAGCTTATTAATTTCCCGCACGGTGTTCTCCAGGCCATGGCTGACTTTCACGCCTCTCCCCGCAAGGTACCTGGCCAGTTTATTGCAATGGTTGCCGGGTACGTACAGGGCATTACCTTCCTCCACCATAGCTATGACCAGATTGATGCTGTCCAGACAGCGTGGGCCACGGTCGCCAAGATCCCCAAGAAATATGGCCTTTCTCCCGGAGGGGTGGGCATAGCTGTTATCGTTCTTTAAATAACCAAGACGGTCCAGCAGCATTTCCAACTCATCACAACAGCCGTGGATGTCGCCAATGATGTCGAAGGGGCCGCTGTCCTGCCTTTCCAGGGGTAGGGGAATCACATGCACAGAGGTGTTCTCCTTTTCCTCCAGGTCCAGTATGTGGATACCGTCGAACCCTTCCCGTTTTATTTCCTCCAGTGTTTTTTTTAATTGCCGAGAGTGGCTGGCCAGTACTTTTTCACTCACCACCCTGCTTCTGGACAGGTTTCTCTTGATGCAAGTCTCCAGCGGTATATTAAAGACGAGGATAATTATCTGAAAGTCGTAGGCCCTGCCCATTTCCAGCAGTTCCCGGCGGGCCTTCCGGGTTAGGGCGGTGGAATCCGCCACCGTGAGCCGCCCCAGGGCCAGACGTTGCTCGATAATACAGCGGAAAACTTTGAAGGCCCTGTAACTGGAGGATATGTTGGACTCGTCGTCACTGACCATCGCCCGGCAGTGGTCCGTTGATACGATTTGGGTAGGCTTAAAATTTTTCCGGGCGAAAGTTGATTTGCCGCAGCCCGCCGGGCCGCAAAGCACCACCAGGGATGATGCAGGGATTTTTATTAAGGCCACGGTTACACCTCCGGAGTAGTATGCTTAATATTTTTCTTCATTTGGTAATATTCCCCGTTAGTATAGCCTTTAAAAATATCCGGTTTTTGCCCGGGCAAATTTTCAGTGCCTGTTGTGGTTCTTGCAGCAGTGGTTCCGTTTCTGGTATTGTTTATTACCTGGTTTCGTATGTAATTTTCTTGATATCGTTCCGAGTACGGAGTATAATAATGTTAAAATATAACATTTCGGAGAGTGCACCTATGAAATATATGACTGTTAAGGAAGCATCTGAAAAGTGGAATATATCTGAACGGCGTGTTAGAACCCTTTGTGATGAAGGTCGCATTGGTAACGCTTTTCGTATGGGATGGATCTGGTCAATACCAGAAACAGCCGAGAAACCGATTGATGCACGTACAACGAGGCATAAACTGAAAAAACAACAGGAAGCGAGGCTTGATAAAATGAGCTTTGAAACGATAGATCAAAAGAAAAAACTGCTTGATAAGCATAGACCGTTGCCAAAACATACACTGAAGTCCTTACGTGAAAATATGTTAGTGGAGTGGACATATAATTCTAATGCCATTGAGGGCAACACGCTTACAATCTATGAAACCAAGGTGGTTCTTGAGGGCATAACCATTGGTGGCAAGTCTATTTGTGAGCATTTGGAGGTTATAAATCACAAGGAAGCCATAATCTTTCTTGAGGAACTGGTAAAAAATAAAGAATTGCTCTCGGAGTGGAACATAAAGAATCTTCATCAATTGATTCTTAAGGGTATTGATGATGAAAATGCCGGTGCATACCGTACCAAAAATGTTATTATCAGTGGTGCAAAACATAGACCGCCAGAACATTATCTTATAAAAGAGCAAATGGGACAAATGTTTGTACTATATAACGAAGCATGGCAGGAGTACCACCCGGTGGAGCGAGCAGCATTACTGCATGGTGAGTTTGTCAAAATACATGCTTTTATAGACGGTAATGGCAGAACAGCGCGGTTGCTATTGAACTTTGAATTAATGAAAAAAGGCTACCCGCCTATGATCATCAAAAAAGAAATGAGGCCTCAGTATTACGAAGCTCTTGACTTGGCACATACGACAGGAAATTATAGAACATTTGTTGAGATGGTTGCAGAGTGTGTAGAAACAAGTCTTGATTTATGGTTAAGTGTTATGTAATAGGTGATTTCATGACTATTTTCCTCAAAACAAAAGAATCCCCCACCAGCCCGTAAGGTTTGGTGGGTATTCTCATTTTAAGCCTCTGCTTGGTGGTAAGTCTTTGATACATGACCAAAGACGTAACAAAAAGGGAATCAGTCATAAATTCCTGGTTATAGCGATAGACTCTCCGGCAATGCAAAAATTTCTTTAAGTTTAACCTGAATACCTGATAATAAAGGTGAGATGAGAGTATCCTCTTCATCGTAAGCGCCGGCCTGATACCAGCCCCTGTCGTCTGCAGTCAGCACCTCAACCGTTTTGCTCCACAAAATTTCTTATAATAGTCTCTATTTTTAAAACAATGTGTTGGTGGACAAAACCCGTTGATGGTGTCAAAACCAGTTCCCCCTCAATTATCTCGTAACGGTTGTCATCATCCATGGCGAGATAATCGGCATAAGTGTAAAAACTTTTGTCAGGCGAACGGTCGAAAGTTATAAACTCTTGCATCCGGCATCACCTCAATTGGTAGTGCTTTAGGCGATTCTACCATATTTAGTAGCAGAAAATAATTTTTTCATAATAACAAATAGCCGAGAAATTTTTTGCAAAAATGAAAAAAACTATAGAGAAAGTATACAAAATACAGTATAATAGATTGTGAAATATTCATCAAACCGGAGGAGGGATACAGTATGTACAAGAAAATATTAGTTCCCCTGGACGGATCGGAAAAGGCCAATGCTGCGGTTGAACATGCTATTGAACTGGCGGCCAAGTTAGGTGCGGAAGTTACTCTGTATAATGTCATACCGGCCCTAACCCCTTACGTTAACAGATACAGTGATAACCTGGGTGACGCTTATCAACAGATACACAGCGAACTCCAGGCTACCGGCGAGGAAACACTTAAAAAAGCCCAGGACAATTATGCTAAGTCAGGTGTGAAGCTTGATGCTAAGATATTATGGGGCAACCCTGCGGAGGAAATATGCCGGGAGGCCAAAGAGAGAAATTTTGACTTGATAGTTATGGGTAGCCGGGGTCTGGGTGAAATAACGGGATTCATTATGGGCAGCGTCAGCAGACGAGTGGCGAGACACGCCTCGACGCCGGTGCTAATTGTCAGGTAAACCATATCATTTATTCAGGTTTTCTACTGTGCAGTTGTTTTTTGCGGCTGTATATAATACAATTTCATTTGGAGTTGCAATATATTTTCCGGCTCCCTGCAGGGCCGGGAAATTTATTTTTTCACGGCAGCGGAAGCCCCGTGTGAGCAGAAGAATAATTTTTTGGAGGTGTTCAGGTGGCTATCCAGGAAGTCAGGGTGACCAATAAACCCGGGTTGCCCGATCCCGCCGGTAACGGCCTGCTGTATGATTTGCAACACGCTTTCGGCCTTGAAGGCTTTGAAAAAGTTAGTACGGCCAAGGTGTACCGGTTTGAGGGTATTGATGAGGGGCAGGCCCGGCTGCTGGCAGAAAGGCTGCTGGCCGAGGATGTATTTCAAATATACAGTATCAACGGCCCTTTGCCCGATAACTCCGGGGTTCTGGTTGAGGTGGCCTACAAACCAGGGGTGATGAACCCCGAGGCAGCCTCCCTGTTAAAGGCAGCTTCGGATCTGGGCATTGAAGGTCTCCTGGCTGCTGATTCCAGCCGGGAATACACTTTCCGGGGGCCCGGCGCCACCGCGGAAAATATTGCCCTGATCTTGGATAAACTGCTGGTCAACGCCACGGTGGAAAGGGTGGTCACCGCCAGGCCGGAAACGCTGATTATAAAAGGCAGCACCGGTAGTATCGAAACTATACCAATCAATCAGATGAATGATCAACAGTTGATGGAACTGAGCAGGGATAAATTATTTCTTAACCTGGAGGAAATGAGGGCGGTACGTAAATATTTTCTCGATACAGGCAGGGAGCCTACGGACTGCGAGATAGAAACCATCGCCCAGACATGGTCTGAGCACTGCGGACATAAAACCTTCCGGGCCACATTGGTGGTTAACGGAAAGGAAAAGGAGCCCATGCTGGCCAGGCTGAAAAAGGCCACGGAAGACGTAAATCACCCTCTGGTACTGTCTGCCTTTGTGGATAATTCCGGAGTGATAGAATTCTACCGGGGCCAGGCCATTTGCGGCAAGGTGGAGACCCATAATTCCCCCAGCGCCATTGAGCCGTACGGCGGGGCCATGACCGGCAGCGGCGGGGTTTTTAGGGATATTATGGGCACCGGGGCCGGGGCCAGGGTGATTGCCTCCACTGACATGTTTTGTTTTGCCCCCCCGGAAACACCGGCGGAAAACATACCGGCGGGCTGCCTGCACCCCCATTACCTGCTGCGCCGGGTGGTGGCCGGGGTGAAGGATTACGGCAACCGCATGGGCATACCCACCAATAACGGTTCGGTGCATTTTCACAGGGATTTCCGGGCCAAACCCTCCATCATCGTGGGGGCATACGGCATCCTGCCGGTAGAGTCCTGCCGCAAGGGACAGGCCCGGCCGGGTGATCTCGGAGTGGTCCTGGGCGGGCGTACAGGAAGGGACGGTATTCACGGAGCTACTTTTTCCAGTGGGGAAATGACTCACCGTACGGTGGACGTCAATTCCAGCGCGGTGCAGATAGGCAACGCCATAGAGGAGAAGCGGATGAGCGATGCCCTGCTGGCTGCATCTGCCGAGGGGCTCATCAAGGCCGTCACAGATTGCGGGGCAGGAGGATTCAGCTCAGCCCTGGGAGAAATGGGTGAAAATACCGGGATCAGGGCATGGCTGGAGCGGGCCCCGCTAAAATATCCAGGGTTAAGTCCCTGGGAAATCTGGCTATCCGAAAGCCAGGAGCGCATGGTGCTGGCAGTGGCCCCGGAAGACCTGGAGCGGCTGCTGGAAATTTGCTGCGGCTACAATGTGGAGGCCACGGTGCTGGCGGAGTTTACTGCGGACAAAAGGCTCCGGGTAACCTACCGGGAGGAGACCGTATGCGATTTGGATATGCAGTTCCTGCACAATGGGCTGCCCAAAAGGCGTTTGACTGCCCGGTGGTTGAAGAAACCGGTGTGTTCAGACGGGATGGAAAAGGCAAACAATGCATTGGCCGCTGACTGGCTAAATATATATAGAGGTATCATGTCTCACCTTAATGTATGTTCCAAGGAACCCATCATAAGGGTTTATGACCATGGGGTTCAGGGCTCCTGTGCCCTGCCTCCGCTGGGCGGAGAGGGGGGTGACGCCCCTAACGACGCGGTGATACTCACACCCCTACCGGGCGAGGCCTGCGGGGTAGTTATCAGTCACGGGCTGAACCCTGTGCTGAACAACATTGATCCCTATCACGGCAGCCTCTGGGCCGCCGCCGAGGCGGTTTCCAACGCTGTGGCGGCGGGCGCCAACCCGGAGGAACTGTGCCTGATTGACAATTTTATCTGGCCCTTCCCTGATGAGGAGTCTCTAGGCGCCCTGGATCTGGCGGTGGACGCCTGCGTGGATTTTGTCCGGGCCACGGGCATGCCTTTTATTTCCGGTAAGGATAGCCTTTCCAGCACCTACCGGGGGACAGACGGCGGCGTGCTCAAAATACCCCCGGTGCTGTGCGTATCGGCCTTCGGGCGGGTACCGGATGTGAACCTGACCGTATCGGCGGACTTTAAAAAGCAGGGCAGTAAAATTTTGCTAGTGGGTAAAAGAAATCCTTCCGAAATGGCTGGTTCGATCTATTATGACTGCCTGGGCAGGGAGGGCGGAAATTTACCCTGCATAGAACTGGCAATACTGCCCCTGGTGCTGAAGGCAGTGCACCGGGCCGTCCGGCGGGGTTCGGTGCTGGCCTGCCATGATATCAGCGAGGGAGGCTTGGCTGCTGCTGTGGCGGAGATGTGTTTCGGCGGCGGGCTGGGGGCTGCCCTTAACGTGGCTCCCGGCGAATCTCCGGAACAATTTTTATTCAACGAAACTGCGGGCTGCTTCGTGGTGGAAATAGACGCCGGCGCTGATGTAGCAGAAATATTTGATGGCGTGCCCTGGGTGGAGATAGGTACTACCGTTCCAGAGCAGCAAGTGGCAGTGTATTATGAAGATAAGAAGTTGTTCGGGGCTGAGCTGGTAGAACTTAAAGATGCCTGGCAGAAGCCCATGAAGGAGGTGTTCGGAGCATGAAACCGCCGGTATGCGTTTTGAGAACGGACGGAACCAACTGCGATGAAGAGACCTTTTACGCCTTTGCCAAGGCTGGGGGCGACTGCCGGATGGTGCATGTTAACCAGTTGCGCTCCGGGGAAGAAAAGTTATCCTCCTATCACATCCTGGCCCTGCCGGGAGGATTTTCCTATGGTGACGACGTGCATTCCGGCAAAGTGCTGGCGGTGGAGCTTACCTCTCTGCTGAAGGAGCAACTCAAGGAATTCGTGGAGGCCGGGAAGCCGGTGCTGGGCATCTGTAACGGCTTTCAGGTGCTGGTGCGCACCGGGCTGCTGCCGGACAGGAAAATAGGCACTATTAACACTACCCTCATGCATAATGATTCTGGTAAATTTGAATGCCGCTGGATTAACCTGCTGGTAGAGGACAGCTCCTGCATTTTTACCCGGGGCATGAGAGATAAAATTATCAGCATTCAAGTGGCCCACGGTGAGGGCAGGTTTTACACTGATCCGGAAACATTGAACAGGATAGAGTCGTCCAGACAGGTGGTTTTCCGTTATTGTGACGCCGGGGGAAAAGCCACCTCCCTGTATCCCGCAAACCCCAACGGATCGCTAAATGCCATCGCCGGCCTATGCGATGAAACGGGACTGGTGATGGGGCTGATGCCCCACCCGGAGCGATTCGTGGAAAAAACCCAGCACCCCAGCTGGCGGAGGGGTATGGTGGGAGACCCCCACGGTCTGGCCGTTTTCCAAAACGCAGTCAGCTATGCCAGGGAAATGTGAGGTTGTTCGAAATGTTTATACGTAAGGCAAAAATAACCGATGTTGAAGATATTCATGCTTTAATTACCTTTTACGCCAATAAGGGCCTCATGCTGGCAAGGCCGCGCTCCATGCTTTACGAGGGCATCAGGGAATTCACCGTGGCGGAGGAAAAAGGCAAGCTGGTGGGAGTGGGCTCACTGCACATCATTTGGGAAGATCTGGCGGAAATCCGGGCCCTGGCGGTTGACCAGGAAATGACCGGCCAGGGAGTCGGTAGGATACTGGTCAACGCCTTTCTACTGGAGGCCAGGGAATTGCATATACCCAGGGTATTCACTCTTACTTATCAGGCGGGTTTTTTCGAGAAATGCGGCTTTACCCTGAAAGCAAAGGAAGAAATGCCCCAGAAGGTCTGGAAGGAATGCATCAACTGCCCGCAGTTTCCCAACTGCGAGGAAGAGGCGCTGGTGATAGATCTGTAAGTAAGCTGGGGTCAGGCACCCAACTTATCAACTTATTATTCGTTGTCGAATGAACTTATTGTATGATTAGTGCGAAAAACTTTAAGGGTTTGAGATTTAAGATGAATTTAACAGGCATCACTTTTGTGTGATGCCTGTTTTTCTGTATAAAGCGGCAATAATCGGCAAAAAATTAAAATGATTGGAGGGTTAATTACTTTCCCCGCATTGTTTTCTGAAAAACTTATTCTATGGAGGTTTACATATGGCAGTTCAACCGGTAATGCCCAAATCCTGGCGGGTGGAGACCAAGCCGCATAAATTCTGTCCCGGCTGCGGGCACGGGCTCGTGCTGAAGGCTTTGGGGGAGGCTGTGGACGAATTAGGTATCCAGGAGCGCACCGTCTTTGGCTGTGATATAGGCTGTTCCCTGTTGGCCTGGGATTTCTTTAACCTGGACAGCGTGCAGACCCACCACGGCAGGACAACTCCGGTGATGACGGGGATCAAAAGGGCCAGGCCGGAATTAATCTGCGTAGCCTATATGGGGGACGGGGGCGGCTACGCCATTGGCTCCCAGCATCTGGTAAACGCCGCCGCCCGCAATGAAAAAATAACGGTTTTACTGGCCAACAACACTGTATATGCCATGACCGGGGGGCAAATGGCCCCTACCACCATGCCCGACCAGAAGACGGAAACTAGCCCCTACGGCAGGGACCCGCTAAAAACCGGCTACCCCATGCAGGGTCCGGAGATGGTGGCGGCCATCACCAGGGAGGGGGCCTATGCGGCCAGGGGGACGGTTACCAATATGAGGCAGCTTAAATCAATGATTAAAAAGGCGCTGCAGAACCAATTGGAGGGGAAGGGATTTTCCTTTGTGGAGGCACTGTCCACCTGCCCCACCAACTGGCGGACCAATGCCGAGGAGACCTGGAAATACCTGATGGTGGACATGCCCGCCCATTTCAAGGTGGGGGAAATAAAAATCCCCATCGGGGGTGGGGAAGGGGTGGCAAGTGTCTAATCAGCGGGCAAATCGTACATATGATGCATTTTTTTCTGAATAGAGTCAGGTCGCTGCGCATATCCCTGATGGCTGCAGGCAGCATGGCCAATATATCTTTTAGTTCACGTATAGGTAGTTGGTGAGGATCATAATACCACTCCATGTAGTTTTATTTCTTCCCTCAGTGAAAGTGAGGCATTTTCGGAGCAGACAATGCTTATCTTAAAGGGGGCTGCAATATTTTCCAGATGACTATGCATTGACCAGAAATTACCTTTAAAACCTTCGATTGGAAAATCGATGTTTGACATTAATCCATATGATTAATAAAGATTATTTTTTAAAACCCAGCACGCTATTACAGAAACTGCCTCAACGCAATAAAAATTCTATTAATATGACAATTTTACTCCTGGGGTACCATGTATCTAACTTATTAACTTATAAGATTATGGTTCTGGCCGGACACGGAATACACCTCATTTATGGTGTATTCCAGTAACGTCCTATTAACTATTTAAAAATTGTCGAAATATGAAGAAATAAGTGGAATGAATTATGTTTGAAGGTGTAGTATCATATAGATAGTAAAGTTGTAGATATCTAAATTCATAGCGCAATACAAGGCTTCTATTTAGTTGTTTTGATCGATGGTAATTGCCATTAAAAAGGGGGGCTATCCATGTGTGAATTGTGTATTAAGCATGGAGAGGGGAAAAAGTGGTATGAGGTTATGGAAAATTATTCAAAGGAATTGTATTCCCAGAATAACGTGGAGCAATTTATGAAAGATTTTTTCCTTAATTTTCATAACGAATTTAATGGTATTATAAAGCTGGACGCGGCTAAAAGGAAAAGATCCATAGTATATGGTTTCATTAGAAAAATGGCCACTTCGCATATGAAAAAAAACCACTTTGGCCAGATAATTCCTTTGGAAGATGCCGAAATGATAATCGATATGATGCAGTCTATAACCAGGGTACCCTGTATATGCAGGGGGTTGACCAGAGGCGATAAGAACGCCCGCTACTGTTTCGCTATCGGTGTGGACCCAAGCCCAAGCGATATTTTGGGGGATTATCCTCATTTACAGGAGAACCTTGAGACGCTCACCCGTGATGAGGCAAAAAAACTTCTGCGAAAATTTGATCAAGAGGGTTTGATTCATTCCATATGGACATTCAAAACACCCTTTATCGGCGGCATTTGTAATTGTGACCGCGACTGCCTGGCATACCGGATTCAGGTGACTGCGGATTTAATGCAGATAATGTTTAAAGGAGAGTATGTCGCCGACATTGATCTTGACCAATGTGTTGGCTGCAGGAATTGTCAGAAGTTATGCCAGTTTGGAGCTATTGAATTCTCCTCTGTAAACCTGAAGTGTTATATCAATCCCATGAAGTGTTATGGGTGCGGAGTATGCCGTAGCGTATGTAATAAGGAAGCTATTACTTTGCATGATAGAAACCAATTACCCGAATTGGCAGGAGTGTGGTAATTATGGTGAAAATAATGGTTGATCATAACAAATGTATTAATGCCCTTGAATGTTTGAAATGTATTGATATATGCCAGAGCGGAGTCCTATTGGTATTAAGTCCTTATGCTGAAGTGGCTAAGGGGAGGATTGAACCTGTCATAATGTCAATGTGTACCGGTTGTGGGGAATGTCAAACAGTTTGCCCGGCAGGGGCAATTACTATGTTTAAGTAATTGGTTAATTACTCATAATGCGACAGGGGACGGTTCTTCCCTGTCGCATTATTGCAAGAACTAACATAATAAAAGAGGAGTTTTATGGTGAAATTCATTGGTAACAAGGGAAAGTTTTTTGGCGTTGTTAATATTATCGACTTGGTAATTTTCCTTATAGTGCTGCTAGTGGCCTCTGGAACCTATTATAAGTTTTTCCATAAGCCAATGGAGACAAAAAGCGTTAACGTTGAGTTTCGGGTAGTTATCCCCCTGGTGAGACCAGAGATGGTGCAAGCTATTAAGGTTGGCGACAAATTGGTCAGTGAAGATAGCTATACATCTGTCGCCGTTAAGGATGTGAAAATAAAACCAGGCTATTCAATAAATGTGAATGCCCGGGGACAAAAGGTTGCATCTATAGATCCTTATCTTGTAGATTGTTATGTAACTTATTCCGGAACAACACTACTTTCACAAAATGTTATAACAATGGGAGGACAAAAAATTCAAATTGGCAAAGATTTTAATGTAAAATCTTTGCTTTATGAGTTTAAAGGTACGGTTATCCAATTTGGTGAAACAAGGTGCCAGGCACCTAACTTATTAACTTATAGTTCATTCCGGCACCATCTCTACTACTTCTGTTAAGAAACATATATCGCCTCTTTCGGGCATTTGGTCTGGCAAACTCCGCATTTAAGGCACTTTTGACGGTCGATAAAATAGGGCTGTCCCTTTTTTTTCCCGCTGATGGCCCCGGCTACGCAGGCTCTGACGCATAGCCCGCAGGAGATGCATTTTTCCTCATCCACTGTATAATCGAGAAGCGCCCGGCACACCCCAGCCGGGCAATTTTTATGTAAAATATGGGCCTCATACTCGTCTCTGAAATATTTGAGTGTGGAAAGCACCGGGTTGGGGGCCGTCTGTCCCAATCCGCAAAGGGAAGCGTCCATCACATCCCGGGACAAGTCTTGCAGTTCGTCAAGTTCCTCCAGTGTGCCCTTGCCTTCGGTTATCCTCTCTAGCATTTCCAGCATGCGCTTGGTGCCTACCCTGCAGGGGGTGCATTTACCACAGGATTCGTCCTGGCTGAATTGCAAATAAAATTTGGCTATGTCCACCATGCAATCGTCTTCATCCAGCACGATTAAACCGCCGGAGCCCATCATGGAGCCTATGGCTTTCAGCGATTCATAGTCGATAGGAGTATCCAGATGTTTTTCCGGAATAACACCGCCGGAGGGGCCTCCGGTTTGTACCGCCTTGAACTTTTTGCCATTCGGTATTCCTCCGCCGATGTCGAATATAATCTGGCGCAGGGTGGTTCCCATGGGCACCTCGATCAGCCCGGTATTTACAATCTTGCCTGCCAGGGAAAAAACTTTGGTGCCCTTGCTGGATTCCGTGCCCATGGCGGCATACCACGCGGGGCCATGGCGAAGTATGGCCGGTATGTTGGCGAAGGTTTCCACATTACTTAACAGAGTAGGTTGACCCCATAAGCCGCACTGAGCGGGATAGGGAGGCCTGGGCATGGGCTCTCCCCTCTGACCAGTGGCGGAACGCAGCAGGGCGGTTTCCTCGCCGCAGACAAAGGCCCCGGCCCCCAGACGCAGGTCAATATCAAAGCTGAATCCGGAATCCAGTATGTTTTTGCCCAGCAGGCCGGTTTCCCGGGACTGGCGGATGGCATGTTCCAGCCTGTCTACGGCAATGGGGTATTCGGCCCGGACATAAATGTAGCCTTCATCCGCCCCTACGGCAAAGCCCGCTATGGTCATGGCCTCCAGCACGCTGTGAGGATCACCTTCCAGAATGCTCCTGTCCATAAAGGCCCCCGGATCGCCTTCATCGGCGTTGCACACCACATATTTGGGAGAACCTTCCGCCAGGGCGGCGGCCTCCCACTTTTTGCCGGTGGGGAAGCCGCCGCCGCCGCGTCCCCTTAATCCTGATTTTTTCACGGCGTCTATAACCCACTCCGGCTCTCCCTTGGCCAGCACATCCGCCAGGGCTAAATATCCCCCGGTGGCTATGTATTCCTTGATATCCTCGGGGTTTATCAGCCCGCAGTTGCGCAGCGCCACCCTTTGCTGGGCATTGAAGAAATGAATGTCCTGCATCCTTTTTTTCCGCACTCCGCTGTCGGGTTCCTGGTAGAGCAGCCTTTCTACAATCCTGCCCCTGTCGAGATGTTCCTCAATAAGTTCAGCGATATCCTTTTGCTCCACCAGGCAGTAGAATACGTTGCCCGGATGAACGACCAGAATCGGCCCCAGCTTGCAGAAACCGAAACACCCCGTTTTAAAGACCCTGACCCGTTCATTTAATTCCGAACTTGCTATACTTTTTTCCAATTCTTTAATCAGGGGGTGACTGCCGGAAGAAGAGCATCCTGTACCGGTGCAGACCATCACCTGGTATTCCTGAGCGGAGTCCTTTTTCCCCAGCCTGACTTCAAGGTCCGGCAGGCAGTTGTTCCTGATCCCCTGCAAGTCCTGCATAGTCTTGATCATCCCTTTTTACCTCCGCCTCCCGCTTGTATTTGCGCAGAATTTTAGCCACATCCTTGCGGCTCAACTTGCCGTGTACATGATCGTTTACCGAAAGCACAGGGGCCAGCCCGCAGGCTCCTATGCAGCGGGTGCTTTTTACGGTAAAAAGACCGTCTTCCGTGGTATCGCCGTCTTTAAGTCCCAGTTCCCGCCTGAAGTCCTCCAGTACCCCTGCCGCGCCCTGAACATAGCAGGCGGTTCCCAGGCAGACGTTGATAGCATTTTTCCCCCTGGGTTTAGTGCTGAAAAGGGAGTAAAAAGTGACCACCCCGTTGACCTCGCTCACTGGTATGTTCATTTTGCCTGCAATATATGTTTGTACTTCCTCTGGTAAATAGCCGAAAATTTCCTGGGCGCCCTGCAGCACCCTGATCAGTTGCCCTGGCTTTTGCCCGTACATTTCTATTACGTGGTCAAGTTTTCTGAACTCCGATTGCATTTCGCTGCCATCAATGTCCAACCACCACACCTCCTGGTCATTATGCTTAGTTTTAATAGTTGGCTGCTTTTTATACCGACATATGCACTGTGTATGTTTGACGATATAGTGGGAATAATTGCTAAGGAAAGGGGAACACACCTTCTTTGGTTAGCACTACAGCATAATTTAAAGGAAAGCGGAGCCATGGGGACGGGTTTAAGGTACGGGGACATTCCTCCGGCCCCAAAGCCAGGCTCCAGACGGAGGTGTGTCCCCCTTCCTTATTCGGGAAGACGATGGAACCGTCCCCGTGGCTTCGCGATGGCCATAGCGAAATAAGTAACCTTCGCTGTGGTACTAAAGGAAATAATTAAAACAGGGGGTGTTGTTTGATGACAGGTTTATACCGGGCTGGTAAGAGGCTATTTAGCCTTGAATTGGATGGATGGCGAAAAAAAAGGCGCACCGGCAGGCTGATGCGCTATTATATCAAACCCGCGGATGACGGCAGAAACCGGCTGGCCCGCCGGATTGATTTTTATGGAACACTGATCGTAACCATGCTGCTGACCCTGCTTTTTATCCAGGGTGCGGTGGAAAATCCGGTAAGGGCGTTGATATACGCGCTGCCACTTTGGGCGGTTGAAGCTATCGCGGCCAAAGTAATTAAAGACAGGAATAAAAACGTTTACACATTACACAGAAGGATATGGCTGGCCGGTAAAGAGGCTCTGGCTAAAATTCAGGAAATGACCACTCCGGACCAGTTTACTGAATTGGTCCGCCAGATAATGTGCGGTCTGACCTATTGCAGTGATGTACATGCTGTTCAGGGGGAGGACCTTGAGCGGAGGGATATCTCCCTGCGCGCAGTTTGTAATGGTATTCCAGTGGTTATTAACACTGATCTGCCGGGAGGTGACAGTAAGGAGACCGGCCCGGAGCAGGTGTTGTCGTTTATAGGGGAGATAGAAAGGTCGGGGCTTCGCGGTGGGATTATGATTAGCGCCGGTGAATTTTCTGAAGAAGCCGGAAGGGTAGCACTGGAGACCGGCAAGGGCTATGCTATTCGGCTGGTAAATGTGGTTAAGCTGGTGGAACTGGCCAGACAGGCCGGACATGAAATTTTCAGCGTTGAAGGCAGCAACCCGGAACAGATGAAAGTAGCACCCGGCCACCTTAACCGGAAAAGAATATTTAGAGAGGCATTGAGAGGCAGAAAAAAGGGTATAAGTTATTTCACAGCCTCGGTCATAATGGCTGTTCTGTATCTGTCTTTTAATATGGGTTCGTATAATACGATTTATCTTGCCTTTGCCCTCTTTAACCTGACTCTTGCCTTATACTGCCTCTGGACAGCCGGGGATAAGGAACTTCTGGACTTGCTGGAGACCATCGGGCCAAGAAACTAGCCGGTGCCTGGCAACTGGATGGAGACATGGAGACGTGATTAGATGGAGAAGCGGAAATTTAGCAGGGTACCGAAACATATAGGTGTTATTCCTGACGGAAACAGGCGCTGGGCAGTGGATAGGGGACTGGCCAGGGAAGAGGGATATGACAGGGGTCTGGACCCGGGCTTGATGCTGTATGAAATGTGCCTGGAACTGGGGATTGATGAGCTGACTTTTTATGGTTTCACCCAGGATAATACCAAGCGCCCCTCCGTGCAGAGAAAGGCTTTCCAAAAAGCCTGCGTGGACGCCGTTAAGCTTCTTGCCGACAGGGACGCGTCACTGC
The DNA here is from genome assembly GCA_964643075.1 of uncultured Peptococcaceae bacterium. Lineage (GTDB taxonomy): Bacteria > Bacillota > Desulfotomaculia > Desulfotomaculales > Desulfocucumaceae > Desulfocucumis. The sequence goes on from CAZXQO010000004.1 coordinate 132,561, forward strand.
TGGTTATAGGTGACACCTCTTCCCCGATGTTTCCCAGGGAATTGCTGCCTTTCACAAAAAGGTATATCTTCGGCAGAGGGTTGCTAAAAATAAATTTCCTGGTTAATTACGGGTGGAAGTGGGACCTCAGGCATGCCCTGGAGACCGGCGCGTCTACCGGTAATGCAGGAAGTTTTCTGGATAGCCTGGCCTCCAGGGACATATCGCGCATCGATCTGGTTATCCGCTGGGGCGCCAGGAGAAGGCTCAGCGGGTTTTTGCCGGTTCAGTCCATATATGCCGACATGTTCGTGATCGATGATATGTGGCCGGATTTTCAGCCTGAACACCTGTACCAGGCGCTGAAATGGTATGAAACCCAGGACATAACCCTTGGCGGTTAGGGCAAATTTTTTCTTAACATAAAAAATAGGTCCTATTCAAAGATTTTCAGGATATTTTAAGAAACTTTCACTATAATTAGCCAAACATATATTTTGGGAGTGATGCTTTATGAAAGATGATGATAATTCCCCGTTCTCGTTGCTAGCATTACTCAGTCTGGTATTTGTGCTGGCCATGCTCACCATTAATCTGCCTTTTATTACTGCAGCCCACCTATAAACACTGCAATGATTAAAACCGCCCCATTCCGGGCGGTTTTAATCATTGCAGACCAACAATGCTTATTAGTCATGGAAAGAAGTTGCTAGCGTGAGCAACCGGTTGTTCCCATTACGAAGCAAGGTGTGCAGGCAGCTGTTTTCATCTGTTGAATGCAATCTTTCAGTTGCTGGGCGGATATTCCGCCAGGAACAACATTAATCTGCATTTGCTGTACGCATTTGCTGACCTGAGGGGCTGTGTTTCCCGCTACGGCATTGCTGCAGCCGGTAGCTGCCAAGGCCGGGGCTGATAACGCCATAAGTGACGCTGCCAGTGCTGCCAGTACAAATAGTTTTTTCATGCTGAGCGTTCACCACCTTATATATATTTGTTTTGTCAACGAAAGTAATTATACATGATAGGATTATATAATGATAGTGAAAATGTTTGCCAGCATGTCTTGTCTTCTTTGCAAATAATATATTTCATTTTTTATTTCTCCCCTATATCAAACAACAATTAATTGTTAAGAAGGTGCAATATCTTCAACTAATGAGTAAGCAGATGGTAAAAAATATAGTAATAATCACTGTATCATAGTCATTATGGGTGGAACCTGTAACCACCCTTTTGTTTTGCCATATTTGCATAGATTTTCAAATATATCTAATTCTTCTTTCGCAAATTCTACAAGCAAATGTCGTAAAGGATCATTAGTAGTTATTGAACGGATAGTGCGAACGTGGTTATCTAAAAAGCTTTGAACACCTGTAAATATTTGCTTAAACATCATGTCATCGCTCATTATCGCTGAATTGGCAGGAAGATTGACGCTTTTAGGTGGTCTTTCCGGTAGGGGTACTTGATAAGTGTTCATTTCTTTTTCCAACATGTTAACTTGTTTTTCAAGAGTCTCCTGTATTCCCTTTCTCATGAAATACTTAAAATCATGGTCGTGAGCAAAGTTTTGGAAGATCTGGCTTATTTGTATAATATCATACCTGGAAACTAACTGATCCCATAGTAAGAATGCTTCCCCAGTGTCCATGACTGGTTGCTTAGCCGTTTCGGCTCTTCCAATATGGTAATTGCCAATTTGCACTATTGCCAACCCCTTAATATAATTTATGTGGATAATATGATCTAATAATGGCATCTTTAATCCGGGGAGAAAATAACCAATAAATGAGAGGGGAATGGCCCGCTCTTTTTACTCCCGCCCTTCACTGTAACAAAGTACGCGTAGCCTTCATCGCATGGAACTTTCTTTATGTAAACAGCCTGTGCCGCCTGGTAACCGCCATTTTTGAGTAAAATAAAGCAGTCATAAATGGCTGCTTTTTGACTTGCCTATAGGTCTTTATGGCCAAGGCGTTCCTTTAGGGCATCTTGTAATGTTTGGGAAAAATTAATGCCGGCTTTTTCAGCCTTAGCGTTTAGCCAGCTTGGAATAGTTAGTGTTTTCTTTACTGCGCGATTATCGTTTTCGCGGCGGTATTCTGTGGTGTCTGCAACGACGAAATTAATAAATTGGGGGTGAAAAATATAGCAGCCATCTACGACTGCTTCTTGACTTGCTTATAATTTCTGATAGCTAAATGATTTTTAAATGTCAGCAGGGTTCGGATGTTAAAAAATTGTCTTGGCACCGGAAGGATTTTTTACTTTGAAGAAAAATATATTTTAGTAGCTGAATAACTGAATATTTAAAATTTTATGATAGGGGGAGTTATATGCGAGTCCTTGTTATCGGACAGGCCCCATTTGGTAAGGACTGTCTACAGGCCCTGTCCGCCCAGGGGGAAAATCTGGTGGGAGCCATAACCGTACCCGATGTTCCCGGTGCCAAAAAACCCAACCCCTTTAAGGAAATGGCCCTTGAGTTGGGTATGCCGTTGCTACAGCCCAGCAAACTGCGAGACCCGGAGGTTTACCAGTGGGTGAAGGAACTGGCGCCGGATCTCCTGGTACTGGTATTTGTCACGGATTTTGTGCCCGGGGAGATGATCAGGCTGGCTTCTCTGGGCGGCATCAATTACCATCCCTCTCTCCTGCCCAAATACCGGGGCGGCAGTGCCATTGCCTGGGCGATTATTAGCGGAGAGAAGGAGACCGGCGTTACCATTCACTATATTGACGAGGGCGTGGATACGGGTGACATAATATTGCAGGAGAGCGCGCCCATTGATGAAGAAGATACTACCGTTAGCCTCTACTTTAACAAACTCTATCCCCTGGGTGTACGAATGACGGCTGAAGCCGTACGGCTGATCCGGGAGGGCCTGGCGCCGCGTATTCCCCAGGATCTACGGCTGGCATCTTACCAGCCGAAGCTACAAGTGAAGGACACTGACATAGACTGGCGGCAATCCGCCCGGAATATTTATAACCTTATACGGGGCAGCGTACCCATCCCGGCGGCAGTCGCCACCTTCCGGGGCGAAAAGATAGCGGTGCTGGAAGCGCAAATTAAGGACGAGGGAACGTCATGGCCGCCCGGCTCCGGCATTGCGCCAGGGGAAGTGGTGGAAATTATCCCAGGCCAGGGGTTGCTTGTTGGTACGGGTAAAGGGCAGATCATGTTGAAAACTGTACGCTCTGGAAAAGAAAAGTTGCCGGCTGAACAATGGGCTCAGCTGTTTCAGGTACAAAAGGGTGAACGGTTAACTTAACTGAAAAATGATAATAAATGCAGATAAGCCGCCTCCTGCTTAAAAATCTAAGCAGGAGGCGGCTTTGTGAGCATGGATACAACAAATAGCATGCCGCGGATATTCGGGGAGTGCAGGGTTTGTAAAAACTATTTTTTCAGCAATCTAACCCCATTTTATGCCGAGTTGGATGTCTGGTGCACAGCATCTAATCCACTTAAATATAATAAAAATGCTATTTCGCAACGTGTCCTCCAAACAGCTTTTATTGTCAATGAGTTTTCGCATGTCTGTCACCCCCTAACTTTTCCTCGCAAACCAAACAACGAAGAGTTTTTGCTCCGTCAATCTTCGGTTATCTGATCCCGGTAAGCTATTTCACCGACTTTGTGTGCTATATCTATCAACTGCTCCAAACAAAAAGCTTTTAATTCGGGGTCTTTTTCTTTTTCATAGATTTTCCTTAGTGTGTCGAACTTATTTGTCAAGTATCCAATTTTACTCATAACTAACACCGTATTGTTAATAATATTCACGGGAAAGGTTGTTGTAGTAGTCTCCCTAATTCCATTCTGGGGATCGTCTAATAAAAATATCAGTGACTTCTTTATGCGTAAGAGCGGCAAGAGTTGAAGTAGTGTCCACGATTCTACAGAGTTTGAACATAAAAAAACCTCCTATTCAACAAAAATTTTTATCTTCTCGTTAGTTAAGGAAGTTAGCATCAACTAATATAAAGTTTAACACTGATGTTTTCTTCCGGCAATAGCTCTGCCGTGAAAACTTGGATCGAGGGATTGACGCATATTATGTCGAATTATGTAAATCAGTCATTTAAAAATTAAATTCAATTCATGTGCCGTTTGTTTTGCAATATAAGCTTCACATGCAGAATTCTTAAATTCAACAATATAAGAACATTCGCTAAAAAATGATACTCTGTCTATTTTTGTGATGTTAATAATATACGACCTATTAATCCTCAATAAGTTTTCTGAGCCTTTGAGCATTTCTTCAATTGAAGTCAATGATCCGGAAGTATTAATTTTCTTATTGTTACAATGGATTATAGTATTCTTTGTGTTTTTCTCCCGTTCAATCATTATTATTTCACTCGGGCTAAGATAATGGAAAATGTTGCTTTTATCTCTAATTTCTATCCTATTACCAGATATATATTTTGCCATTTTTAATAATACTCGTTCAACTTTTATCTTATTAAAGGGCTTGTCGATATATCCCAGAACTACGGCCTTTCTTTCCCATGCTTCTGACTTAAATTCGTTATGAGCGGAGATATATATAATCATGATAGCCGGGAAATGTTCAAAAATTCTATCGGCAAGTATTAAACCATTTATGTCTTTTCTGTTAAAATCAATATCAAGGAAAACCACATCGGGAAGTTTTTCTTTTACTATAGGAACGACTTTGTCGGGGTCGGTAACTTCGTCAGTAATTTCAATATTGGAACGCAGTTCAGAAAGTATCTTTTTTAAATGCCGCATGGCGATAGGTTCATCGTCTGCAACAACAGCCTTAATCATTTTACTTCACCCCATCAACCATTTTCAGCCTTAACATAAAAGTTGGTTTTTCCCTGTTTAAAACAAATAAATCGCAATCTTCGTATTGCGATAGTATTTCTTTGATTATCAACAGACCTACTCCTCTATCTTTGCCTTTAGTGCTTTTTCCCTCAAATATTTCTTTTTGCCAATCGGAAGGATTTTCCCCGTGAAGGATCTCAATTGGTTTGCCATCGTTGGAAATTTTTAAGTAGAAGTAACCGTGAACAATTTCTGTTTCAACATATACGCAATCGTTTGCCTCGCAATTTTCCAAGGAGTTCTTTAGCAAATTTGAAATAATAGTTGTTGTATGTATTGGTGATAAAGGAAATTTTGAAAAATCGCTAAATCCATAAAGTTCAAAACGTACTCCTTTTGTTTCAGCTTTCCTCGCGAAGGAACTTATAATAATACTCATATATTGGTTATTTATCTTGTCTATTAAAGAATTAATTTTAACTGATGCTTCAATTAATTCCAAATAGTTTTTTGCTTCATCTATTTCATTGCAATCAATTAAACCATATATTACTTCTAAGTGATTGAGAAAATCATGCCTTTGTTTGCGCAGGCTAAAATTAAATTCTTCCATTTTTTTGATAGTATCTTTTTGATTTTCATGTCTTATGTATAAATAAAACATTATAAAGGTTATTAATGGGTACAGTAAACCTAAAACAGTTATTAATATTGATAATAAACTTTTTGTCAAATTTTTATAGGATAAAACAATAGTAATGAAAAAAGTAGCCTGAATTAATACAAAAAATAATCCATAAACGTAGCTTTTGTTTATAGAAATGCTTCTTGATTTCATAATTATTATCCTCTATACACATCAAAAAACACCACTCCCCCATAAAGAGGAGTGGAAACTTAATTATGCACATTATTTAAGTTCATCCGGTAATTCTTGCTGATAACACCATGAGCTACAAGTAGGATGAATACCTATAAAAAACGTAATCATGGAAAGAGCAGCAACAAATTTAAAGACATACTTTTTCATTACGGGCTCACCCCCTTTAATTTTATTTGCCTTATACATCTATAAATTGTTTTATCCCAATTGGTTAAGGTTAATACTTGCAGATACATGGCTAAGATAATTGAAATTTTAACATCATTTTCAATAGTTATGCTTGAAATATATATCAATAATAAAAATATCATTATTGATATATATTTCATAATGTATCTCTTTTGCTTTGTTTTAATTGGTTTTTCCGGTGGATCGATCGGTGACTTTAACACAACAATAACAAAACAAACAATATTTAAAATATAATACAAATAATCATTAACTACCAAGACTTTTGCTAACATACCAATAGATACGAATGCGGCAGTCGAAACTATAAAACAGCCAATAAATGTTTTGCAGTGCATGCCGCCGGAAGCATATCTCAAGATTGCTATACTAAACATGGCAATTAATGACTGTTTCAATACGCCCAACAAAAAAAATATAACTGGACTAATGACGATTTTTATAATTACTCCTATTGCTGCTTCCAGACCATAACTTATTTTAGCTCTTTTTATGTTGTCATAGTTCAATTCCCGTGCAATGACATTACTTAAATTCACCGCCATTGAATGCACTGAAACCAATTTCATTTTTATACATCTCCATATTGCGAATTGATTCGTCCATTTCATCTCTTTGCGACCAAAAATATTTTAAGAATATAATTGAAAGACTAAAATATATAAGACTTAATAATTTTGTAATTAATGAATCAATATTTAAATAACCAAAATACATATTAAGGATTACTAGCATAATACCCTGGGAGAGAACATATGTAGTTACAATTAAAGGCACTTTCATTTTACCTTTAATATATTCAACATTGCTCACCTTGCTTCCCTTTATTAAAGACCATTTTTTATAATATATAATCCATGTAATCAGGACCAATATGGTTAAACTGGGATATGTATAAATGATTCGTTTAAAATTATCTTGCAACAATTCTGTTATAGTCATGTGTTCATAGTTTAATATTGAGCCTAATATAAAATCATCTAATAATATTAGAAATGTTAAACCAAGCAGTGATGAAATTATTGATTTCCATGCTTTCAAACCTATTATTTTCCAAAATAAAACAAAATAGATAAATACAGCAATAATGCTGTGAAGGCCGAAATACGGAACAAACCACCTTACAAACATCATTACAAAAGCGTCTATAATTGCGGCAATTAAAACTTTTTTAAAATTAATCCGCTCTCCGACTATGGCAATACCAAAAGAAAAAAGTATAATGCTCTCTGGTATTGAGTTAAATATTACTGCCACTAAAGGCATTTTATCCATTTCCCGGTTCTCCTTGATTAGTTAATCATAATACGATATTTTCGTCTTATCCCGGTTCTGGACCTTTTCTAGTTCATCACCATGATATTGGCGTTCCAAGAAAAAAACGCAAGCAATAAAATAAATTATACATACTAATTTAACTAACAATGAGTATTTTCCTAAATAGTCGAGGTGTTGACTTATTACAAACAAAAATACCCCCTGAAAAAGAATTGCTAATGATACCAAAAAACGTACCTTATTATATTGATCATCATTGCCGACTCTGCTTCCTCTTATCAAATATTTTTTTCTGGTGTAAAGAAACCAGGTCGTTAAGCTAATTATAATAAAAGTTGGAACAGGATATATAATTCTTCTGTAATTATCTTTTAAAACTTCTTTTACTGTAATATTTTCTGTAATTAATAAAACTGGAAGAATTATAGTATCCAGCATCAATAATACCATTAAACTAAATAGAGAAGCTATTATCGCTTTCCAGGGTTTTAGTTTTAACAACTGCCAAAATAATAAAAATAAAACCGCAATACCAATTATAGTGTGCAGGCCGAAAATAGGGACGTAAGCTCTGATTAACATCAGTGCAAAAGCGTCTATAATAGAGGCAATAAGGATTCTTTTAAAATTAATGTATTCACCGACTACAGTCATACCAAAGCTAAATATAAGTATACTCTCCGGTATGGAATCAAATATTACGGCCGAAAGGGGCATCTGATCCATTTGCCTGAAAATTCCTTTTCCATAAATTTAATACATTATTTACCTCTTGACATTATTTTTTTGATATGTATATTTTATAATTTATTTTATTAACAAGCAACAATAAAATTTACAGAAAAATGAGAAAATTAAAATATACCAGACCAGGGAAATAGAGGGATGATTTTAATTGAACATACGGAGAGTAGAGACCGGTGAGTTATACTGATCAAAGATGAGAACGCTTTTCAACGATTCATTATTTTTCATGTTCTTCTTCTAATTCTAAAATGGTTTCCAGAATCCTGTTCGCTCCATCATGTTCGGAGTAAATTATCGGAATGTCCGTTACGTCTTTCTTGATTCGCCACATGTTATCGTGAGAAATAAAATTTGGGACTATAACAATTAAATCCGCATTTCTAAACTCCGAATTTATTTTAGACCAGGACTCATAGCCTTCAAAAATTATTGCTTTATAACCGTACTTTAGCAGAGTCATTTTATAGGAAAATTCATATTGCTTATTGCCGATAATCAATACGTTCTTCTTAATTTCCGGAATCTTCTGCTTCAGGACATTTTTGTAAATTACAGTCCTTTTCCTGGGTAATTCCAAAATTCGATTATTATAATTCTGTTTTATTCCGATAAAATCATTTTTCTCATCGACAAAAATTATCTGTTCTGGAAGTAGTTCAATGTCTGGGGGGATATTATTTACAATAATTAGTTCTCCTGATAATTTTCTTAAAAATACAGTATTATTTCTAATTTCAACGGTGCCATGTTCGCTCAAACTATAGTAGGATGAAAGAGAATAAAATCTAAAGTTGCTAAATACATTTATGATTTTATCCTTTTCTAAACATAATATCTGGTATTCTTGAACAGGAGTCCCGCAAAAATTCAGGTCCAGGTCTTTGATAAATTCAGATCCCGTTTCTATATCCCTCAAGTAAGCTCCATTTTTTAATATTTTTATAAGCGCTACTAATTGATGTCCTTTGGCTTTTATTGATTTCATATATGTATCGGCATTTTGCCAGATAACTTTATAAAACCTGTAAAAATTATTGTTAGCGCCAACAGAAACAACCTGTCCATGTCTCAATTGGATTGTTCTTGGAATATTATTTATTCTTTCAATTGAACAGCTGTTGTCCTCTTTGTTAATATAACAGGAATCATCTCTACATACAGCCAGACCATAACTTTTTATCAAATAATCGGCCTCAAATTCTTCAAATTTAGAATTAAAATTTTTCTTATAGTTAAAGTCTCTATAAACTAAAACGAACTGTCTTTCGCCAATATATGTAGAAAGAGGAATATTCATAATTTCCGTTTTCGTTCCATTTGATAAAACAATATAATGTTTGTCGTTCTCAATGGTACAGTATCCTATCATTGCCCTGCCGGATTGCTCTGAATCATTTTTTATATTAATTTCAGAATGATTGTGTTCAAAAAAATATGGTTTGATTATGTTATATAAATCTTGTTCCATGCCATTTTCTTGCAAATATCCGGATATTAATTGCAATTTATTGGATTTTACGAGTTCCAACTCACGTTTTAAAGCTCTTATTTTATATTTCTTTTGACTGTTCAATTCGGTTAGTTCATGTATTCTTTTATCTAGTTTTTTTACTAATCTTTCATTGATTTTTGACTTATTTTCTTTAAGTAATTTAACTAACTTTTGTATTTGTCTGTTCTTTTTATATAGTTCTTCTTGTAGCTTGGAGATTATTTCTGCATCTTTTCTTGTCTGTTCTTTTAAATCCCATTCCGCCTTTTTAACATATTTCTTTTTTTCTTCGCAAGATGTACTTAATAAATCCTTTGAATTTTGGATAGAAGCATCCTCAGTAGTCCTGACCTTTACAGCCCGGCGTAAGATATTCTTCAACAGTTCAGCGCCCTTAATGGTTGACAATCGTTCTTTCAAGCCGGCGGGCCTCTGCCCTGTGTTCTCTTCAAGGGTTTCCATGAAGTCCTTACCGTTCACCTTATTACGGCCCTTGGTCTCTAACTCTTCCCTGATGCCATCAAAAAGCGGTAAGTTACCCAAAATTGCTCACCTCCAGCATTTTTAAAATCAATTTTTTAATCAATATTATACCAGATAAATTATTGATAAAAAGTAATTTTGTGGAACATTATTCGAAAATATACTTGGAGAAGGAGAAGGTGAGAACACCAGAACTGTCCCTATGTGTCCTAAAATGCAAATCCAGACAAGATTATGCAAGAATCAGACACGATTATGCTGCTTTTAGACAATAAATATAGACAATAGGCTTTAATATTGCTAACTTAATAATTGATGCTATCTGTTCTCTTTATTCCGTATAAAGGGGCTGATTTTTTTTGAGGAAAGAAGTGAAAAACGAGTTTCCCTTCATACTATTTCTTTCTTTTATCCTGACAGTATTAATTGTTTTGGATGTGAGCGGGACTGTGCGGTTTGCTTTGGGGTTGCCATTTGTCCTGTTCTTTCCCGGGTATACCTTAATAGCAGCTCTGTTTCCAGCCAGGGACGATCTCGACGGCATTGAACGGGTTGCCTTTAGCTTCGGTCTAAGTATAGCCGTGGTACCGCTTCTGGGTCTCATCCTGAACTATACCCCATGGGGAATAAGGCTTTACCCCATATTGCTGACGCTTTTAGCTTTCACGATCATGATGTCCGTAATCGCAATCTACCGAAGAAATAAACTTTCTTTGGAAAAACGTTTTGTGGTTTCTTTGAACGTAGCAACGACCAAATGGGGTGACCTTGCGAGGCTGGACAAAATTCTCTCGGTGGCGCTGGTGGGAGCCATTATTTTTGCGGTGGGAAGCCTTTATTACGTTGCAACTACACCAAAAGTTGGTGACAAGTTCACGGAGTTTTATATTTTGGGCAACGGCGGGAAGGCAGAGGGTTACCCCCGGGATATGAAAACGGGTGAGGAAAAGGAAGTTATCCTGGGAACCGTTAATCACGAATACCGCCCGGTTTCCTATACCGCCGAGGTGCGCATGAACGGGTATGTGAAGAAGCGGCTGGGCCCTTTTGAATTAAACCATGAAGAAAAGAAGGAAGAGACAGTTAGCTTCAGTGTTAACGAGCCCCATAAAAATTTGAAGGTAGAGTTTTTACTATTTAAAGACGGGGGGAGCGATCCTTATCGCTCCCTGCACTTGTGGGTGAACGCCAATGAGTAGAATACAACTAAAAATCTCAAGACGGGATCCTGTTATTACAAGCGCTGTTTCCAACAAAGATCACTTTTTTATCTGGTTGTATGCGGCCGCCATCACTGCTGCGGAGATTGTCACGGCCTACTACAACCCGATTTACGGGATCGCCTGCCACGTGGTTCTGCTGGTGGCCTTGCTTGTACATGCTTCCCTGGCTTATAAGCACGCTATAAACATGGTTTATTTAGCGCTGTCTCTGGCTCCGATGATCCGGATCATGAGCCTTTGCATGCCGCTGGTCGGAGTTCCGCCTATTTACTGGTACCTGATCATCAGTCTTCCGCTTTTTGCTGCCGCCGCTTCGGTGATGCGATATGCTGGCTTCAAGCCCCGGGAGGTCGGGCTGACTGTGGGTAACCTGCCCCTTCAGTTGCTGGTGGCCTTCCTTGGGGTGCCGCTGGGTCTGATGGAGTACCTGATTCTAAAACCCGATCCCCTGGCGCCGGAGCTTACCTTCCAGTATGTCTGGCTTCCGGCGCTGATCCTGCTTGTCAGTACCGGGTTTTTGGAAGAATTTATCTTTCGTGGGATTATGTATCGTGCGGCTGTAGACACATTAGGCAAGTGGTACAGCATTATCTTTATCAGTTTTATATTCGGGGTACTGCACATCACCCACCGTTCACCGGTGGACCTGGTTTTCGTTTTTGCCGTTGCGCTGCTTTTTTCAGTGACCGTCAGCTTTTTCAGATCTCTTTTGGGTGTCTCCCTGGCTCACGGCTTAACGAATATCGGTTTATACATCATATGGCCACATCTTTTAAGGTAGTCTCATCCACGAAAGATGCTTTTCTTCCCGCCGATTCTCCCGACAACAAGCATTTATTGTTTGGTTCATCTAACAAAAATAAGGACATTTGTCCTCCCAAAACGGGGTTAGACAATTCCCCGGATCTTC
>CAZXQO010000005.1:0-137636 GCA_964643075.1 uncultured Peptococcaceae bacterium
CTATCCCTTACATATGTTTCTTTTTCGATTTTTCTAAAGTTAATGACATTGTGATAAAACAGGGTTTTATTCTTTAAAATTGCTGTTGTCAACAATATTACGGTTTGTTTGGCTCCAGGGCGAAGGCTTTCGGCATTGCAGAGGCGTCCAGCCCGGATAATCTAACCCAGCCGTTAGTCGCCGTTGCGGCCACATAGAGGTTTTCACCGAAGGCAGCCTTCGGGCAGCCGCCACGTATAGCGGCCTCGTCTACATCCTTGCTGAAGACGTCCGGAATGTCAAGGCTGAAGCCGTTGACTGGAGTGTCGGTGACCAGCGGGGCGTTTGCCCAGGCTACGCCAGGATTAGAGGGCGCGCAGGCCGCCGCCGCGTATCCCGAGCTGCCCCGGACAGTGGTGAACTTAAACCTGGCATAGCCATTGGGATGGTGGACGCGGAATGATAGCCGGACGTCATCCCCGGTAGTGTAGCTGATGAATCCGCAGGGACCCGCAGCAACTCCGTTTACACTCGTCTCGTAGATCTCGGCCTGACACTTATTGTTGTCCACGTGCAGGTAGAAGATGAAGCCGCCGTCCTGGATCTCGCCGGCATTGGCATTGCGGGTAAGGATCGTCGTTCCGCCCGAGGCGACACCTGTGGGCACGATGAAATCGAACGTGCCGGGTCCGGGATTGAGCATCGTCCCGTCTTTATCGTAGATCTCCAATTTAATCTTATACTTGCCCGCCGCATTCAAGACCCCGCCCGGCAGGTTGGACGACTGGAGAATGCCGGAGTAGATGTCATTAAACCAGTCATCAACGGGCCACTCCCTCTTGTGGCCGGGAATCTGGGGCGGCTGGTGCGGTTTGAACTCGTAGAGGTGCATATTGTTTTTTTCCTGCGGGCCAAGCGGGTAGGCGGGAAAGGTCGGCGGCAGATCGGGATGGGCGAGGTCATAATCCACGTAGTGGCGCACCACTGTCTCCGCTACCGGTGGTGCGAAATCACGCCATTCGGTCTCGTTCCCGGTGCTGTCGAGTTTGTTATACTGCCAGCGGTAGTAGAAAGGCTTACCGGACGTGTTGGACGGAATGCCGCTTGAATAGCCGTGCCGGAAGCCCAGCCGGCTGCCAAAGGGCGCATCTATCCATGTTCCGTCTCCGTCAGTGAAGTCGGTCAGTCCGCTGCTCTTAATGGCGTCCAGCCGCACGCCACCCACGCCCCATGGCATTACCCAAGCAGACACCCCTGTCGGCGGCTCCACAGGGTCAGGCGGAACACAGGTGATCGCTGCCGGATCGTCTGTCTCCATCAGTATATCGGTTCCGCACACATAGTTCCAGTGGGTATGGCAGGCCACGCCCGGATTATAGAGGGTGTGCAAAGTCCCTCCGATGCACTGGACGGCCTTGAAGTACAGGTCAGGCTTGTCACCGGTGCAGCGGTACCAGATAGTCGTCTTAAAGCGCCCTTGTTCATCAGTGCAGCAGCACTTGATCAAGTCAGTGTGTAACTTATACCAAAGCCACTTCAAGGCGCAGATATACACGGCCAGTATATCCGCCTTGGCGATCAGAGCGGTACGGAGTTCATTGGCCGAGGTCGCCTGAAAGACCGGTTCCAACTTGGACCGGGTTTCCATTGTTAACGGCGCGGCCTTCATCTCAGCCCTTAAAGTTTCGATTATCACCCCGGGAGGCTCTGGCTGAGGGTTGATGGTTACCGGCGTGGCAGGCGGCCAGATCTCTGGTTGTTTCTCAATGAAGACCCGCAAGTCGTCCCGCAAGCGGAAAAGGTCTCGTTCCGGCAGCTGCAGGATGATCATGGGAATCTTGTCTACCTCGTAGATCTTGACGCAGGCGCCACAGACACCAAGTTCCTTCGTCGTGCCATCGGGCAGGGATACGCGCTTGACCAGCCGGCCCCGGACAACACAGGGGCAGAAGAGCCACTTCGACCATTCGGGTGAGAAGACCGTTATATTGATGATGTTCTTTTCCGCGTCCAGGCGGACCCGTTTCTCATACGCCACCCTATGCAGGGCGGCCAGGGAAGGGTTCTTTTTCTGCGTCTCACCCCGGCGAATCAACGCGGCCATCCATGGGGGCACTTCCTCTTGCTCCTCAGCCAGGACAGGTCCGAGGACCAATCGCACTGCAGTGCCCGCCAGTTTTGACGGCACTTGCAACTTCACCTGGCTCTGCTCACCTTTTGGCACGGATACCTCGGTCAGGAACTGGCCCGTTACATCGAAGGCGTAAAGCATCACCTCCGGTAGTTCCTGCTCCTGCGCCTGTTCCAGTCGTACGTTGACGGTTAGCGTTAATTTCCCTTTTCTTTCTTCCACCTTGTATACACTCCCTTTCTTTTGTATTGATAGCATGAACCATGCAATTACGTCCAACGGTGTGTGCCAGCCATTTACCGGAGTAAAGCTAAGACAAGAAACTTCTCATATAGTTCGTCCCCGGTAAGGGCTGTTCATAAAAAACTACCGGTTTATGGAAAATTAAAAGCAGCACCACCATGATGCTGCTTTAGTTCTGATATATTTTTTATATGACAAAAATATTCAAATACCTTTGTATTCCAAATATATATTTTCTAGTAATAAACGACAGATAATGTCATTTGTTAATTTTATTTTTAAATCTTATCTATAGCATAAGAAGATTATGTAAAATCAAACCAAATATTTAAGAGGATAAAATTATTAATCGTATGGGGAAGATAAAAACGTGCAAGTATTCAACAATTTCGTCAAAACACCGGAACAGGAGTTGCATATGATAGAATACCTGAAACAAAGTAAAATCACCTGGGTGGGTATGGTTGTTTTGTTAGCAGGCATGTTGGCAGGAATCTTTGCCTAGCTGTGACGAAAACAGTGGCGGCTAATGTGGACGTGACGGCTACCCGCCGGATGATGCCTTTACACCCAGGTATAGGAAGAGATTTTTATGTGAAAAGAGTCGGATCTTGATGTAAAATTATAGAGTGTGAGGTGACAGCGATGATTCCCCTGCGCGACAGCGTGCGGTCCAGTACCAGGCCCTATGTCAACTGGATACTGATTGCCCTGAACATATACATATTTTACAGGCAGTTTATGCTCCCCGTGGATATGCTGAACCAGGTTTATCTGCATTTCGGGGTGGTGCCGGCGGACGTAAGCTATGCGCTGGCCAACGGGACGTCACTGATACCCGTGCTGCTAACCTTTATAACAGCAATGTTTTTACATGGCGGCTGGGTGCACGTGCTGGGCAACATGCTTTACTTATGGGTCTTTGGGGATAACGTGGAGGACCGTCTGGGCCATTTGCGCTATCTGCTTTTTTACCTGGCTTCCGGTGTGGCGGGAGGCATTGCTCATTTTTTGTCAAACCCGGCTTCCCAGGTGCCTATAATTGGTGCCAGCGGAGCGATAGCGGGAATACTGGGGGCTTATTTAGTAGCCTTTCCCCGCTCCAGGGTTCTTACGTTGGTACCCATTTTTATATTTTTTACTATTATGGAAATTCCGGCGGTTATATTTCTGGCCATATGGTTTGTTTTGCAGTTATTCAACGGCACCGCCTCCATCGGAGGCACAGCCAACACGGTGGCCTGGTGGGCACATGTGGGAGGATTTGTGGCTGGTGTGATTATGATTAAATTGCTGCCGGCGCGCAGGCGGGATAACTATTACTACAGCCGGGAGTAACTGCCCGGCTCAGTTTTCTTATACTCCAGCGAAGGATGGATATCCTCCCGGATTTTGAAAGCCTCAAAAAACAAAAAAACTACATTACCTTACTAGGAAGCATTAATGCTTTTTAAGGCTATAGAAATTGCTTCTATCATATCTTCTTTATGCTTTTCATAATCATTTAAACTATTAGTTTTACTTTTCCATCTGTCACCTACTGTACCCCTAATAAGGTAGCAAGAGAAATCCTGACATCTTAAAATGGATAGATTATCTTTCTTTGAAGTGTGGCTTTTAATTTTACCATAATTAAATTCAGCAACTTTTTTAACAAATGAATCATATGCCCCGAAATATGTAAAAAATAGTAATCTGGGCTTTTTGAAGTTAATCTCATTTAGCAGGTAAGGGATACAGTTTCTTGCACATTCGTCGATAGAAAACTTGGTTTTATCATCTTTCCTCTTCTTGGAAGCATTAACACTAAAGCACTTTACTAAATCGGTTAATGCAATACCACGTCCAACACGCAGGGCACAACCTGAAACTTTTTTAAATAGTTTATCTATTTTATCATTGTAATCATAGTAATAATCTTCAAGAATACCGTATTCATTAATCATGGGGTTCTTTGTTTGGAATAATGTTGAATTAATGTCATGTAAACGCTCAAAAAAGGCATTGTCTATACAAACATTCTGATATCTATCTTTATTATAATAATACTTTACGCTACCTTTTTCGGAAACTTTTATAATATTACGAAAAATTTCTCTTAGTGCAGGGTTATATCCAACCGCCCAGACCTTAGAGTCATCATCAACGCCCACCGTTCTCCCAATTGGTAAATCAAGATTGCACTTATTACATCGTGGTAAAGCTTCAGCTAATTCTTTAAAACTATTGAACTTTAGTATTTCTTTGTTGTTAGGTTTCATCTCTATTGTTTTAATTTCAAGGATTGATTTAATCACTTTCGAAAATCCTTTCTAATAAGAATGTCCATGACCTATACCAGTTCTCGGCAAGCGCTCTTAAAGATTCGATTTGGGTAATCTGAACAATAAGCAGGATGTAAAGCAATTTGGCTGTAAATAACTTTTTGATGTACCTGTCTGCATCGGTATCTTTGATGAGCGCATTAAATTTTTCATTGGGAAATTGTTTTAGCACTTCATTAAATATGGATTTTGTGGTATCCTTATCCATACTGAGGTTCCTTATTTTAGAAACTATGGACAAGATCGCCTACTATACCTCTATTATAAGGAGTTTTTTAATGAAATACCATGATATTTCTATATATAAAAAAACATCTCCTGCACATCTATGTTGTGTCGATATTGTTTACACCCTAATGACGATTCGGTCAAACTGAATAGTCAGTGAAGGGTAGTCGTCGGGGTCGGATGCTATCAGCCGTAGTTTATTGTTTTTTTGCTGTCTCCAGCAGTCTGTCCAGCCGCTGCCTCAGATTCAACAGCCTGCCGTAAACGTCTCCCATGGAATCAAGTCGCTGGAATATGGTTTTTAGGTTAAATTTTTCAGGCGTTATTTCTCCCTTCACAATTTCCTCCCAGAGCAGGGGTGTTGAAACCGGTGCACCGGGCAGGGGGCGGAGTCCGTATTGGAAGGCCATAGTTTTTCCCCTTCCGTTCTGCAGATAATCAATATAGACTACACCCCGGGGTCTCTTTCCTACCTTTCTTTCTATGGTGGCCTTTTGGGGATAGATGCGGGCTATCAATTCCGCCACGTATTTCATGGCGGCGGTGACCTCCTGCCACGAGTAGGAAGGCTCAAGGGGTATAAAGAGATGTAGCCCGCTGGCCCCGGAGGTTTTGGGGAAGCTTTCCAGACCAAATTCCTCCAGTGCCTTGCGGGCCAGCAGGGCGATGTCCAGGGTATCGCGGAAGGACGCACCCTCCGATGGGTCAAGATCTATCACCGCCAGATCCGGTCTTGCCAGGTCATCAGTTTTTGCCAGCCAGGCGTGTATCTCTATGCAGGCATTGTTCGCCAGCCAGGCCAGGGTAGCGGGATCATTGCAAACAATGTAGTTGATAGTTTTCTCACTGTGTTCCACCGGGTGTGTTTTAATCCATTCCGGAGCATAATCCGGGCATTCTTTCTGATAGAAATATTCTCCGGTTATGCCGTCGGGGTAGCGTTTCATCACAACCGGCCGGTTATGTATATGCGGCAGTATATAAGGAGCCATTTCCAGGTAGTACTTGATCAGGTGCGCCTTGGTATACCCCTCGGGCCACAAAAGCTTATCCAGATTGGTCAGTTTAACCTGGTGGCCTTCAATCAAGGTAAGCTGCTCGGTCATTGCATCACCCCGGATTAATGTTTTGTATTTCTTACTGTTTAACCGCTGCTGGGCATTCCCCGGGAGATTTGTCCCAGCGCAGGCCGCGGTAGACGGGGTGCCGGAGATAACCCTCCGCTGTAATGGTCAGATAGTTTACCGTGCAAACCAGCAGGGGCTTTACCCACCTGATTAGTTTTCTTTCGGGCGAGGGCATGTCCAGCACTGCTTGGCTGGTTTGAATTTTATCCAGGGCATCAAGCAGTGATACGGCTTCCCTGTTGCTGAAACCAGTACCCACCTTGCCCTGGTAGAGCAGCCGGCCTTCCAGGCTGGCTCCCAGAACTAGTGAGCCCAGGGTTCTGCCGCCCCGACCGGGCTGGTAGCCGCAGATGACCAGATCTGCTTCCCGGGTATGCCTGAACTTTTTCCAGTAAGGAGAGCGCCGGCCTGGTAAATACGGGCTTTCCAATGCCTTGGCCACAACCCCTTCCAGGTCTTCTCCAGCGCAGGCGTTAAAAAAGTCAACACCGCTTTCCGTAATATACTGGGACAATATGATTTCATCTCCGGGGAAAACAATTTCCCCCAGCAACTTCTTCCGCTCCCCCAGAGACAGATCCATTACGGACTTTCCCTCCCGGTAAAGGACATCAAAAGCAACAAAGGCCGCCGGACGTTCGATAGACCCCTGGTTTATTCGCCCGGGCAAGGCGCTCCTGCCACGGGATTGTATCCCGGCAAAGGAAGGTTTGCCGTTTTCAAATACTACAATTTCTCCGTCAATGATGGCCGGCTGTCCCCCGACTTTTTTGTGTAACTGGCCCAACTCCGGAAATTTTAAACTAATGTCAATCAGGTTGCGGGATAATATTTCAGTGCCGGCGTCCAGGTAGGCCAGCCCACGGTAGCCGTCCCATTTAATTTCATACAGGTGCCCGGGGCTGTCAAAGGGTTCGGAGCTAATGGCCAGCATGGGGCGAATGACGGGCAGTCTTCCTGTTTTTATCTTTTAGCCTCCATCCCAATTGGATTTGTTGTACCGACGGTCTTACTCCTGGCTTAGGAAGTTTTTCGCCGGGCTGTCGCCCTGGGCGCCTTTGCTTCCCGGGCGGGTTTTTCTTCCGGGGGTGCGTCTTTACGATCCTTTTTGGCCAGATCTATACTGGCCTTTAATGCCTCCATCAGGTCAACCACCTTGCCTGTTTCCGGCCTGGCGGGTATTTCAACCGCTTCGCCGGCTATTTTAGCCTGGATGACTTCCATCAGGTTTTGCCGGTAGGTATCCACATATTTTTCCGGCTGGAATTCCGCCGACAGGCTGCTGATCAGATTTACCGCCATTTTTACCTCATTATCGTGCAGATTTATCTGGTAGTTCATTTCGGGCAGTATATCTGCCTGTCTTATTTCATCCGGGTAATGCATGGTGCTCATAATCAATACATTTTTATCCCCCACCCTGATGGTGGCCAGTGATTCCCGGTTGCGGATGACTACCCTGGCTACTGCCACCTTGCCTGTTTCTCCCATGGAACGCCGTAAAAGCTCGTAAACTTTAGCGCCGCCTTCTCCCGGCGCCAGGTAATAAGGCTTTTCGTAATAAACGGGATCTATTTCCCTTAAATCCACAAAGTCCAATATTTCAATGCTTTTCCCGCCATCAGCCCCGGACAGTTTGTCGAAGTCATCTTCCTTCATAATGACATATCTGCCCTTTTCATATTCATACCCTTTAACGATTTCTTCCATGGGCACGTCCGCCTGGCAAGTGGGGCAGTAACGCCTGTACTGTACGGGGGTTTTGCACTTTTCATGCAGGTAGTTGAATTTTATGTCCTTTTGCTCCGTGGCCGCATAGAGCTTAACCGGAACGAAAACTAGGCCGAAGCTAATGGCACCTTTCCAGATGGGGCGCATTTTTTCACCACGCTTCTTTTTTTAGGTATTATTCCCGGCCCCTTTATTCTGATGCGGTCCGCTTATGAGCCCGGTCTGTTTAACCGGAACCTGGCGCAGCTCTGAGTCTCGGGGCTGTTTTTTTGCAGGCACAGTTCCAGCCCCTCCAGGCCCACCCTCTTTATGACTTCAGCCGCGTGTACCGTTGCGGGAACCCTTTCCCGCAGGGAATTATAGGCCTTGATATTTACAACGCACCCTTTCCTGGTTTCCTTCCTGCCCTGTATGTTTACGAAAAAAAGGCAGTCCCCGCAGCGGTGGATGGCCAGTCTGCGCATTTCCGGCAGGAACATGCGGTGTTTCTCCCACAGCACGTTATCTTTGCCGGCCATTTATACTCACCTCCGTAAGGGATATCCCCCTTGTGATGGCTTTTTCCCCGAAGCGGTCCCGTATGGCGTCACAGGCCAGGGCCAGACTGAGCCGCCGTTCCTGCCGGCCAAAAATGTCAGGCTGAAGGGGGCCGTTTTTAATTAAATTGCCAAGGGCTACGCCCACCAGCCTCACCGGCCGGGACTCATTCCAGTGGGCCTGCAGGAGCTTGCAGGCGGTAAGGTAGATATCATCGGCCAGATTAGTGTGGGTGGACATGCTCCGGGATCTGGATAAAAAATTGAGCTGCGTGTCCCGCAGGGTAAGGCTCACGGTACGGCCCACATATCCCCCCTGGCGCACCCGCCGGGCGACCATTTCGCAGAGTTCCAGCATTACCACCCGTATTTCCCTGAAGCCCCGGAGATCTCTGGGCAGCGTCCGCTGCTGCCCTATGCTTTTGGCAACGTCAAGGGAGCCCGGCACCACAGGGCTGTAATCCATGCCGTTGGCGCAGAGCCAGAGCATCTCCCCGTTTTTGCCCCAGCGTTTTTTAAGTATATCCAGGGGGAAATTGGCAAGGTCTCCGGTGGTGTGTATGTTGTATTTGCGTAAATGTTTTTCGTACCCGGACCCGATGCCGAACAGTTTTCTTACCGGCAGGGGCCAGAAGACTCTTTTAAAATCGTCAACAGTCTCCAGTATGGTAAGGCCGTCGGGCTTCTGCAGGCCGGCCGCCATTTTGGCGATTAATTTGTTCGGCCCCACGCCGACGCTGCAAAAAACGCCCACCTCCGAGCGAATGCGTTCCTTCAGGGCTCCGGCGATATCTTCCGGCGGCCCCCACAGGTTTCTCACCCTGGTTAGGTCGGCAAATGCTTCATCAATGGAGAAGGGCTCCACCAAATCGGTAAAATCCCGTATGATGCCCAGTATTCTGCTGGAAAAATCCATGTACAGGGAATAGTCCGGCCTGAAAAAATAGCCGTGGGGGCACAGCAGCCTGGCCTCCCATAGCGCCATGCCCGTCTTTATGCCCAGGGCCTTGGCGGGGTAGGAGGCCGCCAGGACTATGCCCGTTCTTTTTTGGGGATCGCCGGCCACCACAACTTCCTTGTCCTGAAGTTCCGGCTGAATCGCCTGGTGGCAGCTGGCAAAAAAACTGTTCATGTCCGCAAGGAGGATTACCCTTTTCATTTCCATAACCACCAAACAAGTGTTTGCATATTAATTATATTTTTGTAACGGGAAACAGTCAATTGGAATCATGTGGAATATCGATAGATATCATTAAGCCTGGGTAAACTATAAAAAACAAAATCAGGAAGTGATGGCCGTTGCATTATGTTATTTACACGGCTACAGTATGGGGACTGGTATATTTTCTGGTGGGCAAAAGGTTTGTAATGCTTTGGAAAGCAGCTCTGTTTGGTGTTCTGCTTATGATTGTCGTAGACTACTTCGGGACCAAATATAATTTGTACTTGTATCCCCGGGGCTATATCTATATCGGCAGGCTGCCGGTAATGCACATTATAAATATATACGCTTCTTCGCTGCTGTTTCTAAACTGGCTGCCCGCGACATGGGGTAAAAGGATGCTTTATATCGTATACATCTCCACGATATTTCTGACGTTGGAAGCCCTGATGTACAGCGCCGGCGCTGTTGCCTTTCCTAACTGGAAACTCCCATACAGCTATTTTTTAAATATTGCCGGCCTGTCGGCGCTGGCTTATCTATCAGACTTTATCTTACGGAGGGAATCGCTGGATGGTAATGATGTTTGACATTGTTTCAATGAAGCTGCCGTCACCGTGCCAGTTGGGCCAATATAGTTTCTGCCATAGTTTTGTATTTGCTCATCGAGAAACCACCTGTTTTTTTAAAAGATCTACCCTGGTTTTTCCGCGATAGTATTTTTTTACGTAGATTTAGATGGATTTAAATGTATAATTGCAAATCTTTTTTTCGGGAAATAATACAATAAATGCTTATTGAGGGAGTGGTGTGAGTTATGTGGAGCGGCTGGCCGCTTTCCCGGGTGATCATGCTCTTTACCGGGCTGGCCCTGGCAATGATGTTCATCCAGGTAAGGTTGCTTTATGCGGGGGTATTCACTCAATGCTTGCAGCTCCAGGCCGGTGGCTCAAATAAACGATAAAGGGGAAAGGTATTATATAATGGACCGTCAAATTTGTATAGTGGGCCTGCTGGTGGAGGACCGGGCCTGTCATGGCCCGGAGGTTCAGGAGATTTTGACCAGGCATGGATCGCATATAGTTATGCGCAGCGGGATACCGGACCCCGGTCGGAAAAGGGGTATCATTACCCTGGTTACCCAGTCTGATGATGATCAACTGTCAAAACTGGAGAGCGACCTGCAGGGTGTTCATGGGGTAACGGTAAAAAGTGTCGTGCTGGGTGGGGCTCTTGGGTGAGAAACATGACCGGATAACGGGCGGGCTGGGCGGTGGCTGATAACGGTTTTATTGTGTTAATTTGTTTAAAAATAAAGGATAAAAATATATTGTGTCGAATATTATCTAATGCATCTAAAGATTCCTATTCTTTTTATAAACAGTGTCTCCGAATTGGAAGCACTGTCTTTTTCTTTTATAGCCCGGCCACAACCTCAAAGCCGGCTCCTTCTATAAGGCCGGCTTTATTAGTGCTTTTGTAATACTTATGTTGAAATTAGTTAAACCAGGGTATTGTTAGCATATTTATTATAAAACGGACTTTATTGAAGAGGGTGTTATTTTTAAAGGCAAGGATTGTTGCTTGAGGCAATTGGTTAATAAAATGACACTGGGGCAGGTGCTTTCGCTTCCTACCCCAGTGTCATTTTTCTGTTGAGAGCTTATCCAATTGAAATTACCCCCTCAAACCGTTAATATTTAATTAACACAGGCTTTTTCTCTTGCTTCAGCATCACCGGGCAAATGTAATGGATTTTCTTCAGGCCCGTCATCGTGCTCAATTCTTTCAAGACCAATGCTTTCCAGAATTTCATTGATGAGTTCTCTCGTCACACAAATTCCTCCTTTCTATAAGTTCCCGGTAAACAATACTATCAAACATGTTTCCCGGAATATTATGATTATATAGCATATGTATTAGAAGTCAACGAATTTAATGTTAAAAGGTAGTAAAACTTGACCAAACGGTTAAAATATATGCTTAATCAGATTTTTGTTTGTCATTTTATTGTTTTTCCACTTGCCAGGCCAGGTCTGTTTGTTTATAATAATGGCATATATTAAAGTCAATGAAGGGGAAAAGTAAGCCGGGTCCGGCCGTACAGGGAGGGAGCGTCTTCGACTGTGAGCGCTTCCACGGAACGTCCAGTTGAAGTTCTCCCCGGAGATGCAGGCTGAAACCGGTTAATGGCGCGTAGGCCGGGCCGTATTTTTCCGACGTTACACGGAAAAGGGTATCGGAACATTGTTCCCGTACTTTAGTCGAGAGGGTGCCGTGCTGTAAACATGGCTCCAATCAGGGTGGTATCGCGAAAAGCAAAGCTTTTCGTCCTTGGGACGGAAAGCTTTTATTTTTGCGTATCACCTATGGGTAGCTGTTCTGCGTATCTTTTATTGAGGGGGCCTTTTGGCCAATCAGGGTGGTACCGCGAAGACGCACCGTTTTCGTCTCTGGGATGAGAACGGTTTTTTTATTGACGGGGGGGATTATATGGAACCGGACGGTTTTAGCAATGAAAATAGTAGTTTTGTGCTTATTATATAAAAATTGCAAAGGGGAATGTAACATGTGTATGAAATTTATTCAAAGAATACCTACTGCTGAAGAAATTATAGAACAGATGCCTTTACCAAAACATATAAAAGATATAAAAATAAATAGAGATAATGATATTAAAAGAGTTTTTGAAAATAAGGATAATCGATTTCTCCTTATCATAGGTCCATGTTCTGCTGATAATGAAGATTCTGTCTGTGAATATATTGGAAAGATTGCAAAAGTTCAAGAAGAGGTAAAAGACTCAATTATAATAATTCCTAGAATCTATACAAATAAGCCGCGAACTACTGGTGAAGGCTATAAAGGCATGGTGCACCAACCAGACCCATGTAAAGAACCAGATTTATATACGGGTATAAAGGCTATTAGAAAGTTGCATATTAGAGCATTATGCGAATTTTACATGCCTGCAGCTGATGAAATGCTCTACCCGGAAAACTATACGTATCTCTCTGATATATTAGGATATATTGCAGTTGGGGCTCGTTCAGTAGAAAACCAGAAGCATAGACTAACTGCAAGTGGAATTGATACACCTGTTGGTATGAAAAATCCTACTGGCGGTGACTTTTCTGTAATGTTAAACTCAATTAAAGCTGCACAGAACGGCCATACTTTCATATACAATGGATGGGAAATTGAAACCACAGGCAACCCGCTTACTCATGCCATATTAAGAGGTGCCGTGGATTCTTCTGGTAGGAATATTCCTAACTATCATTATGAAGATTTAATTAAGATTGCAAAAGAGTATGAAAAACAACAGCTATTAAATCCGGCTATTATTGTCGATACAAACCATGCAAATTCTATGAAACGTTATTATGAACAACCAAGAATAGCAAGAGAAGTATTAACGAGTAGAAAATATGATAGTATACTTAAAGAAATGATAAAAGGTTTAATGATTGAAAGCTATCTTGTAGAAGGTAATCAAGGCATAGGTGAAAACATATATGGGAAATCAATAACGGATGCATGTCTTGGATGGGAGAGCACTGAGCAATTAATATACTATGTTGCTGAAAATGTTTAAATTTAAATCTTTCCAACACACTCTGCCGGTGGTAGTGGACCCAAGTTATACCACCGGGGATATATAGGTTCGACTGGAGTTGCTGATATGAAAAAAATTGGTTATCTGGGTCCGCCCGGTACAAATACTCAGGAAGCGGCCTTAAAATATGCCGGTGCTGGCGCCGATATGGTATGTTATGATTCCGTGAGCAGTATTATGGCTGCCGTTGCCAGTGGAGAAGTGGATGAAGGTGTGGTGCCCCTGGAAAATTCTATCGGGGGTACTGTTGTCCAGACCATGGATCTGCTGGCGCACCGCTATGATCTGAAAATCAAAGGCGAAGTGGTACTGAGTGTGTCCCAGCACCTTCTGGCCCGCCCCGGCGTTGCTTTAAAAGATTTAACCAGGGTAATGTCCCACCCGCAGGGTTTGGCCCAGTGCAGGACTTTTCTGGAGGAAAAACTGCCCGGCGCAAAATTGCTGGAAACAAGCAGCACCGCCGAGGCAGCCAGGCTGGTAGCCCGGTCCCGGGAGCCGTGGGGGGCTGTGGCCACCATTAAGGCCGCGCAGTGCCACGGTCTAAACTTACTGTGGGAAAATATACAGGATTGCCCGGATAACGCCACTCGCTTTGCTGTACTGGGCAGCGAGGATTGTCCTTTATCCCCCGGCTGCAAAACATCGCTGATTGTTACCGGCGCCAACCGTCCGGGTTCACTCTACAGCATCCTGAGGGAGTTTGCCCTTCGAGACATAAACCTTACCAGGATAGAATCCCGTCCTGCCAGGAAACATCTGGGGGAGTATCTATTTTTTATTGATTTGGATGGGCATCGCAGTGAACCCAAGGTTGCCGGAGTAATCACCGCTGTTGCCACCAGGGCTGCGGAGGTAAAAATTATTGGTTCCTATCCGGCTGACACTGCGGCACACCGGGAAAAACCCTGTAAGGTGCTGCGGCATGAGGCTATTGCTGAACTCCGGGCGGAAATAGATATGGTGGACACTCAGATAGTGGACCTTTTGGGAATACGGACGCGGCTGGTGGCAAAGGTGGCGGAATGGAAGGATGCACCGGAAAAAGTGAGGGATCCGGCCCGGGAAGAAGATGTGATAAAAAAAGTAAGGCATCTGGCAGAGATAAAAGATACCAGCACTGAACTGGTGGAAGATGTATACCGTTTGCTCATGGATCACTTTGTGGCCATGCAAAAGAAGAGGTTTGAGCCGGCAGACTAACGGGCAGCTATGGAAGAGGCTGATCGCGGAAGATTACGTACGTTTTTATAAAGCATAAAGGGCGACATTAATTAATGCCGCCCTGACTCTTGTTTGGTATGGCTATTTTTCAGGCGCCTGAAGCTTCCAGCAGCCTTAGTCTGAGAACCTTACCCGAGGGGGTACGGGGAATCTCGCCGAAAATGATGGTATTCGGCACACGGCCGTATTTTGATTTGTTCTGACAGGCGTGCATAATGCCTTGCTTGCTGGGGATTGTATCTTCGGCTGGTTCCACAAAAGCTTTTAACTGGTTCTCGCCATTTCCGTCTTCCACAGAAATTACCACCACATCTTCCACTCCCGGCTGTGAGATTATGATGGATTCCATCTCGCGTACCTGAGCATGAATATTGGTGATTTCACACATACTATCCTCTCCTTTTAACTATTATACAATATATCTATAATAGTGTACTGGCATGTTAAATTATGGAAGCAAAATATCTCCGGTAATCACTTTTACTACTATTATAATAATGAAAACTTTTTTGGCGGCAAATATTTTGAGACTGAACTGCAGTTATCGGGTCTTGAACGGCAGAACATACAGAAAACTTTAAACGGAAACTGTTTATTACCGTTCGCACCTATTATTCTACGGTTAGCCGGCAGTGTTCGGAATTGAGCCACATGCCAGCCCGACACGGCAAAACAATCGCGCAGTCAGGTCTTAATTTATAAACAGTTTTATCACGCCAGTGCATAAAGTAACGAAAGGGAAAACACACATTAAATTGTACTGGAAAGTGCAAGTATATTCTGCTAATATATACGTAACATAATGGGAGGGGGTAACTTTATGAATTTAAACTTCAAGGCCAAAACTATCGCGGTATACAGTATATATAAAAAGGCAGGCAAAACCACGGTAGCCAAGGAGTTGGCGTTGCAATATCAAATGAACGGCAAGAAGACATTGTTGGTAGATTTTACTTTTGGTAACAATGATTTGTTTTCCATGATTGGCCGGTTGCATGTCCCGAATATGTACGATTTGGCAACGGAAATCGATAAGAAATTAAAGGATACCCCATGGTTCAGCATTTCATACGAGCCTGAAGACATCAAGAAATATATAGCTTTACATCCGGGTGGCATGGGGCTAATGACCTGCCAGAAAACTGACTTTCCGAAAAAATTAACCCAGATCGTAAATGTTATACTGGACGCCTTGGCTAAAATGTCCTATGACGTTATAATATTTGATACCAGATCTGAAATAAGGGAATATATAATACGCCTGTTGTCAGCTGTTGGTACAGTTCTGCTGGTTACAGACACCTACCGTTATGATGTATACGAAACAAAATATGTTATGGAAAGGCTGCAGGATGCCGATTGTCGTACCGATCATTTCAAAGTTTTGTTTAATAAGAAGCCATCATTCTTTGACGATTCTCCACCGCAAATTGCAGCCGACCTGGATCTGGAAATGGCGGGGTCGCTACCGGATTATCCGGAATCTGCTGCCAATTTTCCTGAACAAATGCATGAATATAATGAGGCTATGAAAAAAGTGGCGGAAAATATCTGGTAAGAATTGTTTTTTATATGTGGTAGCGAAAGACCCTGACGATATGTTTTGCTTGTAGAAAAACGTTAAAGAAATATATAATTAATTAATTAGTAAGATATATACTATATTTCGAACAGTATTCGAATTGGGGGCTTTTGATAATGGAAAATACCATGACCAAAACTGCTGGGGAAGAGCAAAAAGAAACTGAAAGCCAGGAAAAGAAAATAGCGGTTGATATAGTAAACTGCAAAAAATTATCCGTTCCCATATATTCGAAAATTACCGATGTTTTACAAATATGTGGCTACGAAGCAGATTACCCTGTAGTGGCGGTGAAAATAAACAACCGTACCAAGGACCTCAGTACAGAACTTTATGGTGACTGCACGCTGGAATTCGTTGACATGTCCACCGAAGAAGGCATAAAAATATACCGTACAGGCATGATTTTTGTGCTGGCCAGGGCAGCTACCGAGGTGTTGCCGGGGTGTTCCCTGACGGTTATGCATTCCCTGGGCAACGCCATATACGGTGAAATAAAACATAAACATTTTCTTAAGGACATCGATATAAGTAAAATTGAGGAACGCATGAGGGAAATTATTGAGGCCGACGAGCCCATTCAAAGATCAACCCTGCCCCGCCCGGTGGCCATCAACCTGTTCAGGGAAGGGGTACACATAAAAAAGAAAGGCCTGTTGGAATATTTCAAATCGGACACCCTGGATGTAGTTACCTGCGGCACCTATACAGATTATGTGCTGGGGCCGATGGTACCCAGTACGGGTTACCTGAAAAACTTCCGGCTAAGGTATTACCTGCCGGGATTTATACTGGAAATGCCAAGGAGGGAAAACCCTCTGGTACTGCCTGAGTATATAGAACAATACAAACTGGCCAATGTTTTGTACGAAACGGAAAAATGGGCCAAGGTTCTAAATGTGCATGATGTGGTGGCCTTGAATAATGTAGTTACCTCCAGCAATAGGTCCGATCTGGTCCGGCTGATCCGGGTGGCTGAGGGCTTCCAGGAGAAAAAAATAGTGCAGATCGCAGACCAGATAGCCAGCAATATCGACAGGATCAGAATGGTGCTGATTGCCGGACCTTCTTCCTCGGGCAAGACAACTTTCACCCAGCGCCTGGCCATACAATTGAGGGTGAACGGAATAACGCCGGTGGCCATTTCTCTGGACGATTATTTTGTGGACCGGGAGCGAACCCCCAGAGATGAAAATGGAGAGTATGACTTTGAGAGTCTGGATGCCATCGACAGGCCCTTATTTAACGATCACCTTATTAAATTAATCCAGGGTGAAGAAGTAGAACTGCCCAAGTATAATTTTAAAACTGGTCGTAGAGAGTATACTGGTGAAAAACTGAAGTTAGGGCAGCGGGATTTAATAGTTATGGAGGGAATACACGGACTTAACGACAAGCTAACTATATCCGTGCCCAAGAGCAGGAAATTTAAAATATATGTTAGCGCCCTGACCCATTTGAGTATGGACAACCTGCACCGTATTCATACCACCGATTTGAGACTGCTGCGGAGAATAGTGCGGGATAATAACTACCGCGGGAAAAGTGCCCTGGAAACTTTACGGCAGTGGCCGTCGGTGCGACGCGGCGAGGAAAGAAATATTTTTCCTTTTCAGGAGAGTGCCGATGTAATGTTCAACTCGGCCCTGGTTTACGAGCTGCCGGTGTTAAAGAGGTATGTCGAGCCCCTGCTACAGGGTATTTCACCGGATAATCCCGAGTATTCGGAGGCCAAAAGGTTACGTAACATGATCAGCTTTTTTGTGCCCATGGAATCAGTGGACGTATCTTTTAACTCCATTATCCGCGAATTCATTGGAAACAGCTGTTTTTTGAATTAGTTGATTAATCGCCTGTAATCATTCTATCCCAAGCTATGCAAGTGGATGTCGGAAGATTTCCCCACATTATAGTTGCCCATCCCTGCACCCGGAAAAAACCCCTCCTTTGTGGAGGGGTTTTTTAGTCTCAATAAAGTTAAGCATTCATTATTTTTGATACGGCATCACTGGGACAGGCCCGGGAACACCTACCGCAGCGGGTGCAATTATCTTTGTTGATGGCATAGCTTATGCCGTCATCCACGATGGCACCGTCTCTGCACTCCAGCCAGCAGGCGGCGCAGGCCATGCATAGCTGAGAGCTAATTTCAAAACTAAATTTAAATTTTTTGGGTTCTGCCATAATACTCTCTCCCCTCAGTATATCTAATTGTATGTTCATTTCTACGATTCATTTTAAAATCCTGCCTGATATTTGGCACAAATTTATAAAATAAATTTTTTCGTAGCAGACAAAATATAAGAACGAAGTACCTTTTGATTCAATAGTGCCAAAGTTGTTTCGTCTTACACTCGTTACGCAATCCGCGAGTCTATAGCGAAGCTGGTAAGGACGTTTGATTATTTGTATATTTAACTTTGAGGAGGAAAATGATGACCAGGAGAATTGAAGGTGTGCTCAGGAAATACCACATATCCGGCAGTGGTAAAATGGGTTATCGTCCCGTGTGGGATATGGGGCGTACCGCAGATTACAAAAAAAGAACACGTATCACAGGAATCAACCGGCCCAGCGAGTAGAACCCGGACACCCGGAGAGAATGCAATTGCTTTTTCTCCGGGGTTTTTGTTATGGCATATGTACAGCACAGTTTGGGGGATTCAAGACGGCCCGGGGTGTTAACAGGACTTTTTTTAATTAGCTAACTAAAGACAGTGCAAATGTAGATATTTGGCGGAATAATTAATTGTAAATAAGGAGGATGACCCGGGCAGGGCGGCAAATTATATATAGTAAATGTAAAATATTAACATTAAGAGGTGGGCTTATGTTTAGGATATTAAAATTCCGGGAGATGGACACCATTAACAAGACTTTGGAAGAGGTACAGGAATTAAGGTCGGAAATTTCCGGCCTGCGGGAGCAACTGGGCAGGATAGCCCCCCCGGGAATTGCTATTTCGCCGGAAGATAATATTGATGAATATGTTTTGGGCGAAAATGGCTTTGCGGACGGGGTGGAAATAGAGGATATGGATATACAGACAAAAGATGAAGATCTGCCTGTGGATAACGTGGCGCTTTTAAAACTGGATGGTTCTACGAGCGGCGTTGCCGCCATGGCTTATATGGAACAGGCGGCCGGCCGGGATGAACAGGAAAAAGAGGAGGCGGATGATCTCAATGTGGTGATTAAATACCATGCGGGCGAAGGGCTGGGGGCGGGGGAACAGTTCGCCGGTTCGCCTGTTGTGGAGGTTGCTTGCGAAGAAGTGCCTGCCGTGGAGGAGACACTAATAGCGCCGAAAAAGAGGGAGTGGGCGGTGGTGAGATATTATTCCCGCAACAATTTCTGGTGGAAATTTTGGAAGAAGACAGGTCTTTATTAATGGAATGATTTTCATACATATTGTATGATATGATGAAAGAAACAGTTTCATTAAGGGTGTATTGAAAATGACGTTATCCTTTGAACAGGGGCCTATCCGGCCACCCAGTGAGGCATACAGCCTGTTACTTCGCCTTACGCGCAACTGCCCCTGGAACAAATGCGCATTTTGCAGAACCTACAAAGGAAAAAGCTTTTCCCGGCGCAGTGTAGAAGAGGTAAAGGAAGACATTGACAGGGTAGTGGAAGTATCCCGCCTGGTGGAAGAGGTTTCACAACGGCAGGGTTACGGCGGGGAAGTTAACGGGGAAGTGCTGGCCAGGATTTATGAGTCCGGTCAAAGTCAGCTCTATCACGTGGCCTTCTGGCTCTATCATGGCGGCCGGACTGCTTTTTTACAGGATGCCAATTCTCTTATCTTGAATACTGAAGATCTGTTGGAAATAATAAATTATTTTAAAAAACGTCTGCCATTGGTGGAAAGAATAACCAGCTATGCCCGGTCCATAACCCTGCTGCGTAAAGAAGTTGGAGAACTGGCGGAACTGGGCCGGGCTGGACTTTCACGGATTCACGTGGGGCTGGAGTCAGGGTCTGACGAGGTGTTGAAGTTTATCGACAAGGGGATAACTTCCCGGCAGCATATCGACGCCGGCAGGCGTGTAAAGGAAGCAGGAATATCCCTTTCTGAATACGTTATCCTGGGCATGGGAGGGCAGCGCTGGGCCCGGGAACACCCCCTGGAAACCGCCAGGGTTTTAAATGCTATTAACCCTGATTTCATACGCCTGCGCAGCCTGACAGTGGTCAAGGGCACTCCGCTTCATGGAAAAATGGTACAAGGTGAATTTATCGAACAATCCGAGGAGGATGTCGTAAGGGGCGAAAGACTGCTAATTGAAAGTCTGAGAGATATACAGAGCAGCATTGTCAGCGATCATTCCCTGAACCTGCTGGAGGACGTAAAAGGCAAACTCCCTGCGGATAAGAGCGGTATGCTGGCTGTAATTGACCGTTTCCTGGAACTTACAGACAGGGATAAAGAAAACTTTATCCTGGGTAAACGTTGGGGTATGTACCGTGTGTTGGACGATATGGCGGATTTCTCCCGCCATGCCAGAGTGCAAGAAGCGGTGGAGAGACTTTCCCGGCAGGGTAACTTTCTGGATACCATATCATCTTTGAAAAATCAGATTATATAAAGGAAAACTAGTTTCTCTCCCGAATTAATATTACATTGTTTCATATAAGGATAGAAGGTGTTGGTTTATGGAAAGCAATTGCAGGATTGCCAAATATCTCAGGGAAAATTATGCCGATGAAATAGAAAAGATATCCAGGCGGGAGCAGGTGGATGCCAGCGTGGCTATATGCAGTCACTTGTGCCCCGAGGTGGTGGGCTGTATAGAGGATGTGGAGGATCAGTTGTGCGCTCTGAGATTGCGCACAATGTCAAAGGAGTAGCCATTATTCTATTATTCAGGCCCCTGTTTTATAACAGGGGCTTTATACTGAATTGGAGGGGAAATAGATGATGAGGGTTGCGGTGGCCGACATAAAAGCGGGGAAAAAAATAACGTCCTCATTTGTAATCAAGAATAAAAGAGCCATATATTTCAGGGAGAAGCCGGGCTATTTTCTTTCGCTGCTGCTGGGAGACAAGACGGGTCATATTGAAGCTAAAATATGGGAGAAGGCTGAAGAACATAATAAAAATCTATCCGTGGGCGATTTAATAGCGGTAAACGGTGACGTTAAGGAATTTAATGGAAATCTTCAACTGACTATACATACGCTAAAAATATGCGCGTACGCTGACTTTGATCCTGGTGATTTCCTGCCATCATCACCCCTGGAAGCCGGGGAAATGCTGGCCGAATTAAGGGGATTGGCGGATTCGGTGCAAGAAAATAATCTCAAGGAACTGCTTAACTCTTTTTTTAATGACAAGCAATGGCTTAAAATGTTTGTACAGGCGCCTGCGGCTAAAATTAATCACCAGGCTTACCTGGGAGGGTTGTTGGAACATACGTTGAATGTAGCCAAATCCGCAGCTGCAGTTTCGAATCTCTATCCCCGGGCCGACAGGGATTTGCTTATAACCGGAGCTATTTTGCACGATGTGGGCAAGATAGTGGAATACCGTTACGACAGGGTGATCGACTTTTCGGATCAGGGCAGACTTTTAGGTCACATAATGCTGGGCGCAAGCATGGTGGGGAAAAAAATTGACGGTCTGGAAGGGTTCCCGGATAAATTAAAGATGAAAATTCTGCACATAATCACCAGTCATCACGGGCAGTACGAATGGCAGTCCCCCAAACGTCCCAAATTCCTGGAGGCCGCTGTGGTACACCAGCTCGATTTGCTGGATGCCACCATAGATTCCTTTACCAGGGGAGTGGAAGAAAGTCAGGACAGTGACGGCGAGTGGTCTCCTTACAACCGTACGCTGGAAAGGCACATTTACCGGGGTTGAGCAATAACGGGAGCAGCCTTCGCCCGGGGTCCCATGGTTAGCCGGGGACCGTTTTCCCTGAGCCATTTGCGGTGTTGCTTGTATTCGGGGCAATGGTTCTCCACCAGTTGCCAGAATTTCCGGGAATGGTTCATTTCCACCAGGTGGCTCAACTCGTGTATTACTATGTAATCTATAATCACCAGTGGTGCCATCACTAACCGCCAGTTGAAATTGAGGTTTTTCAGGGAGGAGCAGCTTCCCCAGCGGGTCTTTTGACCTTTAATGCAAATTCGGTTGCAGTTTAGATTGAGTTTCTGACTAAAAACTTCAACTCTTCCGGTGATAATTTTCCGGGCCTGCCTGCGGTACCATTCTTCAAGCAACTGCAACATGGTTTCGCGGGAGTTGTCGGGAATAGTAACATAGAACCTGTCCGCGAAAAAGCTAATCGAAGGCCCGGCCTTAGCGTCAATAATCCTGATTAGAGCATACTCTCCGCCCAGGAATAGAATTTTTTCCATAATCAATATTTTAGTCTAAATTAAAGTGATTGCAAACACTATCCACTGACCTTAACCAATCTTTTTGCGACTTGGCTGACATCCACATCAAACCGTTGTACTAACAATGGCCGTTTTTGGGAACCCATCATAGCTCAGACCATTTCCCCTCCAATAAATCAAAAAACAGGTTTCCTCTTTACAAGGATCCTGCCTTTCCGGGGCTATATTATAAAAACCAGTTATCATCTTTTTACAAGGTAAAGTTTATTAAGATTCTTTGCCGCGTTCTGTGTCCCACTCCATAATATTACTCCAATAACAGTATCCATAAAAATGTTTATTCGACTTTATGGTTTTTTTACCTTTTTACATTTTAGCTTTTTCTTGGAAGACGTCAATTGCACATAACGATAGGTAAGGGTAGTCTTTTATGGGGTATTTTTTCCTCTATAGTAACATACAATATGTACATAATGTATTATTAGTGTTATTATGGAGGTAAAAATACATGAATAATTACACCCATCTCGGGGAGGGTTTACCCATGAATACAACCATATCAATTGCCGAGTTCAGAAAGGATATGCGTAAGTTGCTGGAGATGGCTCTTAACGGAAGAGAAGTAATTTGCTTTGACGCAAAATCCAGGGATCGGGAGACGTGTTCCTTCATAAAAACCGGATTATTACAGGACATCCTCAAGGCATATTCTTTTAAACCTATGGTTTTTTTAGATGACGAGACGATGACCCATAATATACACCTTGACGAGCTAAAACTGTATGCTTACGCAGATACAGTGGAAGAAGCAACAGAGCAGATAATTGATCTAGTAATAGATTACGCCAGGGATTATATTGATCGTCTGGGTCTGTTCCTTAACATTCCTGACCGGAAGGAGCAGTATCCGTATGTATTACGCATATCCCACTGCCAGAATAGGGATGAGATTGAACGATTGTTATTCGGGAGTAACTGATGTGGGTACGTGCAGCTGCAGGGTATTTATTAAGGTGTGCAAGAAAATGGGACTGGTGCAAAGAAAAACCGGTAACAGTTTTGTTTGGGCAGGCATCGATCCGCAAGGAGAATATCGCCAGGTTTCCATTCACGTTCATGCCGAAGGCAGAGATATCCCCAGCGGTACATTCAATAAAATGGTTAAAGACCTGGGCTTTGCCAACGAGGAGGATTTCTTTAAGTTTTTAGATTCCAAGTAACTGGAACTTTTGCCAGGCTTCTTAAAAAAGCCTGGTATTGTTCTTTCCGAAGGCATGCAGGAGGTAACATCTGCTTCGGTCAAGAGTAAGACAGCTTTATCAACTGGTTAATGAAGAAAAATTAGAGCCTATATAGATTATCCAAAATATTTTGTGTAAAATTTGGATATACGAATTAGCGTCGAGGAGAGATGTTTATGGAAGATTTTATAAGCAAGACCCTATTAAGGATTATTCAGGGAGATATAACCGAACAGGATACAGAAGCTATTGTAAATGCAGCCAACTCGGAACTATTGGGGGGGGGAGGTGTCGACGGCGCTATTCATCGTGCAGGAGGCCCACAGATTCTCAAAGAGTGCAAGTTGATACGTGATCAGCAAGGAAAGTGTAACACAGGCAATGCCGTTATCACTGGAGGAGGGCGTCTTAAGTCTAAATATGTTATTCATGCAGTCGGACCGATATGGTTTGGGGGTCATAAGGGAGAAGATGATCTTCTTCGCAGTGTCTATATTAATAGCTTGTCTCTGGCAAAAGAACATGATATCCACTCAATCTCTTTTCCTTCAATCAGTACCGGTGCTTATCGTTTTCCTATAAAACGTGCGTCCCGGATTGCCCTCCGAACCGTAAACGAGTTTGTGAGTTTATATCCTGGTTTCAAAGAGGTGCGTTTTGTACTTTTCAGCGAATCGGATTATAAAGTGTATGAGAATTCATGGTTAGAAGTTGAAACTGAATAAATACATAATTATATGCCCGCTACGCCATACACCTTGACGAGCTAAAACTGTATGCTTATGCAGATGAGAAAGTTTGTAAAGTTGCTATTCTTACCCTTAAGAGATAAGCCCCGGTTATCAGTTTTTATATCTGGTGACCGGGGCTTATGGGGTTTTGAAATAATTTTTCAAGGGTGGATCAATTATAATCCTTTATAGAATCTAACATAAAACCCCATGGTGCACGATTCTGGCTTTTAAACAATGAACTGGCTTACTTTGAGAAAGGTGCCGTCCTCACCGGTGCAGATATTGAAAGAATTGATGAAAAGCTGCGGACGGTGCTGGAAGATGTGGACGTGGACGGTTTGCCCTGTTGGGAACTGGGGCCTGTTGGCCAGCTTTACCTTACCGGCTTTCGCCTGCGCTTTCCCCGGCCAATAAATCTTCCCCAGGCGAATCGTGAGGCACGCAAAGAGCCTGTATTTGGCAATGGTCACCACTCTCCAGATGGTTTCAAGGACTATGTTAATAAAATATGGCGCGAGGTAAGGTGGATTAAAACCTGCCACTCACTGTCCTATCATGGGCAGACGGCCATTAAGGGAAAAGGTTTTTATCTGGAGACAGGTTCTGTAGCGAATGTTAAGTTGCCCGGAAAAATTGTGGGTACATATAAAAACAAGGACTTCGGAGCTCGCTTTGCAATCATCGCTACCGCCGAAAACCAGGATGATTTAATCTGGGCGGTGGACTATCTGAACCGCATTTATGGTTCCGAGTAACAGGGTTTATTTTTAGATCGAGCATCACCGTTGTGCAAAAACCCCCGGGGTTGCTCGATCTTTAAAAAACCTCAAAAATCAAGGCTTTTGGGTTTACTTCAATATTGAATGCAGTAAAATGGAAAAAATGATGGCTGATTTAAGGGATGCTCGCAAAACAGTTCCGGGGTTTAAGGGGCACAAGGCATCCAGCGCCTGCCGTCAGAAAACAAAATAATTCCCTCCGGGAATTGAAACAGCCAATCGAGAAGGTCGTCGGTTGTGGGGGCCTACAGTCAGAAAACAGAATAATTTCCTCAGGGAATTGAGACTTAGCTGTCCCTCCAGCATCACAAGCATCTCTATATTTTGTCAGAAAAAAATAATTCCCTCTAGGAATTGAAACCTAAAACACTGTTTATCATGGCAAAGGGAATAACCAAGCTGTTTTTCAAAAAAAGGCCCCAACCCGTTAGTAATCGTGGTTGAGGCGTTTTGCTTTTGTCTGACTCTTATTCATACTAGTTAGAGAAACCTAAAGGAATTATAGGGTTTTTAGGGAACTTTTTTGCCTGGCTTCCTAAAAAATAAAACCCGTAAAGCCATTTTTATCTGGCCTTACGGGTTTTATTTAACTGGTCGGAGCGACACGACTCGAACGTGCGGCCTCTACCACCCCAAGGTAGCGCTCTAGCCAAACTGAGCTACGCCCCGATGTCTTACCGGCAAAGATTATTGTACATTTTTATTGGCCGCAAGTCAAGGCGGGGGAATAAAAATGCAGGTGGAAATTTATTCGTTATAGTATGTAGGGCTTCCCGATCCGTTTCTGGAATCCAACAGGTTGTTTAGGGTGAACCCTCCCGATTTGTTGTATTTAAGTACTTTTGAATTTTCCCCACCACGGCGGTGGTCATTCTGATCAGGTCGATGTTGGTGTTGTATACAAACTGTTTGATTCCCGGGGTACCCAGGGCGGCTACCAGCCGGTCCATTCCGGCATTTTCCAGATTGGCAAACAGTTCCCTGAACACCAGGGAATGTTTCATGTCTTCTTTTAATTGCAGCAGCAATTCCTCGTATTTCTTTCCGGTAGCTATGGCGCGCCCGGCCAGCACGCCGCTTTGCAACGACGACAGCATTCCGAAACCAAGGAAGGGCTCAAGAAATCCGCCGGCGCTTCCCGCCAGCAAAATGTTTTTAACCTGATGGGGATACACCAGGCCGGATATATGCTCAAGCATAGTCTCAAAGACTATGTCCCAGGGATGTTTTTCTATTTCCCAAAACAGTTTCCAGTACTCCCTGGCCTGATCCGGTGTGGAATTTGGCGCCACCAGTCCAATAAAAGCCCTGTTTTTCTCTATGGGCACCAGGTAAGCGTAGGCACTTTTGGCATAACGGGTATTAATCCACATGAGCAATGTGTTAACATCAAATTCTCCAAGAACGTTCGCACCTATTATGTGGGTTTGATATAATGTGGACCACAGCCCCAGGGTCCTGGTTATATCGTGCTGGCCGTTGGCTACCACCACATGGTCATATTCACGGGCAAGTTGACTGTAATCCGCCCGGGTATTGAAATATACTTTGCTTTTAATGCTGCTGTAAAGCTGCGTTTCAGCTGAAGGCTCATGCTGTCCCCGGAGCATAAGGTACCCCAGGTTGCCTTTAACCGTTTCCTTTCTGGACGGGGAGTGCATGATAATGGTGTTTAAGGTTTGCAAAGGTTTAATAGTTATATTGAAATCACACTCCAGATATTCCATCGGGTCATAGGGGCGGGTAAAAAGTTCCAGAGTAGCGGCGCAATGGTCAAACAATTCCCCCGGCCTTTTTTTTTGCTCAAAGACAACCGGTTCTATACAGTATCTTTCCAATTCGTGCACACAGGCCAGTCCTGCTATACCTGCTCCAATGACTGCCACCCTCAAGTGTAACACCACCGTATAAAAAATTTCCTAATGTGCCATAAAGGGCAATGCTGCTGCCGTCATGCGCCGATAAATAAACGATGTCCTTGCGTCGGCGCATGAGCCTGTTCTTTAAATTTTCCCGGAATACGTTTTATTATTTTAAGCAAAATAACCCATAATAATCTTCGGAGGTGATGATATGCCGGGAGGATCCAGTTTAAATGAAAAAGAACTGCTCGCGGCGGCTTTCAAACAGGCCGTGGTGAGGGAGAAGCACCGACGGGCAAAATATTTGGCCCTGGCGGAAAATATGGCTGACCGACGTTTAAAGAAAATGTTTAATGATTTTGTTAAGACCTGTGAAACACACCTTGACATGCTCAAGGCGGAAATGAACAGCCATAATGTTAAATAATGTTAAATAGACATGCGGCCGGGACGGCAAATCAACGCAAAGGGGACGGCAAGTATGAATATAAAAGATCTTCTTTTCGATATCATTCAGGACAAACTGTCCAGTCAGAGGTTTTACAATGACTCCATGCTGGGGATGACTAACCCTTCAGTCAGGGATCTATTCAAAAAGCTGAGAGATGAGGAGGAAAGCCATGGTATAGTCCTGCAGCGGGAAATACTGGCCATAGAATCCAAGCCCTTTCCCGTAAATATCATAATGGCTGCCGGGCATGAAAAATATATTTCCGGTGTTGATACGGATGTTACGGAAAATGCCGATCCCGGCTCCCGGTCCGGCAGTTGAAGTCAATATGAAAATTTCAACAATTCATGTTTGCCGGTTTAAATATTTTCAAAGCATATGGCTTAAGAGTTTAGAGTCCGGTCAAAACTGAGAACACTTCCCAAATGCCGGGCGAACGGACTCCTAGTTGCCTTTTTCAGACAGGCGTTTCACGTACAACAGCCACAGGCTGAAAGGCACAGCCACCAGCCCGAGCAAAATTGCGTAAAGATAAATGCTTACCACAGTTACAATCCTCCATGTCCTCATCTTTTACTGCGAAATAATGTTT
Source organism: uncultured Peptococcaceae bacterium (assembly GCA_964643075.1). Classification (GTDB taxonomy): domain Bacteria; phylum Bacillota; class Desulfotomaculia; order Desulfotomaculales; family Desulfocucumaceae; genus Desulfocucumis. Next base: position 27,897 of record CAZXQO010000005.1, read on the forward strand.
CTTTGCCTTCCAGTTTATCCATAATGATTTCCCCGTAATAACTCAAGGCGGAAAAGACCAGCAGATCCACAAAAAAGCTGGCCAGGTAGTGCCAGTGCAGATATACGGCCGACCCGTTTTTTACGGTGAGGTATTCCATAGCCAGGTAGGTCAGGGAAAAAATAAGGATATTGCCCGCCTGTATCCTTTTGTCCCTGTTCAGGAACTGGAAAAAGAGCACACCCATGGTCAGCACCGGGCCGAAAATGTAAAGAAATGAGTTATGAGCCCAATGAATTATATTATCGTTAAATCTGTAAAGTCCCAATTCATACCCGGCCCAGTCAACCACACTGGCCATAATTACGGTTATGATTCCCCCGTATATGCTATATCTGACCCTTTGAAGGTCAACAAACATTGCAAAGATAATCCAACTGAATATAAATACTATTAACCAGGCCAAAGGACGCCTCCTTTCCGTGCCGGGCGTGTTTTATATGGCAGCGCTCTTGCAGTCATACTTGCAAACGTACTCCTGATACCGGTTGTTATCCATATATTATTTTGCATTTTAAAAAGATTTATGTTGCTACATAAATGAACCGGCGGTGGTAACAATAGTAAAAAATCCGAAAGGCCGTGCCTTATATAAAATGAGAAAAATATTGCCGCAAATTTTGAAGATATTAACTTATCAAGAAAAAAAAGAAGATGAGAATTTTGTGCTGGAGGAAAATCCCACGGAGAAAGAAGCCTGGCAGGAGTCCCGGGCTGGCGGTGGAAACGATGTTAAAAGCGCTGTGGATGAAGATAAAAAGGGCGATAGCGCTGAGGCCTCCGCCGGAGGGGAGGCTGGTAGAAAGAAACGTACCGGGCGCCGCCGGATCAGAAAGTCATCTTCCCGCAGTGAAAAAAAAGATGCCGCCCCCGGGAAGACGGCACAAAATAACGGGTTAATAACTAACGATCTGAAAACTAACCGCAAAATGATAGAAACTCTTTACGGCCTGCCGGTAAACAAGGATGTAGTCGTAAGGGAATTTGAGCTGGGCACCATACCCGGTATCAAGGCAATGCTTGTTTTTATGGATGGTCTGGTGGACAAAGCGATTGTCAACCACCTGCTGCAGTCACTGATGCTTTTTTCCGGTGTCGGGAGGCCGGAAGGCAGGATTGCCGATTTTGTTAAGGAAAACCTGCTGCCGGGTAATCAGGTGCAGGAGGTTGATAACTTCAAAGATGTTCTGAAGGGGGTTAATTTCGGAGATTCCGCCTTCTTTTTTGATGGCTCGGACAGGTCACTGGTAGTGGAAACCAAGGGCATAGAGCACCGGATGGTGGATAAACCCAATACGGAGCAGACCGTGAGAGGACCCCAGGAAGGTTTCGGGGAGATACTCAGGGTAAATACCGCGCTAATCCGGAAACATGCCAGGAGCGGGGAACTTACCACCGAGATGTATACCGTGGGTGAGAGACTGCCCAATGACGTGGCTATTATGTACCTGCGGGATTTAGCCAATGTTGATCTGGTAAATGAGGTCAGACGCCGGATAAAGAGTATTAAAATAGATTTTATGATGGATAGCGGTATGCTGGAAGGTATGATTGAGGACAGCCCGTACAACCTGAACCCCCAGACCATCGCTACCGAGCGGCCGGACCGGGTGGCCTCGTTCCTGGCGGAGGGCAAGGTGGCCATACTGGTGAACGGCAGCCCGCAGGCACTGGTGGTGCCCTGCACCATGTTTGCGCAGTTGCATACGGGCGAGGAGTCATATCTGAGGTGGCAGTACGGCACTTTTATAAGGTATGTCCGGGTGCTGGCCTTTTATATATCCTTTCTTCTGCCCGGCGTTTATCTGTCCATCGTTCTTTTCCACCAGGAGATGATTCCTACGGAACTGTTGCTGGCCATAGCCGGCAACAGGGAGCGGGTGCCCTTTCCCTCGGTGGTGGAACTGCTGCTGCTGGAATTTTCTTTTGAATTGGTCAGGGAGGCCGGAGTACGCATTCCCGGCGTTATCGGCACCACCATCGGTATCGTGGGCGCCCTTATTCTGGGGCAGGCCTCGGTCCAGGCCAACATAGTGAGCCCTATACTTGTTGTGCTGGTAGCCGTAACGGGCCTTTCCTCTTTTGCGGTGCCTAATTTTGCCCTGGCCTTCTCACTGAGAATATACAGGTTTTTTTATATCATGCTGGGGGCGTTGCTGGGCTTTTTCGGTATTACCATAGGGCTGTTCGTACAAATATTGTTAACCACCAACTTGCAATCCTTTGGCGTGCCGTATCTTTCCCCATCCGGCCCCAGAACCCGGTTGGGCTATGATGTCGTATACAGGCTTCCCTTATTCTTTCATGAGACGCGGCCTGATTACAACAATGCGCAGGATGTCCGCAGGGCGCCCCGCATTTCCAGGGGCTGGGTGAAACAGGGGAGGCGGGAATAATGGCTGGCCGGGTTAAATTTGGTCTGGCCGAGGCGGTGGTGCTTCTTACCATGTCCAACATGGCCAGGATTTTCATGACTTTTCCCAGGACCCTGGTGGAACTGGCAGGCCCGGCAGCCTGGCTCACCCCGCTGCCGGGCCTGCTGCTGGCCCTGCTGCAGACTTTCTTGATCTGGCTCCTTTTAAAGCCCCACCCGGGGCAAACAATTGTTGATATCACCGGGGATGCCCTGGGACAGGCGGCGGGAACCCTAGTGAACATGGTTTATATAGTTTTTTTTCTCAGTGTCGGGGTATCATATACCAGGATATTCAGCGAGGCCATGATTATAGCGGCGCTGCCCCGCACCCCCGTCAGCGTGGTCAGCATTGGTTTTATCATAACCGCCGTGCTGGGCGCCTTTGTGGGTGTAGAGGCGCTGGCCCGCTCCGCCCGGGTAACCTATCCCTTTGTGCTGGGGGGTATAGTATTGCTTTTGGCCAGCCTGTATTCTCTTATTGATGTAAACAATATCTTTCCCCTGCTGGGCTTGGGACCTTACCGGGTCTTTGTGCAGGGCGGTTTGTTTGCCGGGGTTATTTCAGAAGTTCTTATGGCGGCTGTCATTATCAAGTCCTTCGCTTCAGAAAAGCTGTTTGCGCCGGCGGTGGCAAGGGCCATGATGATGGGCTTTGGCTATTTGCTTATACTGGAACTGGCTTTCGTCATCGTGATCCACTGGAGCGCTGCCTCGGAATATACTCTGCCTTTTTACAAACTGAGCAGTCTCGTCTATCTGGGCAGGTTTTTCCAGCGCATAGAAGCCATTTATATAATTATCTGGGGTTATATTGGTATGATTAAAATTTCCATCACCCTGTACGCTGCTTCCGTAGCCCTGGCTGGAACATTAAAGCTTCCTGATTACCGGCCCTTGGTCTGGTCCCTGGGTTTAATCGTTTTCATTGCAAGCCTGCTGCCTTCTGACATGCCTAGCGCTGTAGTGCTCGATTCCGAATACCTGCGCGTCTACGGCTGGATTCCCACATTTATCCTGCCCCTGGTGGTGCTGGCCGTAGACAGGTTTAGGATGGGGAGGCGGAAGCGGTGAAAAAGGTTAGGCTTGTGCTGGCGTTTGCTGTAATAATATTCCTTTCCGGTTGCTGGGGGAGCCAGGAAACCGACCAGATGGCTTTTGTACTGGCCATGGGTTTCGACAAGGGGGGGAAGGATAATGTACGGGTGACTTTCCAGATTGCCAATCCGAAGGTAATCGCCGGCGTGGCCGGTGGCAGCGGAGGTGGTGGGGGGGCACAGGGAAAACCATATGTGTTTACCACTTTGGATGCGCCGCTGCCCTTAGCTGCCTTTCACCTATTAAACGTTATCCGGAGCCGGGATATATCATTGCTGCACAATAAAGTATTTATTTTTTCCGAGGAGGTTGCCAGAGAGGGGCTGTCCAGGTATATGCAGCCGCTTAACCGCTTTAGGGAAACTAGGGGCAGTTCTTTTGTCTTTGTCTGCCGGGGCACAGCCAGGGATTTTATGGAGAAGAACAGGCTGGAGCTTGAGTTGAGCCCGGCCAAGCACTATGAAATAGTTGCCAATCTGATCAAGCTGCACGGGCTTGGTCTCATCACTCATTTTACCGATTTTTACGAAAGTACAAAAACCCGCAGTGATGAACCCACGGTCCCCCTGGTGGGGATTAACGATGAAGGCCTGGGTGCGCCGGCAAAGCCGCAGGTCGGTAGCCTGGGGGATTATTTGCCCGGGGATATTCCCGCCTCCGGGGTTACCGCTCAGTTTCTGGGTACGGCTGTGTTCTCCAGGGATAAAATGGTTGGCGAACTTACTGGGGACGAGTCCAGATACCTGCTCATGCTTAAGGGGGAATTGCAACAGTCCTTCATAGTCATAGACGATCCCAAAAGGCCCGGCAAATATGTAGGGCTCACCCTGCGGCAGGCCAGGCGGCCCGTGGTCAAGGTGTCGACCGGCGGGGAGGTGCCGGTCATTGATGTGGAGCTGTTTCAGGAGCCCTCCATCGTGGGGGTACCCAGCGGCATCAATTATGAGGACCTCAAACTGAAAAGAGTGTTGGAAAAAGAAATCGCCGGCCTGATAACGGAAAAATGCCAGGAGCTGGTAAGGCGCACCCAGGACGAATTCCGTGCCGATATTTGTGGTTTTGGGGGGTATGCCAAGCGGAATTATTTAACAGTGGGGGAGTGGGATAAATACGACTGGCATGATAAATACTCCGATGCCCAGGTGAATATCAAGGTTAATGTTAAAATAAGGCGGACCGGCATGCAGATGAAGACTGTCAGACCCACGAGGTAGTGCGATTGGTAAAGGATGAGGCAATATGTTTTCAAACGGTGGCACGGGTATAAAACTGCCGCATGTTAAGGATAATATCCGTGAAATATAGGGACGGGATGCCTTGATGAATTTTCTACTTGTAGTTGTACCTCTGCTGATCACCTTTTACACCTGTACCTATGGTCTGTGGACCTGGCGCCAGGGTAACCGCGGGGGGGGCATAGGGGTGTTCTTGCTGGCAGCTTTTACCCTGGCCCTGTCTGTTTACGGCCTTTTTTTCAGGACAAGCTATTGAGGGTTGTGGAACCGTCCTCATGGTGTAGCGGCATAACGAAATAAACTTGTAGTATTAGTAAATAACAAGGCAGTGGAGGGGAATAACGATGGAAACACAAATCTCCGGAAAAGGACTGGCCGGAAAAGAACTTACCGGAATAGAACTAAATAGAGGTTTTAAATCCGCAATACACAACGCAACTGAAACAGAGCAAAACATAAGGCTAACCTCTGCGGAACTGGCAAACCTTTGGGCCTCTTATATGAACAGCAGTCTGAAAAAGCATTTTGTCAAATATTTTCTGGCCCGGGTTGAAGATACGGAAATTCGTTCTATTTTAGAGTATGCCTTGCAGATAGCGGAAAATCATCTTCAAACAGTCTCAGAAATATACCGGTGTGAAAAGCATCCCATTCCCCGTGGATTTACTGACCAGGATGTGCATTTGTACGCGCCCCGCCTTTTCTCCGATACATTTTTTCTGACGTTCATGGAATTTATGGCTGAAACTACACTAAATGGGTATGCCACCGCATTGCCGATGGCCGCACGTACGGATATCCGTCATTTTTTTACTGAATGCCTTGCGTTGGCCGCGGAGCTGTACAACAAGACAGCCGGTGTTTTGCTGTCAAAAGGTTTGTATATAAGGGCGCCATATATCCCGGTACCCGAAAGGGTAGATCTGGTGAAAAAACAAAATTTCCTTACGGGTTTTTTAGGGGATCGCAGACCACTCACTTCCATAGAAATTTCTCATGTTTTCTCCAGAATTAAAACCAACTCATTTAAGAAGGCGCTATTAACCGGGTTCAGCCAGGTAACAAAGTCTGAACAAGTTTGCCAATACATGGTCAGGGGTAAAGAGATTGCCGCAAAGCAAATAAAAATTTTAAGTTCTATTTTGATGGAGAACGGTTTGCCCGTACCAATGACCTGGGATTCAGGCGTGATGGATTCAACCATATCTCCATTTTCAGATAAACTGATGATGCAAAAATTGAGAGGTAGTAATGTCGTTGAAATAGGAAACTATGGGAAAGCTATTTCTGCAAGTTTGCGGCATGATTTAGCAGCAACTTACGTGCGCCTGATGACGGAGGTTGGAGATTATGCTGAAGACGGGATAAATATATTAATTGATAATGGTTGGCTGGAAGAGCCGCCCCAGACAAACAACGGGGATGCTCCGGGCCTAAAGCATTAATGGCCAAGAGGCCGCTCCCGAAACTGCGTCTGGCATCTGGGAAGTAGCGGGTGTAGCGAAATTTAACAATATTACGCTGTAATGCCTAAACAAAACCGTAATCTTAAAATAAAATTAATTCGGAAATATACTGCCGGGGCCGGCATAACCTGTTATAAATAATTAACAGGGGGGGCTGGCCGGTGGCAGCCAATTTTAACGTTCCGGGAGTTGTCTGGCAGACCATGCTGGACAGTAGTCCGGTATTGGTGGCGGCAGGAAAAATATCCGGTGATAACATCGATATAGCAGTGGCTATGGAAAAAAAAGTATCTATATATACACCTGAGGATTCTGCATACCGGATGTTAGCCACTGCGGAGTCAGGGCAGGAGGTTCTCAGTCTGGCTGTGGGACTGCCGGCTGCCGGCCGGGATAGTATCATACTGGGCTCAGAAGACCGGATTGCGTTATGGGGCTTCCGCCGGGGTTTGCTGCAATTGCTTGGGCGGACAGATTCTGAGACCGGGGCCCGGTTTACGGATATTGCTGTTGGTGACCTGGACGGGGACGGGCGCCAGGAAATAGCCGGTGCTGCTTCGGGCACTGAAAATATTTATGTGTACAGGCTGGAGGGGCAGGAGGGAAGTTTGCGCCTGGAACTGGTCGGCATACGGCTGGTGCCGGGACGCCCTGAACAGGTGGAAATTTTTCGGTCTCCCGGGGGCCCGGGCATAGCGGTGTTGTACCGGGACGGGGATATATCCGGGCTTGCCACATATTTTCTAACTGAGGAAGGATTTGCTGAGGGTCCTGCACTGGAGAACCTGCCGGGCCGTCCCATGCTTCTGGCGGCGGGTGATTTTACGGAAGGCCCGGATCAGGAACTGGCGTTGGGTGGAGGTGACGGCAGGGTACGTATTATTGCAGTCAACGGGGGTGAATTAAAGACAATCCTCACAACCTCCGTGCTGGGTTCAGCCGTATCTGCTCTGGCGCCTGTTGGCCGGGGGTTTAGCCTGGCAGCCGGCACACTGGGCGGGTATGTTTTTATATTTGGTTTTCCTGTACGGCAGGAGCCGGATCGTGCTGTTAATAATGGTGAACCGGTATACAGCCTTGCGGATGCCGGCGGCGGGAGGCTGGCATTGGGCACTGTCCGCGGTGTTCTACAGGTGATCAGCGTTGACAATGTAACTGCAGGAGTGGCATATACCGTCCGGCCCGGCGATACGTTATGGTTGATAGCCGGAAGATTCGGGACCACTACAATGAAAATAATGGAGGTAAATAACATCAGGGAGCCGGGCCTGATTTATCCTGGGCAGGTGCTGACAATACCACCTTCATAAGCCTGACATATTGTGGCAATAGTAATACCCGTTGCATAATATGCATTTAGGAGGTGGTACATTTATGTCCGAGTATAAAAATCAATTGGGTATGAATTACAAATATTATCCCACATACATGTATTATACGGAAAACGCATACCCTAACGCTCTGCGGCTGATAGTGGAGTCTGTTCAGAGCGAGAGGGAAGATGAACTATTCTATGATTATTTACTGAGCCAGGCACCAACCGAAGAGCAAAAGGAAATCATAGCGTCGATAAGAGATGACGAGAGAAAGCATAATAAAATGTTTCGGGAAATATATTACGAACTGACTGGTTTGGATATACCTTTGACGCCGGATACAACCTTTCAGCCGCCTGCAAGCTACCTGGATGGAATCCGGAGGGCTTTGTTCGGTGAACTGCGGGCTGTGGAAAGATACCGCCAGATATTATTCGGGCTGGGGTTTTTACCTTTCAGAAATATGGTTACCGAAATATATACCGATGAGCTGAAGCACGCCGCCAAATGGAATTATCTATACACACTAAACGCCACCGGTATCGGAAGCCCAAACATATCGCCGGGGCCGGGGGATGTTATTATTTAATTTTCCAGGCCAGCATGGTCTTGTCCTGTAGGAACACAACGTAAAAGGCAGCGGTTTTCTTAGCGGCTTTGTAGATAAGGAATTTTTCCCCAGAGACGCCGGATACCCCGTCATTACCGGTGGCTACAGCTGGGTTGGTGGCGGTGACTCTTAAAAGAGGATAGCGGATCCCCTCCCCGTCTTGCAGCCACCAGTTTTCCGGTGCGGGATCCGGCTCCTGGCGGGGAAGTTGCAATGGAACTACTATAAAGGTCATCCCCGCCTCTGCGGCTATGGTGTTGCTGCCGAGGCGTAATTCTTCAGCAATGTAAATTTTTTTGTCCGGACCAACGGTATATTCGCTATTATCGAAGGAAAGGGTGCTTCCGATATCCGCGGGGGAGGAGGGCAGCGGGTATTTTTCAGTTTGCCGGGTGGACGAGGAGTTATTAAATAAAAAGAAATATAATAAAAAAAGCGCCGGGCCGATAATCATCAGCCAGAACCATAACCGGACCCCTTTTTTATTCAGCGGACCAGACAGGTTGTTATTATTTTTGGCCGTCATATAATCTCTCCGTAATAAAGTTATCAATGCAATTATTATAACTCCCGGTCGGACTGTCAAGTCCGGACGGGGAAATTTAATTATTATTTGCTGAAAAATTTACTATTACCGGCATAATTTATTATATCAACAGGTAAACTATAGTTGTCCCGGTGATAATACCGGTTCTTTTTCAATGTTTACCCAGGCTAGCCCGAAATTCAGGAGGTGACGGAGTTGAAAGTAGAGGTTGACCAGGATTTATGCATTAGTTGCGGCGCCTGCGTGGATGTGTGCCCGGACGTTTTTGATTGGAACGACGATGAAAAGGCTACGGCTGTAGCCCCCGAGGTGCCGGGGGACGTGGAAGACCAGGCCCATGAAGCGCTGGAGGGCTGTCCAACCAATGCCATTAAAGAGCACTGAAGCGGGGAGTAATGATATGATTCCAAAGGATCCGTCCGATGTCAATATCAACACCAACCCGCCAGCCGTACTGGAACTTGAGGAATATTTCCTTAAACAAAAGATGAAAAACCGTAAACCCGGGGATAGCGCTTCCAGCCTGGAAGACGCTGAAAAACCAGTAGGGTAATAATAGAAGCGGGCGCATGCGCCCGCTTCTATTATTGAGAGACAGGGAATTATCCAAGTGGATAATTCCCTTAGGGGGATGGCAAGGGGGCGTTTTCCCCTTGCAGTAGTTGGGTACATTCCTCTGACCCTAGAGCCAGGCTCAAAAGAGAGGTGTGTCCCCTTTCCTTAATACGGGGTGAGGGACCGATAGTCCCGAGGGGCGGCAGCCCCTTTTAAAATAAAGATAGGGCCGAAGGCCCTTTTTTATGGCCTGATGTATGTAGGGAAAGATTATATTGGTAAAATATAATAGATTTGCAGGTATAATTCTTTTTTTATAGAAACTTTAATGATTTTAACTGGGCTCTGAACGTTTTTTAATGAAGGGGTGCGCGGTGGCCGGGATAAAAATATTGCATGTCATTCGTCCTGCGGCGGGAGGAATGAAAAATCATGTTATATCGCTAATCAGACATGCCGACAGGACTGTTTTTGAGCCCATGGCGGCGTGCCCGCCGGGGGAAATGGCTGAGGAACTGGCCGGTCTGGGCATCAGTGTTTTTACTATTCCACTGGTCGGGGAACTGTCGCTTGCCAGGGACTTGAAGGCAATAAAATCAATCACGGGTTTGCTCAAGTACAACAAAATAGATATTTTACATGCCCACAGTTCCAAGGCTGCCCTGGTGGGCCGGGTGGCTGCCCGGCTGGCGGGAACGCCCGCCGTATTTTTTACCGCCCACAATTCCGTTTTTTATGAGGAATGGCCTGGTTGGAAAAAGAATGTTCTTGCTGCGATCGAGCGGTTCCTGGCGGGGTATGCCAACAAGATTATAACAGTCTCCGGCGTTCTCAGAAAAGAATTGCTGGAAAGGGAAAGGATTGCTCCGGGCAAGGTGATTACTATATACAACGGCATTGATCCCGCCCCTTATATAACAGCACAGCCCCGGAATGAAGTACTCAAAAGCCTCGGACTGGCGCCGGAAAAGAAGGTGGTGGGCACGGTGGCCAGGCTGGCTTCCCAGAAGGGTGTGCTTTATTTCGTTAGAGCTGCCGCCATCCTTTGCCGCGACTTGGGGATAAATTTCCTGGTGGTGGGGGACGGGCCCCTGCGGGAGGAACTGGAGGAGGAAGCTGCAAAGCTCGGGCTGGGGGAAAGAATTATTTTTGCCGGTCACCGGCGGGATGTGGATAAAATATTGACCTGCCTGGATGTACTGGTGCTGCCTTCGGTTACCGAGGGACTGCCGCTTATTATACTGGAGGCTATGGCCGCAGCCTGCCCTGTGGTGGCAACTTCAGTGGGAGGCGTACCCGAAGCCGTGGAAGACGGTAAAACCGGATTGCTGGTCCCGGCAATGGATGAGCGTGCCCTGGCCGGTGCGGTGAGAAAATTGATTGCAAATCCCGATGCAGCCCGGGACATGGGGATGGCAGGGCGCAGGCGGGTGCAGGGATGTTTTTCCGTAAGCGAAATGGTCAGAAAAACGGAGCGGCTGTATCTGGACGCCTTCGACGGGATGAATTAAGGGTGTATTTAAATGGGGGATATTGATGTATAAAAATGCCTTGTTTTGTATAATAACTGCAATCTTCATGCTGATTACGCCTTTCCAGGCGGTAGCCTCCTACCAGCCGGCTATATCTAATGCCCTGCCGTTGCCGGCAGGGAAAGCGCATTATATAAAAGCTGCCCAAGAACATGGCAGAGTGGTGATGCTGGTAATAGACAGGCTCAGGGTAGCGGATTTTTCAGGTACCCTGCCAGGCAACCTGAAAAAGATTACCGGGGGCGGGTCCATGGCTTTGATGAATTACAACACTGCGGCCGGGGTTAACCCGGAAAGCACTTATGTATCCATAGGGGGCGGCACCCATTTAAAGGGCTATGATGCTTCGGGAATAGGCTATGAGGCGGAAACCAGGCTGGAACAGGGCACAGCCTCAGATGAATATTTTCAGCGTACAGGCATTAAGCCCTCCCCGGGCTCACTGGTTCAGGTGGGCATAGCAAGATTAAGAAGTATGAACAGGGATCTTCCCTATACAGCGGAGCCCGGAGCCTTGGGCAAGGCTTTACATAGTGCCGGAAAGAAAACTGCCGTGCTGGGCAATTCAGACGTTTGCAACAAGCTTAGCCGTCAGGCCCTTACTATAGCTATGGATGAAAACGGATTGGTTGATTATGGAAAAATAGGCGGGGAGGTTCTGACCGGAGATTTAAATTTTGTGGGTGGTTTCAGGACTGATTACCAGCGTATGCTGAAGGGCTATAAAGAAATACCCTCCGGAACTGATTTTACGGTTATAGATCTGGGGGATCTCAGCAGACTCTATTATGCCAAAGATGATATACTGCCGGAACGAATGGAGGTTCTGCGCCGGGAAACAATAATAAACATTGACGGGTTTCTGGGTAATCTGATGCGGGAAATGAATTTTGACAGGGACCTGCTGTTGCTGGTGGTTCCTACACCCTGGCAGGATGCGGAGAGTGTCGACTTGATGACTCCCATTGTGGCTTATGGGGCGGGGATAAAACAGGGTTATTTAACATCGCCTACCACCAGAAGGTCAGGGGTGGTGCTCAATACGGATATTGCTCCTACGGTACTTGACTTCCTGGGTCTAAAACCTCCCTGGACCATCAACGGCAGGGCAATGCAGAGTATTCCCGCCGGGAATACTCTGCCGTCGCTGCTGGCCATGGAGCGGCAACTGGGACTGACCTATGATGCCAGGCCGTATTTACAGAAGGGATATATTTTTTACCAGTTGATTCTGCTGCTGTTATCGTTGTTCTTTATACTATGGCGCCTCAAGGTCAGGGATTACCTGAAGCCGTTCTTGCTATCGGTGATGGTTGTGCCGCTGGTATATCTTTTGTTGCCCCTTTTGCCCCAGCCGGGGCTGGCTGCGCTGGGGCTGCAGTTAATTATCATAACCGTACTGCTGACCATGTTAATCCTACTGCTGCAGAGATTTGGTTTTGACCCGTTTACCTTGATCTGCCTGGCCACGGCAGGGGCGTTGCTGCTGGATACCCTTAATGGCTCGCCTCTGCAAAAGACCTCAGTACTGGGTTATGACCCCATAGTTGGCGCACGTTTTTATGGCATGGGCAACGAGTACATGGGTATATTAATAGGCTCGCTAATCGTGGGAGTGAGTTCGCTGTTTACGGTGCTGACGAATTACAAAAAAATACTGTTGCCCCTTTCCGCCGCAATTTTTATGCTGTCCGTCTACACCATGGCGGCGCCGCAGCTGGGCACCAATATAGGAGGCACTATAGCTTCAGCGTCTGCTTTTCTGGTGACCTTTTTACTGTTGGCGGGCGTGCGTTTTAACATAAAAACCATACTGCTGGTGGCTGGCGGTGTGTTTTTGCTTGTGACTTCTTTTATCCTTTATGATGTCAGACGTCCCGTGGAGGCACAGAGCCACATGGGCAGGGCGGCCGGCATAATCGCGGCGGGCGGGCTGGGTGAAATAGGTAAAATAATAATAAGAAAATCGGAGATGAGTATCAAGTTAATTAAATACACCATTTGGAGCAGAATTTTCCTGGCCAGCCTGGGCAGCCTGGCCCTGCTCTTTTACCGGCCGATAGGGGTGATGACCTCTGTCAAAGCTAAATATCCGTATCTGTACAGGGGCTTTATAGGCGTCATCGTGGGTAGTATTGTAGCCCTTATATTTAACGATTCGGGGGTTGTTGCCGCCGCCACCACCATGGTCTTCGGCGCCCCGCCGCTAATCTATCTGGTGCTGGGTGAAATGGAAACGAAGAAACAGATATAACGGAGGGATGGCATGAAACTGGGACGTTTCAGCAGCAATGAAAGGGTTTTTTATGGTCGTCTGGAGGGTGATACGGTTTTTGAGCTTGCAGATATATTTAATCCGGAGATACAGACAGACAAAAGACATGCCCTTAATAGCCTGACAGCTTTGACTCCATGCCAGCCCGGCAAGGCCGTTTGCGTGGGTTTGAATTACTTGGATCATATAAAGGAGTTCGGCCACGATATTCCCTCATCGCCGGTGTTGTTCATCAAGCCTTCCGGTACGGTAATAGGCTGCGGTGATTTTATAGAGTACCCTCGCTCCAGCCGCAGGGTTGACTACGAAGCCGAGCTTGCCGTGGTAATTAAGAAAGAGTGTCGCGGTGTATCCGCTTCCACGGCTGCCGATTACATACTCGGTTATACCTGCGCCAACGACGTAACGGCCAGGGATTTACAGCAAAAGGACGGCCAGTGGACCAGAGGCAAGTCTTTTGACACATTTTTACCGCTGGGACCATATATTGTAACCGACATTGATCCTGGAACACTGGACATAAAACTGTATTTGAACGGTGCAATAAAACAAAATTCCTCCACCTCAAACATTATTTTTAAGGTTCCGGAACTGGTGGCATTTATATCGGAAATTATGACCCTTTTCCCGGGAGACGTAATACTCACCGGCACCCCCTCCGGGGTGGGGCCAATGTGTTCCGGTGACCTGGTAGAGGTGGAGATACAGGGGTTTGGGAAGGTTATCCAACAGGGTGTGCGGGAGATCTTAAAAGTTTTGCGGTTTAAGTGGTTAAGCCCGCTTCGGGCCTAACGGGGAGCCTATTACAGTAGAGCCAAAATTTTGTTGACAAACTTTGATATTATGTTAAAATTGATTTTGGTTGGAATCGGCCTTGCCTCAACGGGGGAGCCAATTCCAACACTTTTTCATATAAGGGGGAAGATAATTTAAATGAAACCTTTGGGCCGCCATGTTTTGGCTGAAATCTATGGATGTGAGTTCGACATTCTCAACGACATCAAGAAAGTTGAAAAAATAATGGTAAACGCGGCGCTCGAGGCCGGGGCCGAGGTTAGAGAATGTGTATTCCATAAATTCAGCCCTCAAGGGATTAGTGGTGTGGTGGTAATATCTGAATCACATCTGGCTATCCATACCTGGCCGGAACTGGGGTATGCGGCTGTGGACGTATTCACCTGCGGTGATAAAGTGGACCCCTGGGACGCCTGCAACTATCTTAAGGAAAATTTCTGCGCCAAACAAATGAGCGCCAAGGAAACCAAGCGTGGCATAGTTCCTCTGGAGGTAGTCGAAAAGTCAGCTGTGAATCTATAGGAGGGATGTTTATTAGTACCGGGTTAATACCATATCAATGAGCCTTGCTTTATCTGGAAAAGAGAAGCAGGGCTCATTGCTTTTTAGGCCAAATTTGCCGTGGAGGGCAGGAAATCAGACCCCCGCAACGAAATATATATTGAGCTAAGCATGAAGGGGGAGAAGACTTATTGAAACAGGTGATATATCCGATCAAGGAAGAACTGAAAAAAGTACAGGGAAACATGAACAGGCATTTTAATATAAAGGCGGGTTATCTTGGGGATTTTGCCCACCTGGAACTTTGTCAGCTGAGCAGTATACTGCGCCCGGTGCTGGTCATACTGTCTGCGGGTATGTTCGGCAAAATAACGGACAGGGTTATATCTTTGGCTGGTGTTTTGCAATATATATACCTGGCCTCCTGCATCCATAGAGGTATGAACGAAGATAAAGAAATATCGCAGGCCGCCACCGGGGATCCCAGAGACGGCTGTCAGTTCCCGGTGCTGGTAGGTGACTATTTTTACGGCAGGTTCTTCACCTCCCTGTGCGATGCCGGTATAGTGGATTATCTACGCCCCCTTGCGGAAATAATATGTGTAATCAACGAAGGGGGCGTTATCAGGCTCAGGAATTCAGGCTCAGCCGGTATAAACCTATTGCTGGGACGCGAGCTGGTACGTAAGGAAACAGCGGAATTGCTGGCCGGCTGCTGCCGCCTGGGGGCCAGGCTGAATGGAGCCGGTGGGCAACAGCAGGAAACTTTGGGCCGGTTCGGTATGAGTCTCGGTATTGCCCTAAGTCTCATGGGGCAGGGTAACAGTTTTGAGGAGCAGGCGGTGGTATATCTGCGGGAGGCTTTGCCGGAACTGGATAAACTGCCTCCTGGACCCAACCGTACGGCGCTGAAGGAATTGGTCGGGCTTTTCCTGCGCCATGAGGTGTCATTGGAAAGAATGGTCGGGTGACGGTTGGGAAAGGAGACATCAATGGTACAAATCCCGGATCAATACAAGAACAAAGAAGAGTATGTACACCATATATTTGCAAGTATCGCGCACAGATACGATTTGCTCAACACAACTCTGAGTTTTAACCGGGATAAATACTGGCGGACCTTTGCAGTATCGAAATCAGGACTGCAACCCGGTGGTATGGGCCTGGACATATGTTGCGGCACCGGCATGCTCACCATTGAGCAGGCCAGGGCGGCGGGGGCCCGGGGCAAGGTGGTGGGCCTTGATTTTTGTGAGGAAATGTTGGCCGTGGCTGTAGATAACATTAAAAAGACTCCGTTCAGGGATAATATAGAGCTGCTGCAGGGCAATGCCATCGACCTGCCCTTTGGGGACAGCACCTTTGACTGTTGTACCATAGGTTTCGCCCTGCGCAACGTGCCGGATATAAGGAAGACCATCAGTGAAATGTCCCGGGTGGTAAGGCCTGGCGGTAAGGTAGTTAATCTTGAGTTGTCCAAACCCAGTGCTCCGGTATTCAAGCAGGCTTACTATCTTTATTTCAACCGCCTGGTACCATTATTGGGGCGTCTGGGCATAGGGAAGGAAGGCCCGTACAGCTACCTCCCCAATTCCTTAAAAGACTTTCCACACCAGTCTGTAATTAGGGATATGTTTGAGGAGGAAGGGCTGAAGGATGCCCGCTATTACGAGCTAACTGGCGGTATAGTAACCGTTCATGTGGGAACGGTGGCGTAAGTTAAAAAATTAGTGAATGGGAAGTGGGCATCCTATGGCCTTGGCTAAAGTTGGGACATTCATGGAAATGATTAAGTTTGAGCACACCATTTTTGCCTTGCCCTTTGCTTATCTGGGTGCTCTATTGGTGGGGAAAAGTATCCCTTCGGGTCAGGATATACTCTGGATTACCCTGGCCATGGTGGGCGCCCGGACCGCCGCCATGGCCTTAAACCGTATCATTGACCGTCGGATAGATGCCAAAAACCCCCGCACTGCCAACCGGGCACTGCCTAGGGGGCTGCTCTCGGTGTGGGAGGTATGGATTTATGTGGCGCTTTCATTTGTACTATTATTGTTTTCAGCCAATCAGCTAAGCGCCCTGGCATTCCGTCTTTTTCCAGTGGCGGTGGCGGTGCTGGTGCTATATTCTTATACCAAAAGGTTTACCTGGACCTGCCACTTGTTTCTTGGTCTTGCCCTGGGGCTGGCGCCTCTGGGGGCCTGGATTGCCATTTCGGGCAGGTTTGAGTTGGCGCCGCTGCTGTTGTGCGCCGGTGTGCTGTTCTGGGTGGCAGGATTTGATATAATTTACGCCTGCGATGATTATCATTTTGATCGAAGTGAGGGGATCTATTCAATACCTGCCCGGTTTGGCATCAAAAAAGCGCTGGCTATATCGTCTGTATTTCATGTGGTGGCCCCGCTGCTGTTCCTGGCGGTAGGCGTATTGCTTGATTTGGGAGTGTTTTACCTTATTGGCCTGACGGTGTCTGTGGGCTTACTGATGTATCAGCATTCTCTGGTCAGGCCGGACGATCTTTCCCGGGCCGGGGTAGCCTTCTTTAATCTAAATGGCGCCCTGAGTGTGCTGATGTTTGTATTTACCGTGCTGGATATATTTTTTCCTGTAAAAATATTCGCTTAAGTGTTTCCGGGTAAATGAGGGGAGGACCGGTCTATTGGACTGGATTGTTCAGAACAGCGAACTTTCAGGCATAGCGGAGCGGGTGGATAAGGGAGAAAGGCTTTCCTTTGAGGATGGAGTACGGCTTTTCGAAACCCGTAATCTTTTGGCTCTGGGCAGGATAGCTGATCAGATCAGGCGCCGTAAAAACGGCGACAGGGTTTATTATATTGTAAACAGGCATATTAATCATACCAATATATGTGTCAACAGGTGCAAGCTATGCGCCTTTGGCAGGGATGCCGGCGACCCCGGCGCATATACCATGACCCTGGATGAAATAGAGGCCAAGGCCCTGGACTGCCGGGGCAGGGGCATAAGTGAAATCCATGTGGTGGGCGGCCTTAACGAAAATTTGCAACTGGATTATTACCTGGAAATGATACGCCGGTTACACAGGGCGCTTCCGGAAGCGGTTATACAGTCTTTGACCGCGGTAGAAATAGATTTCCTGACCAGAACCAACAATATGACATTAAGGGATGTACTGGCAACCCTGAAGGATGCCGGGCTGGACTCGCTGCCCGGCGGGGGCGCGGAAGTGTTTGCACCCAGGGTCAGGGAATTGATTTGTCCTAAGAAGATAAGCGGGGAACGCTGGCTGGAAGTGCATGCGGCAGCTCATTCCCTGGGTATGCGCACCAATGCCACCATGCTCTACGGTCATGTGGAAACTATAGAGGAAAGAGTTGACCATTTTGTCCGGCTGAGGGAATTGCAGGACCGTACCGGCGGCTTCCTCACTTTTATTCCCCTGGCCTTTCATCCCAGAAACACCATGCTGGAGCAACCGGGCAAATCAGGCACCACAGGTTTCGATGACCTGAAGATGCTGGCGGTAGCCAGACTGATGCTGGATAATTTTGACCACATTAAGGCATTTTGGATTATGATTGGCCCCAAGCTGGCCCAGGTTTCACTATCTTTCGGCGTTGACGACCTGGACGGGACGGTGGAGGAGGAAAAAATCGCACATGATGCCGGCGCTGAAACCGGCCAGCGCCTGGCCCGGTCGGAGATGATCAGAATGATTAAGGTGGCCGGAAGGGTACCGGTGGAGAGAGACACGCTGTACAATGTGATCAGGGAGGGTTGATTGTGTCTGGTCTTCGCTTGGGGCAGGTGGAGTATCTAAATTGCCTGCCGGTATATTACGCCTTAGAGAATGGTCTGATTCCTTTTGACGGTGAACTGGTTAAAGGTACGCCAGCCATGTTAAACCGCCTGTTCCTGAACGGGGAATTGGACGTTACTCCTATATCTTCAATAGAATACGCGCGCAATCCGGAAAAATGCACCATTATCCCTAAACTTTCAATTAGCTCCAACGGGCGGGTAGCCAGCATTTTGTTTTTCAGTAAGGTGCCCATTACTGAAATGGAAGGTAAGAAAGTATACGTGACCACATCCTCGGCCACTTCGGTGGCATTGTTGAAAATACTTTTTGAGCACTATTATCACGTAGCCGTGGAACTTCACCCGGCCCGGCCCGATCTGGTAAGCATGCTGGAAGATGGCGAAGGGGCGTTGCTTATAGGTGATGATGCCATGCTTGCCCACCGCAAGGTGATCAATGAAGGATGGAAGATACTGGTTACTGACCTTGGAGAAGCGTGGAAGGAATTCACCGGCGAACGAATGGTCTACGCCATTTGGGTGGTGAGAAAGGAAATCGCCAGGGAACAGCCGGGAAAGGTAAAAGATCTTTCACGCACCCTGCAGCAGTCCAGGAAGATGTCCATGGCCGAAACGGTGCTGTTGCTGAAGGAGGCCCACCGCCTGACCGGACTTTCATATCCCGTGCTGGAGGATTACTTCAAAATTATCAGGCACAGTCTCTCTCCCGGTTACAGGCGCGGCCTACTGACTTTTTATGATTACGCATACAAAAGCGGGCTGATCGAGGAGAGGGTTAAGCTGTCCGTATGGGGTGAAAAAGATGACTGACACGGAACGTTTTCTGCACAAGGCTATAGATGGAGGCCGGCTGACCCCGGAGGAGGGGCTGGACGTTCTGGTAAATGCAGACTTGTTGGCCCTGGGTGCAGCCGCCGGCGCTGTCCGCAAGCGTTTGCATCCGGAAAACACAGTTACATTTATTATCGACAGGAATATAAACTATACTAATGTTTGCCAGTGCCGCTGCAAATTTTGCGCCTTTTACAGGGATACTGAGGACCCGGAAGCCTATGTTATCACGGAAGAAGAACTTTTTGCGAAAATAGAGGAAACCATAGCAGCAGGTGGCACCGAATTGTTAATTCAGGGCGGCCTGCATCCCGGCCTGGGGTTTGACTATTACCTGAACATGCTACGATCCATCAAGGAGCGCTTCAATATTCATATTCATTCCTTCTCTCCCCCGGAAATAGTCCATATGGCCCGTATTTCCGGGCAAACGGTTGCTGAGGTGCTGTCTTCTCTTAAGGAGGCAGGTCTTGATTCCCTGCCCGGCGGCGGTGCGGAAATACTGGTTAACCGGGTGCGGAAAGCCATCAGCCCCAATAAAATTACCTGGGAAGAATGGATGGATGTAATGCATCAGGCCCATCGCCTGGGTATGAAGACCACCGCCACCATGATGTTCGGCCATCTGGAAACTCCGGAGGAAAGGATCAAGCACATGTTCAGGGTCAGGGAGGCCCAGGATCTTACGGGGGGATTTACAGCCTTCATTCTCTGGAGCTTTCAGCCCAGGAATACAAAGCTGGAAGGAACCACGGCCACCGGCACGGACTACCTGCGTACCCTAGCGACGGCCAGGATCATGCTGGACAATATTCCCAACCTGCAGGTTTCCTGGCCAACCCAGGGCGCTAAGCTGGCCCAAGTGGCGCTCTGTTTCGGTGCTAATGATTTCGGCAGTACCATGCTGGAGGAAAATGTAGTCAGGGCGGCGGGGATGACCTTCCGGGGGTTGACTCCGGAGGAAATAATACGCTATATCAGGGATGCCGGTTATACACCGGCCCAGAGGACCACTGATTACAGGATTATAAGGACATTCTAAGTGGATGCTGTTATCGTTTGGGAGGGCATTCTGGTTATGCCGGCCAGATAGGGTGTGATGTGTCTCAGTCCGGGGGTAAAATAAGTTGCTAATATGAAGGCAGGGCCGAATCCGCAAAACCAGGCCACTGCCTTTTCATATCTGTCCGGTGTAAGGGAAATGTATTTGCCGTACCTGGTCAAAACAGGCTTACCCACTTTCAGACCTATAACATAGCTGGTGCAGAAACCCGTCAGGCTGCCTCCCAGGGCGAAAAAATAGCCAACCAAGGAAAATATGTTGCGTAGCATTGTTGATGCAGTATCGGTGGACTGCCCGGCAATCCTGCTTGCATTTGAGTAAAAAGCTGCCATATAATGTTGTAAAATCGGTAGGACATGTTGGAGGCGCAATTATGGGTGATATAGGTAATGCTGAACTGCTCCAGACTCTACCGTCGGTGGACGAGGTGCTCAGGGCAAATGAGATAAAAGGTATGCTGGATGCCTATCCCAGGGAACTGGTAGTTGCATCGATTCGGGATGCCCTGGACAGGGTAAGAAATCAACTGCTGGCTGATCATGGGACGGCAGGCGAAAAAACCAGGGAACGTTACATTACTGAAATAGCCGGGGATGTATTGAAATCTCTGGCCCTTCGTTTGCGTCCCAACCTGCGCCGGGTAATTAACGGCACCGGGGTGGTTCTACATACCAACCTGGGACGGGCCGTGCTGTCGGCCGGGGCCATCGAAGCGGTGCATATGGCGGCTTCGGGCTACTGCAATATTGAAATGAACCTGGCCAGCGGGAAAAGGGGTTCCCGCTATGCCGTAGTGGAAGAACTTTTGCGCAGCCTTACCGGTGCTGAATCCTGCCTGGTGGTGAACAATAATGCGGCTGCGGTGTTGCTGGCCCTGGGCTCCCTGGCCCGGAGCCGTGAGGTGATTGTTTCCCGGGGACAGTTGGTGGAAATAGGAGGCTCCTTCAGAATTCCTGAGGTCATGGCCCAGAGCGGGGCCATACTTGTGGAGGTCGGAGCTACTAACAAAACTCATCCCGACGACTACCGCAGGGCCATTACCGAGAATACTGCCCTTTTGCTTCATGTCCATATGAGCAACTACAGGATTGTGGGTTTTACCCGGGAAACCACTGTGGAAGAAATGGTGGAGATTGGCCGGGAAAAAGGCTTGCCGGTTATGAGCGACCTGGGCAGTGGGTTTTTGGTGGATATGGCCCGTTTTGGGCTGCCGCCGGAGCCCACCGTGCAGCAGGTGTTGTCCGCCGGGGCCGATGTGGTAACCTTTTCCGGTGATAAGCTGCTGGGTGGGCCCCAGTCCGGTATTATCGTGGGCCGTAGAGAGTATATAGATGAAATGAAGAAAAACCCACTGACCAGGGCCGTGCGTATAGACAAAATGACCATTGCGGGACTGGAAGCCACCCTCAGGGAGTATCTTGACCCGGAGGCAGCCGTGAGAAATGTTCCTACTTTGCGCATGCTGAGCGCAGAAGCCAATGATTTAATGAAAAGGGCCGGGGAACTGCTTATCCTGCTGCAGGAAGCTTCCCGTGAAAAGGCTGTCATTACACTGGGAGCCGGGACTTCTGCGGTGGGAGGTGGGGCTATGCCCACGGCGGAGCTTCCTGGCGGGATAGTGGCTATAAATCCCCTGACAATATCGGTTTCCGAACTAGCCTCCCGGCTGAGAACGGGTGATCCGGCGGTAATCGGCAGGCTGCAGGAAGACAGGTTGCTAATTGACGTGCGAGCTATACAAAAGGGTGAGGATATGATACTGGCCGGGGCCATTGCAGCAGCCCTGGGCCGCAGGGAGGACCGGTTTTGAAGCATCTTATTATAGGAACCGCTGGACACGTAGACCATGGCAAAACCACTCTGGTGAAAGCACTTACAGGGATAGATACAGACCGCCTGAGGGAAGAAAAAGAGAGGGGCATATCTATTGAACTTGGTTTTGCCCACCTGGCATTGCCCGGGGGCAAAAAGGCGGGACTGGTGGACGTACCCGGGCATGAAAGGTTTATCAAAAATATGCTTGCCGGTGTGGGCGGCATAGACATGGTCATGCTGGTGGTTGCCGCCGACGAGGGAGTAATGCCCCAAACCAGGGAACACCTGGATATCGTCCAGCTCTTGCAGGTCGAGCGGGGGATAGTTGTACTCACCAAAGTAGATATGGTGGATGAAGAATGGCTGGAACTGGTTAGGGAAGAATTAA
This sequence comes from uncultured Peptococcaceae bacterium, assembly GCA_964643075.1. Classification (GTDB taxonomy): domain Bacteria; phylum Bacillota; class Desulfotomaculia; order Desulfotomaculales; family Desulfocucumaceae; genus Desulfocucumis. Next base: position 50,177 of record CAZXQO010000005.1, read on the forward strand.
CGGATTATTTAAAGGAGACATTTCTGGCCGGCGCTCCGCTAGTGGAGGTTTCTGCAATAACCGGCCAGGGGTTGCAGGAACTTAAAGAGACTTTGGCCCGGGTGGCCGGCGACCTGATTGAAAAACCTGCGTCCGGCGCCATGAGACTTCCTGTAGACAGGGTTTTTACCATTACGGGCTTCGGCACTGTGGTGACGGGTACTTTGGTATCAGGACAAATTTCCGTCGGTGAAAATGTGGATATCTTGCCCCGGCGCTTGACGGCCAGGGTACGCTCTTTACAGGTTCACGGTGGTAAGGTCGAAACTGCCGTAGCCGGGCAAAGGGTAGCTGTGAATCTTTCCGGTATTGAGGTGCAGCAGGTGCCCAGAGGCAGTTTGCTGGCCTCGCCGGGAAGTCTCAGCCCCTCCCGGCGGATGGATGTTAAACTTTCCCTATTGAAAAACGCCAGGGAATTGAAAAACAGGTCCAGGGTAAGGATTTATCTGGGTACAGCAGAAATACTCGGGCGTGTGGTGCTGCTGGACAGGGAGGAATTGAAGTCCGGTGGGGAGGCATATGCCCAACTTGAGCTTGAAGAAATCGCCGCTGCGGGCAGGGGTGACAAATTTGTCATCCGCTCATACTCTCCCATGCTAACCATCGGCGGAGGCAGAATAATAGAACCTATTCCCCAAAAGCATAAAAGAATGAAGGAAGATGTAATTAACGCTCTGATCACTAGAGAGAAGGGTACCCCCGCTGAATTGGCGGGGCAGTATCTTAACAGCAGGCCGGGCATGATGACTGCCGGAGAGCTGGCGGATATTTCAGGGCTGTCCCGGGGGGAAGCAGCAGGCGCCCTGGATGGGCTGGAGGCTTCCGGAACAGTGGTGCAAACAGTCTTCGAAGGTATTAAATATTATGCCTCCTCCGTTACCTATGATAAATGGACCGGGGAAGTAACGGCGTTGGTTAATGCTTATCACGGGCATTATCCCCTGCGGGAGGGCTTTCCCAGGGAGGAGTTGCGCTCAAGAAAGTTTCCGAATCTGGGGCAGAAGCAATTTCAAGCTCTTCTGCAGATCATGGAGAATGACGGGAAAATAGTTTTAGGAGTTAATTCCATTGCCCTGCCGGGATTTAAGGCTGAACCAGGGGATACCTACGGCAAAGCTGTGCAGGCTATTGAAAAAATATACCAGACTAACGGTTGCCAGCCGCCTGCCTGGACTGAGGCGGTAACTAAAACGGCCCTGCCCAAGGGACAGGACCAGGAAATCCTGCAATACTTTTTGCGCAGGGGGACGCTGGTGAAGGTAACCGACGAACTTTATTTTCACCCGGACGCCCTGCGTAAAGCCAGGGAAAAGATGCAGCTTTTTTTGGCGGAGAAAGGCCAAATTACCGTGGGTGAGGCCAGGGATTTGCTTGACACTTCCAGAAAATACGCCCTTCCCCTGTTGGAATTTTTTGACCGGGAGAAGGTTACCAGAAGAGTAGGCGATTTAAGGGTTCCCGGCCGTGCACTCTAGGAGGCCGTTGAAAAACTGCGCCTGGCATTTGGGAAGTGTGAAGTGAGTGGTTAGAAGTGAGTGTCATAAGGGAATTCACTTTAAACGAATTCCTCCTCTAGCTTCCCACATCTCACCTCTCAATTTTGACCGGCCTCTAAATTAGAGCCTTAGATAAGCAACATTATTTTTGTTTCAGGGGCCACATGAACAGTCCTGTTTCTTCATCAAAGACGCGGTGGAATGTTTTATCCTCTTCAGGCATGTATTCATTGATTATATATTCGCAGGAAAATACCTCGGTGCCTTCCAGTAGATGACCGCCCACCATTTTCCCCTCGTTGTTCATTAGGGCAATGTGGGCGTGAATGTAAGATGCGTCGTCCATGATGGAGATATTGCCTTGCAGGCTGATGATTTCAAGGTGATAGTCAAACTCCAGGGAAGAATACTCACTGCCTTCCTGTGGGAAAAATCCCACTTTGGCCTTGCTGACCGCGCCAATGGCCTGCACCTTGCCAAGGCGAATGTTCTCTTCATGGCATAGCCGGGTTAGCTCTCCTAAAAGATCACTGCCTTTGGGAAGTCGCCCGATCAGTGTTCTGCCCCGGGATACTGGTTGTGGAAACATAATTTACCTCCTCTATCTGTTTTTGTACTAAATAAGATTGTAATATTGTATACAAAAGGCAAAATAGTTGTTTTTCTTTTCTGCAATGATTATGTATATCCCTTCTGGAAATTGAAAAATTTTAATAAAAAATTTTTCATCATATTGTCTACTGCAAAATAATTGAGAGGGAGTGATCCTTATCCGTGGAAAGTCCTGAACAAATTATCCTTAAAGAGGTAGCCGCAAGTGGCTCTGTTACCTTTAAGGAATTCATGAATTTGGCTTTATATCACCCGCAGGCCGGATACTACATGCGGGGCGACAATAAAATCGGGATAGAGGGCGACTTCTACACCAGTTCCGATGTAACCCCTCTGTTTGGCTACGTCCTGGCCGGGCAGTTCGCCCAGATGTGGGCCTTACTGGGCAGCCCGCCGCAATGGCATATGGTGGAATACGGCGCCGGCAAGGGAAAGCTGGCTTTTGATGTGCTGACCCGCCTGCGGGATTACCATCCGGATGCCTATGAAGGTCTTCAATATTACATAATTGAAATAAGCCCTGCCATGAGAGAACTGCAGCAAAAAAAACTGGAAAGCGAACCTGATCTGGCCGGTAAGGTGGCCTGGGTGTCCCGGCTGGAAGAAATAAACTTCGCCAGCGGCATAACAGGCTGCGTTTTTTCCAATGAGTTGGTGGATGCCTTTCCCGTGCATCGCATAAGGAAAACCGGGGCAGAGTTGAAAGAGATATATATAAAGCCCGTTGCCGGTGGGCTGATTGAGGAAGAGTGCCCTCTTTCCAGCCGGGAGTTGATAAATTACACTGATTTATTTGATATCAGACTGGAAGATGGCCAGACGGCAGAGATCAACCTGGCTGCGGAAGGATGGCTGCAAGAAGTAGCTGTAAATATTTCCAGGGGATTTTTGCTAACCATAGATTATGGCGGCGAAACGATGGATTTATATAATCCCATGCGACCCAGGGGCACCCTGCGCTGCTACAGCCGGCACGAATTACTGGACAGCCCCCTGGAGCGGCCTGGTTGCTGCGACATTACCGCCCACGTGAACTTTTCAGCGCTGCGGATATGGGGAGAAAGGTTCGGGCTAAAGGTGGCTGGATTTACTAATCAGATGAACTTTTTAATTAACCTGGGCATAATTGAAATGATCGGCGGCCGGAACAATTATTCTTTTGATCTAAAGGCCATGAAGGAAACCATGGCGGTGAAGAAAATAATCATGCCTGAGGGTATGGGTAATATATTCAGGGTTTTGGCTCAGTACAAAGGGCTTACTGAAAAGCCGCTGATGAAGGGTTTTACAACAGGGAGCAAGGCGGTAAGACGGTAAAGAAGAATATGTAAAAATATTGAAGGCCGGATTAGGCAACGGGGGGAAGTATGAAAAACTTTTATATTGAGGAAGGCGAGGGAAAACACAAGGTTTTTCTTTGGGCAGCGGTAACCGGCGACGGCATACTGGTTAATATTTTGGGCGGCGAAAAGCCCCACCTGGGAGCGGTGGTGGTGAGCCTGCCCAGGCCAAGAATTGCAGACCCCTCCGTAACCAGTTGTACCACCTCTGTGCTGCCTCTGCCCGGACACAAAGACGACGAGGCTGCCAGGCCGGTGGCGGAATTGCTGGCCAAAGGCACAGGCCAATCTGTGAGTGTGGCGGTGGGCATGCATATTCATGAGGCTAAAAAAGAGGATATTGACAAACTACTCCATAACACCAGGGTGGCAGCTTACAGATTGCTCAAATTGATGGACATAGAGTAGCTGGAAAAAATAGTCACCTCAGCCATGGGATTTTATATCTTTCAGCGGGGAAAGATACTAATCGAGGAGGTGATTATGTTGACACAGGATTGTAAATCTACCAAGTCCGGCCCGGGTTGCGGCAAAGAATCCACCACCCTGACCGACTCTGTCAGCAGTTCTTCAGATAGTTCGGCCAGCGATTCTTCCGCCAGTTCGGCAAGTGATTGCGCGGTTGAAGGCAACTCGGAGGAATGTCCGAAATAAATATTTGGCATTGTAGATTAAGGCAAAAATATTTACTAAGTCAAGTAAATTAAGGCGGAGTAATCCGCCTTATGCCTTTTTAGCAGAAATAATTTGCTATTGACTAAAAGCAGTTTGGAGGGTATTATGGTAGTGATAATCATTATCAATGAACCGCCATATTTTTTTAACCAGTCAATGATAATGAATATCATTAGCGAAGGAGGAGTGCCGTTATGACTCTGGACAGGGTTAAAAGAGGCCGTCTCTGCAGAATTATATCAATGCCTTCAGAGCAGGTCAGGGATCAGTGTATTAGACTTGGTATATGTGAAGGCGAGACTGTAAACTGCTGTGAAATTGTTCCGGCCGGACCGGTAGTAATAAGAAAAAAGAGGCAGGAAATTGCCATTGGCAGGGCGCTGGCCAAAAAAATAGCAGTTGAAGAAATCTGATTCAGTAAGTATTCAGGAGTCAGGAGTCAGAATGAGAGAACCGGCGAAAATAACAGGAATCAGTATGAGAGTACGGTTTATTTGTCTTGAAATATTCTGAATTCTGAATACCTGATAACCACAAGCTTAAAATAAAAAATTCTGGAGGAAAGTACAATGTCAGGCTGCCATCAAACCTCTGATTATAAGGAAGAAATGAACACCGGCAGAAAGAAAATAGTGCTGGCAGGCAATCCGAATACGGGAAAATCGGTATTTTTCAACCATTTCACCGGGATATACGTGGATGTATCCAATTATCCCGGCACCACTCTGGAAATTTCTTGCGGTAGGTACGGCGCCTACAGCGTTTTTGATACACCGGGGGTATATGGGATTTCATCATTTAACGACGAGGAGACTGTGGCCAGGGATATTATCCTGGGTGCGGATCTGGTTATTAACGTGGTGTCTGCGGTTCACCTGGAAAGGGATCTTTTCCTGACCCAGCAGCTTATTGACACCGGGATACCGGTTATAGTGGCTCTAAATATGATTGATGAAGCTGGAAAGCTGGGCATGGAAATTGACGTTGAGGCGCTGGCTGATATGCTTGGTGTGCCGGTAATACCTACAGTGGCGATTAAGAAAGAAGGCTTTGACAGGTTGGCATCCTCCCTTATAAAAGCCCGCCCGGGCAATAAAACACCGGAACTGCAAGTAATGCTGGAATCTTTAAGTCTGGAACACGGGGTACCGCATGGTGAGGCGCTGTTAATTCTGGAGGGCGACCCGGTAGTGGCAGGGCGTTGGGGTATGGTGCCCGGGGACAGCAGGGAGATAATCTATAGAAAAAGAAGAATGCATGTAAATAATATCTGCAGCAGTATTGTCAGGGAAACATACACTGGCACTGGATTTGCCTCCCGCCTGAGCCGCTGGATGATCAGGCCGATAACCGGAATACCCTTATTGGCATTCAGCCTGTGGGCCATGTACAAATTCGTGGGGGTTTTTGTGGCCGGCACCGTGGTCGGCATAACTGAAGGCAAAATTATGCTCGGGATATTTGAGCCTGCTGTGAGGAGCCTGGTGGGGTACATAATGCCCCTGAATTCCCTGCCCGGTACAATACTTGCCGGCGAATTCGGGCTGCTGACCATGACCTTTACCTATCTGCTGGGGCTGCTGCTGCCCCTGGTGGTAGCGTTTTATTTTATGCTGGCCCTTTTTGAGGATTCCGGCTACCTGCCCAGGATAGCCACCCTGGTGGACCGGCTGCTTACGGGAGTCGGTCTAAACGGACGGGGGGTGATACCAATTATCCTTGGCTTCGGCTGCGTGACCATGGCCACCATTACAACCAGACTGCTGGCCTCCGACAGGGAGAAAAAAATAGCCATTTTTCTCCTGGGGCTTACCATTCCATGTTCGGCTCAACTGGGTGTTATAGCAGGAATGCTGTCCGGTCTGGGACCTGAATACGTGTTGCTCTACGTTACGGTTATTTTCGCTGTGCTGGTGGTGTCAGGGACAGCCCTGAACACTATGTTGCCGGGTGAGTCTTCGCATCTGTTGATCGATCTGCCACCGCTAAGGCTGCCCAGACCGGTAAATATAATTCGTAAAACGGGCATCAAATCATATGCCTTTCTGAAAGAGGCTGCCCCCCTTTTCGCCCTGGGCGCACTGATTATCAGCGCACTTCAATTAACCGGCGTGCTGGCATACATTCAGCGCTTGCTTGCACCGCTGACAGTGGCCTGGCTGGGGCTTCCCCCCGAGGCCGCAACCGCCTTTGTGATGGGCCTGGTAAGGCGGGATTTCGGTGCGGCAGGTTTAAACAGCCTTGCCCTTGGTCATTTGCAGGCAGTGGTGGCACTGGTAGTGATTACCCTATTCGTTCCCTGCATTGCATCAATCATGGTAATTTTCAAAGAACGTTCCAGAGGTGAGGCGCTTTGGATCTGGGGGGGAAGCGTATTTATAGCGTTTCTCACCGGGGGGCTGATAAATCATCTATCCAGGCTGATCACTTGTGGAAATAGTCAACACACCCCATTAATACTGGCTTTTGCGGCAATGGCGTCTGCTTTTGGAGTTGCGCTGCTGCTGCGGCTACTGACCTGGCACAGAAAGAAACCTGGATATAACACATAAATTGGTGGATAAGTTAATAAGTTAGGTGCCTGGCACCATGGGGGTGATACGGGTGAGCGGGGAAAAAGATTATATTATTTGTAAGCAATGCGGCTATAAGAATGACCTGTTTACCGGATTTCGCTGCCCCCGCTGTATGGCACTGCTGCTGTCGTGCGGCTCCTGCAGCGGAAACTGTAAAAAATGTATGTCAACGTCTTCTACAAAGGCAAAGAATCAGACGGGGAAACCATAGAACCTCCCAGGGAAAACCAGATTTAAATGGTTTTTTCTGATTTTTCGCAGGAGATTTGCATAGCCCGTAGAAAATGGAATAATCATAACATAGTGCGATAAATATCTGGGGGTAATCTGATTTAAAAAGGAGAGGCCGGAATGAATGTACTGGGCCTGCTTATCGCTATTTTGTTTTTTGCCGCCGGAGTGGCCGGCACTGTGTTGCCGGCGCTTCCTGGCGTGCCGCTAATTTTTCTGGGCATGGTTATATACGGACTATTCACCGGCTTTTACAACCTGTCGCTGTGGTTTTTTATATTGCAGGCTGCCGCCGTAGCGTTGGTTTTTTTTATTGATTTTGCCGCTAACGCCTGGGGAGTACACAGATATGGCGGCTCCCAAGCTGCTATATGGGGCAGCATAGCCGGACTTGTGCTAGGTATACTGCTGCTGGGCCCGCTGGGGATTATTCTGGGGCCGTTCCTGGGTGCGGTGGCCGGAGAATTGATAGACAAAAAGCCCCTGGACAGGGCGGTCAGGGTCGGATTCGGAACCCTGTTGGGGCTGGCGGGAGGTACGGTTCTAAAGCTGGTGGTGGAAGCAGGCATGATCATCTGGTTCTTTATGCTGGTCTGGTAACCAATTCCACGTTGACTTTTGTGGTGAGATATTGCATAATATATTTTGTGTCAAGTAATAACGGGGCATAGCTCAGTTTGGTAGAGCGCACGGTTCGGGACCGTGAGGCCGCACGTTCAAGTCGTGTTGCCCCGACCACTAAAAACCCGTAAAGCCTTAAAGAAAGGGCTTTACGGGTTTTTCTTATATGAATAGATGTACAAGGCAACTTCAACCATTCCTGCCAGGGAGTATTATTACCATCAAGACCCATATATACATGTTTATGGTTCGCAACCATTATAAGCAAATGCGCCATGTTAGCAGGGGCACGGCTGTTGCTTTATTATTTGCTTCGGAGTTTTTTATTGGGCAAATATTTCCCGGGAGGACAAACCATGATATAATGTTAACTCAGAAATATTAAGTAAAATCGGGAGGGGATTGTTATGAATCTATTAATTATGGGACCGCCCGGGGCAGGCAAGGGCACTCAGGCGGAGGTTCTGGTAAAGGAATTAAATATTACTCACATTTCCACCGGTGACATGTTCCGCGCCGCCATCAAGGAAGGCACTGAAATGGGTAAGAAAGCCAAGAGCTTTATGGACAAAGGCGAGCTTGTGCCCGATGAAGTGGTTATCGGCATGGTCAAAGAGCGCCTGTCCCAGCCGGACTGCAAGCAGGGCTTCCTGCTGGACGGTTTCCCCCGCACTGTGGAGCAGGCTAAAGCCCTGGATTCCACCCTGGCTTCTCTGGACATCAAAATGGATGGCGTTATCAATATAGTGGTGCCTCTGGAAAAATTGATGGCCCGACTTACCGGCAGGAGAGTCTGCAAAGGTTGCGGCGCATCCTACCACGTACTGTTCAACCCCCCCAAGGTGGAAGGCAAATGCAACACCTGCGATGGCGAGCTTTACCAGCGTTCGGACGATAATGAAGAGTCAGTGGGTACCAGGCTGAAAGCTTATGAAGATAACACCAAGCCGCTCATCGATTACTATGACGCCAAAGGTATTCTGCTCGATGTAAACGGAGATCAGGAAATCAAAAAGGTTCTGGCAGACATAGTAACCGCCCTGAAAAAATAACCCTAAAACCCCGGTTAAACCGGGGTTTTTTAATGTAACATATAATTGTTGGGAAAACATATAACAGTATGACAATTCCGGAACGGCTATGTTGTTTGCGGAGGTGGTGGCCATGGGTCAGTACCGCGGCCTTGCTGATATTTATGATTATCTGGTAGCCGGCGTTGATTTTGAGGGCTGGATAGATTATGTTGAGGACATATTGAAAAAATTTTCCTGCAAACCCTGTACCGTTCTTGATCTGGCCTGTGGCACCGGCAACACCATCATACCCTTTGCCCGCAGGGGCTATAAGGCTTATGGGCTGGACCTGTCGGCGGAAATGATTGAACAGGCCCAAGCCAAGACGAGGCAGGAAGGGTTGCATATAGAATTCACGGTTAAGGATATAAGGGAGTTTACCATGTTTGAACCGGTGGGCCTGGTCACCTGTTTTCATGATGGACTGAATTATATTATCCGGGAGGAAGATATTGCACAGGTATTTTGCTGTGTTTGCGGCTGCCTTGCTCCGGACGGCCTGTTTATATTTGATTTGAACGCGGTAAGCTGGATAGGTGCAACAGCGGACGGCCCGGTGGTGATAGAAGAGCCGGACCTGACTATAATATATGAAACTGTTCATGATCGTGAAGAAGGTTTGTGGTCGGTGGCTCTCACCGGATTTGTGCGGGAAGGCGAGTTGTTTCGCAGATTCAAAGAAACACACTGTGAAAGAGGCTATGCACCGGAGCTTATTAAAGAGCTTTTATCGGCAGCCGGATTTGAGACGCTGGGAGTATACGACGCCTTTACCTTCAACGATGTTCACCAGCGCAGCCGGAGGCATTTTTATGTTGCCCGTAAAAGGAGTGATGAGCGTGGATGAGACCTATAAGCAGGCGAATGCCAACATGTATAAGGGCAAACTGTAGTATGGCCGAAATTGGTTGCGTTAACTTACGTTCACTTTTGTCTACGCTGGAGAGATGAAAAAATAGGTATTGGATACTATCTGACAGCAATAGCTTGTTATAAGTTTCCTGAGCAGCAGCACATAACCGTTAACACCAGGTTTTGTTGACTAAAGCCATATTATAAGATACTATATATTGGGAAATTCGCTATACGAGGAGTGTAATCTATGGAAGTTTACGATGTGCTAATTATTGGCGGCGGCCCGGCAGGCCTTGCAGCAGGGATATACGCGGCCAGGGCCGATCTGAAGACTGTGCTGCTGGAAAGGGCAATGCCGGGCGGGCTGGCAGCCAGTACGGATCATATAGAAAACTATCCAGGCTTTCCTGAAGGTATTGGTGGCCCCGAACTTTCCACGCATATGCTTACTCAGGCCCAGCGTTTCGGAATGGAAATCAAATTCAGCAGCGTGGAATCACTGCAGAAAACGGATGACATTTTTGCGGTTGTTACAGACGACGGAGAAATTAAGGCAAGGGCAGTAATCATTGCTACCGGCGCAAAACCGCGCATGCCGGGCTACAGGGGTGAACATGAGTTCCGTGGGCGTGGTGTTTCCTATTGTGCCACCTGTGACGGTGCTTTTTTCCGGGATAAGGTTGTGGCAGTGGTAGGTGGCGGTGATTCCGCTGTGGAGGAGGCCATTTTCCTAACCAAGTTTGCCAGTAAAGTATATATTATACACCGCCGGGGAGAATTGCGGGCAACCAAATATGTGCAGCAAAAAGCGAGGGAGAACGGCAAGATTGAAGTTGTATGGCACAGTGTGGTAGAAGAAATAAAGGGAGATGCCACGGTTACGGGAGTTGACGTTAAGGATGTCCGAACCGGTGATATCAAATCACTGGCTGCCGGCGGTGTCTTTATTTACATAGGACACGATCCCAGTGTTGAGTTGGTGAAAGAATTGGTTCAACTGGATGATAAAGGCTATATAATTACCGATGATGATTTGCAAACCTCTACCCCGGGTTTGTTTGCGGCTGGAGATGTTCGTAAAAAACTGTTGCGTCAAGTTGTAACTGCAGTTGCGGACGGGGCCGTTGCAGCGGTGGCAGCGGAAAAGTACCTGGAAAGATAGCCTGTATTAATGGCTAACGATGAAATGTAATTTGAGATATTGATCCTTGATGAACCCCTTTATAAAAGGGGTTTTTTCGTTTATTGATACAAGAGAGGGACAGGCTAAATGGGGACGGGAAAGAGTTGGAGGCTGGTACAAAAAAACAGCTGTATCTGAGATACAGCGGAGAAAGGGAGAGGAGATTAGGTTGTTGTCAGCCTGTTAAATATATTTTAATCATTAGATATAATATGCAAAAGAGATATCCGGCCAGTGGTTATATTTTAAAATCGAACGGAATTATAAAGAATATTCCGGCAATAGCCCTGTTTTTTCCTGGAAAGCTGTTATGTTTTACAGCGAACTGGGACGAATATACCGTTCAGGGGTTAAAAAAGGTTTATTAACCCTGATTTAAGGCTGTTAATCATTAATGACGGCCCGTCTGGCAGGAAGGTGTGTTTTTATTTCTGATCTTATTCAGCCGCAAAGGAATATGGGATGCTTTGGCGAAAGAATAAAAGACAATCTGTTTTGAATACTTCATAAGGCGGTGTGGTAAATGTCTTTAGACAGCATGGAGGGGCTTATCCAGGGTTTTAAAGACAGGCAGACCAGGGCACTGGCGAGAATAATCACCAGAGTGGAAAATGAGGATCCGGAAAGGGACGAACTAATAAAAAATATCTACCCATTAACCGGTAGTGCCAAAGTTATCGGAGTGACCGGATCACCGGGAGCAGGAAAAAGTTCGCTGGTGGATAGAATTACTCATTTTCTCCGAGAAAGAGGCGATACCGTAGCTGTGGTAGCGGTTGATCCCACCAGCCCGTTTACCGGCGGAGCGCTTTTGGGCGATCGTATCAGAATGCAGGAGCATTCCACCGATCAGGGGGTTTTTATCAGGAGTATGGGAACCAGGGGCAGTCTGGGAGGACTGGCCAGGAACACCAAGGAAGTTGTCAAGGCTATGGATGCCTTTGGTTTTAATTGGGTAATTATTGAAACTGTGGGCGTAGGCCAGGCAGAACTGGATATTATGAATGTTGCTGATACCATCCTGGTGGTTCTAACCCCCGGCGCGGGTGATTCAATCCAGACTATCAAGGCGGGTATAATGGAAATTGCCGATGTATTCGTGGTTAATAAGGCTGATTTGCCCGGGGCCGACCGGGTTGTGACCGAGGTTGAGATGATGCTGGATTTGCAGAGCGATAAAAAGGAGTGGAGACCCCCGGTCATCCAGGTGTCGAATCTTCAGGGTACCGGTATACCGCAATTGATGGAAGCTGTAAGTAAATACCAAGATTTCCTAAATGAAAAGAATCTTCTGGACAAGAAAAGACAGGAGAGGGCCAGAGCTGAGGTGCTGGAGATAGTAGACTATCAGTGGCAAAAGCTGGTCAGGAAGCAACTGACTCTGCCCGGAGGGATTAACGAATTGCTGGATAAGGTTGCCCGCAGGGATTCCGACCCTTACACAGCGGCCTCTTTCATTCTGGACATGGTTATTGCCAGCGGTCAAAAAAAATAGGGTAGGGGACCGCTCCGATATCTGTAAGGATCCGGAGTTTTTCAGACAACAGGTTAAATCCGCCACTTTAGGCTAAGGTAAAAGTATTAAACCCGTCGGAATCGGTAACCATATAAAACCAGCCCAGGCATACCCGGGCTATAATTAATATTAAAGCAAATGATAATTAACAACAAATCAAAATCAGGGTGATGAAAAATGAACTATGATACTGAGATGACCCGGCGCGGGGAATTAATACTGGGTCAACTCCTGGAGGGGCTGGAATCATTGCAGAAGGCTGGCCGGATGACTGGTGCACAGGCGTATACCTCCTATATGCACGGCCAGATTTACGGTCTGGCCACTGCCCTAAGGGTTCTTTTTCCCGGCCCGGGAAATCTGGGTGAAAGGGCTGCCCTGGCCCTCAGGCCGGTAATAACTGAGCATCGTTGCGAATGTGACGATTAGGAAGGAACATAAATTTCAAAATTAAACTTTACATCCGGAGCCGGATTTTTAATCACATAAGAATGCCTGAAAAAGGTCAGGCCGTTTTTTCCGCTGGTCAGTCTCCCCTGGCTCAGCACAACCGCCTCTGCTATTCTTCCCGGGCCTGCCAGCCATTGTTGTGCCGTCTGTGATAGATGCATCCCCTCCAGATTAATCTCTCTGTCAGCTGTTACTCCTACATAAAGAATAACTGGCTGCGGCTTTCCCGGTGTTATGGCGGGGAATGCTTGTTCCATGTTGTCACCCGCTGCCTGGTGGGCTGCATCCCAGACAGAGCAATATATCCCAGCGGCTTCTTTGTGGTTGATTTCAAGGCAGATAAGGTTAACATCAGGGTCCGGGCGAAAATTGCCAAGCAGATCCATTTTCAGGCAGCCTGCGGCCACATTCAGGGCAAGTGCAGCCAGTTCAAAGGTTTCCTCCGGCGCCAGTAGTTTTATGATCTGCACTAAGTCATTCCGATGCTGCAGTAGGACCAGATTCTTTCCCAGTTCACTCAGTCTGGCCGAGGCATAGCCAGGTCTGAACCTGCCGCCGATTTCACCGTAAATCAGCTCTTCCCTGGCCTTTAGCCATATATAGGCCAGCGGGCTGACGGAGGGAGGATGACCATAACGGCCCATGCCGGCACCCATGGGATCGCTTTCCTTTAAAAGCTCAACTTGTTTTTTGAAATATTCCGGGCCGATAATTCTTTCCAGGAGACTTGCGGCCGTTTTTACTTCCTCGTCTGAACTTTTCCGTAATTCCTTTAGCCGGCTAATATTGTTATTCAAATATTCCATTATGCCAACTCCGCATTTTTTATATATTTTATCACAAATATGTCCAAAACTCCTCTTGTGTTTGCGTATGCCGTCCACAAGTCTGGAACGCACCAGTCATGCCAAATGAACCGTGATTTTTGTAATCAATATAACGGGGAAGAAAACTTTGTAACAAATGCTGTTATTAAATCATATTTTAAATTAGAACGTTCCCGGAATCGTTCAAGAAAAATTTTTATTATTTTCGGAAGGAGGTAGTTCACGTGAGTGACGCTCTTGCCAAGGTGAAAGACCTATTTGGAAGCCACAGTTCTGGCGCTTTTCTGATTTGTTTATTGTTTTTCCTGTTTGCCATCGCCCTTTTGCTGTGCGGTTGGATTTCTCCCTGCATAGCCGGCGCCATTATTTTCATCGGTTTGGCTCTTTGCTGCTGTGCCGCATGCTGCTGCTAATTCTTAAAAATTTTTTTAATGGAGGCTTGGATGGGGCTACACAGCTGTGTAGCCCTTTACTCCAGGCAATATAGCCGGACACAAGCCGGTTATAACTGTAAAGGATGTGAGCAGTATGAACAGTGGGTCCAGCAGGCAACTAAGCGAAACTCTGGATCTTTTGGTAAATAACCTGGAGCGGCTACATCAGGAAAAAACATTTAATATGGACCAATCATCCCGGGCGGTTGCCTCCCTGGACAAGATGACAGAGGTACTGGTGGAGCTTGAGAGACTACGGGCACGGGAAATGATTCTGGCGGAAAGGTTTTCCACTGTCAATGAAAAGTTGGAAGTAATTGCCGGGGGTGGCCGGGGAGGAGCAGAAGGCGCCGGCCTGGTTGATGTTTTGAAAATGGTTACCAATGGTGCAAAGGTGACGGGCCAGGTGATAGAGATAGTAGCTGGCGGGTTTCAGGGTATTATGGATTCTGTAAACAAATTGTTTGTAAACGAAGAGGCAGTTGCAGGGAAGTCAGATAGCCAGGTTGGTGCCAGGTACACCCCGGGTCTTGATTTATCTTCCATTTTGCAGCCCATGAACAGCATTGTTCAGGCCCTGCTTAGTAAAAAATCCAGTGAATGTGAAAAGTCCGTGGAAGAAGTTACCGCCGTCATAGAAGAAAAAGAAAGCTCGCGGCCACAGGCCAGGGAAGAGCAGCAGGGGGAGGGCATAACAGCGCCTGTTGTAAAAGCAACCCCGGCGGAGTAAAGAAATTTAAGCGATAACAATTTAAGGGCCGCGCGAGCAGCCCTTAAATTGTTACTATTATTTGTTGGACATTAGCTTAATTATGTTTTCCAGTAATTGTGACATAACCTGTTCCTGTTCCTGGGGCAACTGGTTTTTTATCATGCCAAAAGTGGAATTCATCAATGATGAAAGGGTTTCGGGGTCCAGCATGGCAAGCATTTGCTGGAGTGCTTGGGGATCCATATTTTGAAGCATGCTTTTAAATGGTTCCGGCAGGCTGCCGGGATCAAAGGTTTGTTTATCCAATATTTTCGCCTCCTAATTTTTTATATTCATATTTATGACAGCAGTAGCGAATATGTACCCAAATAAAAAAATGGTCTACCGGATTTTTCTTTACATAAATTATATAAATGGAACTGCTTTGCCTTACACTTGCCCGCTACAACGGTACGGAAGGGGGAAAAAGGTTGGAATCGCCCGTTAACGAAAAATTCAACAGCACATTGGAGCAATTGTTGAACAAAATAGAAAAATTACAAATAAAGGAAACTGTTGATAGTGAACATACTGAAAAAATTTTAACAGTTCTTGATCGATTGTCTGATGGGCTGGAAAATATGAATGAGAAGCGCAGGGAAGAGGAGGAAATGATCAACAGACTGGATGTAATGGCCCGGAGCATGGAAAAATTGTTCAGCGGCAGGGAACTTGAGGCGCAAAGCGGTGAAGGGTTGGAAAAAACCTTGCGCAAAATAGTGCATGGTGTTAGGGTTTTCGGACAAATATTGGCTATACTGGCGTCCAGCGTGCAGCTTGCCGTTGATTCAGTAGGTTCGGTAATAAGCAGCAAAAACAGTGAGACTATTGTCCCAAGCGCTACCCAGGCCAAAACCCAGGCAGATTTAGCCATGCTTCTGCAGCCCCTGTCAAGTTTAGTGCAGGGGCTGGTGGACGAGAAAATGAAAAATAGTGCGTCCCAGGCTAAAGCTGATGAAAGTGACAACAGTACAGGTGCAGGGCCGCCCGGCGAAAATAGCTTGTTTGAACAGGCGCCTAAATAGTGCGTAGCAGGATTTTACAGGGATGAAAAAGAATTATCGGGTATATACGGTCGTAGTGCGGAGTGATGTCATTGTTTAACAGCTATGTGGCAATGGATCTTGAAACCACCGGTCTTGATCCGGCCAGGGACAGAATAATTGAAATAGGGCTGGTCAGGGTTGAAGGCGGTCGGGTTATACAAACCTATCAATCACTGGTGCGGCCCCACCAACGCCTGCCGGTAAAGATAAGACGCCTTACCGGACTTGAAGATAATTTGTTGGCAGGGGCACCTGAAATATCCGAAATATTACCGGAAATTTTAAAATTTATTGATGGAGAAAACATACTGGGTCATAATGTGGTTTTTGACTGCAGGTTTATAGAATCTGTAGCAGACTGTAGGATGACCGGTGCGATTTACGATACTTTTGAACTGTCCAGGATAGTTTTGCCGGGAGCATCCGGGTACCGGCTTGGGGAATTATGCAAAATGCTGGGGGTGGAGATGCCTGTCAGCCACCGGGCACTGGAAGACGCCATGGCAGCACACCTGCTGTGTGAAGCTCTAATAAACCGGCTCAAGGTTTTGGATGTTAAAAAACTGTCCTTTTTGGCGGCGTTTTTAACCCGGGCGGCTTCGTCGTGGGGTCCGGTAGTACAATCATTGGCCACCGGTTCTGCCTGGAACAATTGCACCACTAAAACTTCTAAAGCTGAAAATTTTTGCACCGAGCACAAATGGATGCCTTCAGTAGAAGGAGAAAAAGGATTTGTCGAGCCAGGCAGGGTTAAAGAACTTTTGGGGCAGGGAAGTGCTTTGTCCAGGACCTTGCCGGGTTACGAGGTGAGACCGCAGCAGATCGACATGGCCGGAGAGGTGGCCGCTGCCATGAATGAGGATAAGCTTTTGCTGGTGGAAGCCGGCACGGGTACCGGCAAATCCATGGCCTACCTTGTGCCTGCCGTTCTCTGGGCTTCCTCAGGAGGCAGCAGAGTGGTGGTTTCAACCAGAACCATAAATTTGCAGGAGCAGCTCTGGGCAAAAGACATTCCGCTCTTGCTGGATACTTCGGGCATTGATTTACCCGTAGCTCTGGCCAAGGGAAGACAGAATTATATCTGCCTTCGAAAATGGAATGCTCTTCTGGCCGAAAGAAATTGGACGCCTCTGGAGGCCTTTTTCCTGGCCAGGATTCTGGTATGGCTGGCTGACACCAGCCAGGGCGACAGGGTGGAACTTAACATTAAAGGTCCGGAGCAGGAGTTCTGGCTGAGTATTTGCGGGGACAGCGAGAGTTGTGCTGGTGCCCGGTGCCACTGGTATGCGGGAGAATGCTATGTTGGCAGGGCACGTAGAAGATCCGAAGCGGCCAGATTGATTATCACTAATCATGCCTTACTTTTTGCAGATGTAAAGGCTGAAAACAGGGTGCTTCCCGCTTATGGTCCCCTAATTCTGGACGAAGCGCATCATCTTGACGATGCTGCTACGGAACAGCTAAGCACTGTAGTATCCAGAAACGATTTTAGACGGTGGCTGAATACAGTGGGAAAGCTGTTAACGCGACTGTTGGGTACGGTTCCGCCCTCAAACGCCGGCCGCTGGCAGGATATTCTAAATGCGGCAAGGGATGAGCGGATACTGGTCCGCCAGGCGGCGGATTTATTTTTAGGGCTTCTTTACAGTGCACTGGCACCCGGCCCTGGTGGTGTGGATACAAAAATAACCCGCCGGCTGAAGGGGGAAATGTTGCATGATGCATCAAATATGCCTCTGGGGGAATTCGGGAACCTGCTTTTCAGGATACGCTCCCTTTTGGATCTGATCAGGGAATTGCACGAAATAATACTCTCCTGGCTGGTGTTGGATAACGTTTGGGAAACCAGGGCAGAGGAAACGGAAAAGATTGTTGCTGCAGGAGAAGGACTGATCGCGGATATTGAGTTTAATTTCTCCTGCTCAGATCATAATTACGTATACTGGGCTGAGGCTGCAGGGGAGAAAGAAAATCCTATTATCTCACTTCATTCGACACCGGTGAGAGTTGATCAGGAGATTTACAACAGCCTGTTTAAAGATTACAAAACGGTGGTGATGACTTCCGCCACACTTACCGTAAATGGAGAGTTTAAACATTATATGGAGGGTATCGGGCTCGTTATGGCAGAGCAGGACAGGCTTTGTCTAAAGCTGGTGGACTCCCCCTTTCGGTACGAAGAGCAGTCTTTATTATGTGTGGTCAGGGGAGTTCCCCAGCAGGGTGAATTCCCGGAAAAGGATTACGTAGGCGCGCTGGTTAATGTCTTGAAGGAGCTGATTGCTGCTGCGGGCGGCAGAACGCTGGTGCTTTTCACCTCACATAGGGTTCTAAAAGAGACATACAAAAAGATGAAACTAATGTTGGAAGAGCAGGATGTATGCTTGCTGGGGCATAATATAGATGGCGGAAGATGGCGTCTGGTAGAGGAGTTTAAAAATACTGAGAGGGCAGTCCTATTCGGTGCTTCAAGCTTCTGGGAGGGAGTTGACATTCCTGGGGCGTCATTAAGCTGTGTGGTAATTGTTAAACTGCCATTCCAGTCTCCATCAGTTCCTGTCATTGAGGCCAGGCTTGAACAACTGGAAAGTATGGGCATAAATTCTTTTTACCAGTATAGTTTACCCCAGGCTGTTATACGCTTTAAACAGGGGTTTGGCAGGCTAATCCGCACGGAAAAGGACCATGGTGCAGTGGTGGTGCTTGATGGCCGACTACTCAACAAACGTTACGGTAGGTTGTTTTTGAATTCATTGCCTATTAAAAATCATTTCCGGGGTGACTCTGATATGGTAGCAAGAAAGGTGAACTCATGGCTTAAACATTCGCCTGATAATTTAAATGCTTTCGACATTTGAAGATATAAACTCTTCTAATCAATTACAAAAAATGTTACAATAGGCTTTGTAAAACAACAGGAGGATTTTTAATGAACAGGGAGATTTATCCCGTGGCCAGGGCTGGTTTACCTTATTTGATTTTTTTAGGAGTCCTGACTGCGCTTTTATATCAGTTCAACAAACCAGCCAGCTTTGTGTTCGGGTCACTCTTTCTTTTTATAGCGTATTTTTTTCGCAATCCCAGGCGCCGGGTGCCCAGGGGCGAGGGTTTGGTGATTTCCCCGGCCGATGGTGTGGTAATGGCTGTGGATCGTACCGAAGAAGAGAATTTTATGGGTGGTAACTGTACCAGGATCAGCATTTTTCTGTCAATATTAAACGTGCATATCAACCGGGCTCCGGTTTCCGGAAAGGTAAATTATGTTCACTACCGTCCGGGTAAATTTTTGCCAGCCTTTAAAAGTCATGCCTCAGAAATAAATGAGAAAAACTTTATTGGTATAGAATCCGACAAGTTCAAGCTGATGGTAACCCAGGTGACCGGTTTTATAGCCAGGAGGATTGTATGTTACATAAAGACTGGTGATTATCTGGATCAGGGCCAGCGTTTCGGTTTGATAAAATTTGGTTCCTGTACCGAGTTATATTTACCGCCGGAAATAAATATTGAAGTAAAACCTGGAGACAAAGTTAAGGGCGGGGAAACAATTGTCGGGAGGCTACACCATTGAGAGTAGAATTGCTGCCTAGTGTAATAACCTCCGTCAATCTTCTGGCCGGCATGGCAGCCCTGATCTATACCCTTCAGGGCAACTATCATCTCGGTGCGGCAATGGTTCTGGTGGCGGCTGTGTTGGATGGATTGGACGGGAGGGTTGCCAGGAAGATGGGAACCTCCTCGGAATTTGGCAAACAGCTGGACTCCCTCGCAGATCTGGTATCCTTCGGGGTAGCTCCAGCCATTCTGGTATTTGCCTGGCAACTGGCGGATCTGGGTACGCCGGGGATTATTGCCGCCATGGCCTTTGTTCTTTGCGGTGCCCTGCGGCTGGCCAGGTTTAACGTGCTCAACATTTCCGACTATTTTGTGGGCATACCTATTACCATAGCGGGTTCTCTGGTGGCCCTGCTGGTGTTTTGGCCCAGTTCCCTGCCTGGTGTTGTTTCTGCATTCATCGTAGGTCTTCTGGCAGTTATGATGGTGAGCCGGCTAAAATTTCCCAAAATATAATTAAAATCATTGACACATTTTTTGGTGGGATGAATACATTTTATAGAGAGTAAACACCAAAAAGGGGTGAAATGTCTTGCGTGTATATTTCGTAAGGCTGCCGTTGTTTTTACGGGGGTTGCTGCTGAAGATTTGGAAATAAGGCGGTTCTGGAAGACGGGTGGTTAGGCCTGTCTTTCATGTTTATTTGCCTGGCTGGGGATAATGTCCCTGTTTTTTTTGTTAATAGTGGGACAAGAATAGTTTATAATAAGATGAGATAATATAAAACATCTGGAGAGTGATGATTATGGACGAGCAAAAAATTCAGGTAACCATATTTGGGGTTAATGCCCCCGCGCCTTCAGGCGGTTGAGGCTGCGGTCCTTCCACTGGATGTGGACCGGCAAAGACCATGAAAGATGACGCGGAAGAACTCGGTCTGGCTCTGAAAGACAAATACGGTGCTGCTATTGAAGTGGCCTTTGTAGACGTAGCCACCGACGAGTTGAAAAATTATCCCAAAGTAGCGGAAATATTGCAACGGGTCAGGCTTCCCCTTACTGTTATCAACGGGGAACCACGCTTCCATGGCGGGCTGTCGTCGGAAATGATTTCCGATGTGGTGGACGGTCTGAAGAATATTCAACAATAAGGTGACTATGTAGAAAAATAGCGAACTATCAAAACCGTCCGGCAAGGGCGGTTTTTTTATGTCCTTGAATAAAGTCTTCCTTAAAATATTTATTCCTATAATTTTTTTGAATTATGCAAAAATTTTTTCTCATAATGAGTTGGCTACAGTTATTTACTGTAATTTTATCAGAATGCCTAAATATTGAGGAATAGAGTTCCACAAGAAAATTGAAGTAGACAACTCATAATGATATAATAAGTTGTCAGTTATGAAAAATATATAGTTTATATAATGGGAGGGATTTTTTGAACAGTGCATGGTGTTATATGGAAAAGTTAAAAATAAGCGAGGAAGAATGGAACGACTGGCGATGGCAGATTAGCCACAGAATTACTTCCGTGGAAGAATTGTCCCACTTTATTGATCTAAATGAAAGTGAAAAGAAAGACATTAAATCATGTCTGAAAAGATTCAGAATGGCCATTACACCCTACTACGCAAGTTTGATGCATCCGGCTGAACGGGACTGCCCGATAAGATTACAGGCTGTACCGAGGCAGGAAGAACTGGTAAGTACACGTGGCGACATGCGGGACCCCTTGCACGAGGATATCGACTCGCCTGTGCCGGGTCTCACTCACCGTTACCCTGACAGGGTGCTTTTGCTGGTTACCGATTGTTGCTCTATGTACTGCAGGCATTGTACCCGCCGGCGTATAGCAGGCCACAATGATAGTTTAATGCCGAAAGCCCAGTTGGAACGTGCATTTTCTTATATCAAAAACAATCCGGTAATCAGGGATGTACTTATATCGGGAGGAGATCCTTTTACTCTTACTGATGACCAGTTGGAATACATTCTTCAAAAACTCAGATCGATCCGTCACGTGGAGATTATACGTATCGGCACCAGAACACCCGTTGTGCTGCCACAAAGAATAACACCTGAACTCTGCTCAGTACTGGAAAAGTATCATCCCATCTGGATTAATACACATTTTAATCATCCCAGGGAATTAACCCGGGAGGCAACCAGGGCTTGTGCAAGGCTGGCCAAGGCGGGTATCCCGCTGGGCAACCAGTCGGTGCTATTGAAGGGAATTAACGACAATCCTGAAATAATGAAACAACTGGTACAGAAACTGCTAAAAAACAGGGTTCGGCCATATTACCTCTACCAGTGCGACCTGAGCGAGGGCATAGGACATTTTCGTACGCCGGTCAGCACCGGCATAGAGCTTATTGAAAATTTACGCGGTCATACGAGTGGACTGGCCATACCTACTTTCGTAATTGACGCACCGGGCGGCGGCGGCAAAATCCCCCTGGGTCCCAATTATGTTCTATCCCAGGGACGGGGCAAAATAGTGCTGAGAAATTTCGAGGGAAATATTTATTTGTATACCGAGCCGGGCAAACAGGAGGAAAAACAAAAGACCCCCGGTATCGGCATAGCAGGGCTCCTGCAAGGCGGTGCGGTAATGCTTGACACCACCCTGGATAAGGCCCGGGCCTGAGGGGGGAAACAATTGGTTACTATCAGTCATGAGGGGCCGGGATTTTTTATTAGTGGAGTACTGGAGCATGTCAGTGCGAGGATATGGGTTAATGAATACAATGCCGATGATCCGGCAGCCTTGCAGAATTTTTTAAAGGAGACGGCCCTGCAAAGAGGAATGGGAAAAATAATATTGCCCGCCAGGGTAGATGATGCGGAAAGGTTGCAGGGGAATGGCTTTGTAGCTGAAGGTACGATAGAAGGATATTACGGGGATACACCCGCACTTTTTCTGGCTGCTTTTACCAGACCGGAAAGAGGGATTTCATTAGAGTACACTGCTGAGATGGAAATGTTAAAGAAAATACTTCGACACAACCGGGTTGAGGGGAAAAAATTACCGGCAGTTTTCACAATGCGTCCGGCAGCTAAAAGCGATTGTACGGAAATGGCAACTCTGTTTAAAGAGGTTTTTGCCAGTTATCCCTCACCTGTTTACGATCCTTTATACCTGGCACGTGCCCTGGATAAAGGAGATATATACATGCTGGTCTGCCGCGGAGAAAAAATTGCCGCTGTAGCTGCGGCAGAAATGCAGCAAGACCGGCAAAGAGCGGAAATAACCAATTGCGCAACGGACAGCGAATTCAGGGGTATGGGATTTAACAGTCTGCTTATCCGGAGAATACAAAGGATGTGCCTGGCCAGGGGAACAGGCTGTCTGTACAGCCTGGCCAGGGCTTCATCTTACGGCATGAATATAGTGCTGCACCGCCTGGGTTATATGTACCGCGGCACCTTGATAAAAAATTGTCACATCGCCGGTGGATTTGAAGACATGAACATCTGGGTCAGACCCTGCGGAGAGGGAAGTCTTTTCAGCGGGGGAGCATCTTGAAAATAGAATATGATGGAGGTATGTGTATGAAAAAAGTGCTTTATCTGGCGGGGTTGGCCATATTGTCTGTATTTTTACTAACTGGTTGCGGTGGTAGTAAAGAAACTGCCGGCGGCAAGGAATCACCCACAACCACGGAAAAGCCCGAATTTAGCTACGCCATGAGCGGCTTGTACAAACCCTTTAATTATAAGGAAAGCGGCAAGCTGACTGGCTTCGACGTGGAAATGGGCGCCGAGATTGCCAAGCGGATGGGGATGGAGCCAAACCCGGTTACCAATCCATGGGAGACCCTTATCCAGGGTCTGAAGGCGAACAAATACGACGCTATCATAGGAAGTATGGCCATAACCGAAAAGCGCAAGGAACAGGTTGATTTTTCACGTCCTTATTACCGGTCCGGAGCACAGGTTTTTGTGAGCACAAATAATGAAACAATAAAGACTCCCGACGATATGAAAGGTAAAAAAATCGGGGTCGTCAAGGCCAGCACCTTCAGGGACGTAGCTCTGAGATATACCAGTGCGGACAAGGTAATTGGCTACGACAGCGATATTACAGCTCTGCAGGATTTACCGACGGGGCGCATTGATGCGGTTATCACCGATCAGATGGTGGGCTTGGTGGCCATGAAAAACGGCCAAAAAATAAAGGATGTGGGCAAGCCGCTGTGGGTTGACGAAATGGCCATTCCGGTCAATAAAGGAAATACGGAGCTTTTGAATAAAATAAACGCTGCTTTGGATGAAATCATCAAAGACGGAACCTACGAGAAGATCAGCAATAAATGGTTTGGCCGCAATATACTTGGCGAATAAATTTTTTCATGTGTGGGGTGCGTATTGCGTACCCCACGGTTTTTGTTGAACCGTAAATGCACATATCTTCTTGGGGCAGGTGACCAAATGTCGGCATTTCTGAAAATTGCATCAGAAAATTTCACGGCTTTTGCCGCAGCTACGTTGGTAACATTAAAACTGACCTCTGTCTCACTGGCACTGGCTATGGTAATCGGTTTACTAATAGCCTTTTGTAAAATATCGGGTGTTCGTCCGCTATATGGCATCGCTCAGCTTTACATCACCATTATCAGGGGCACTCCCCTCATCGTGCAGATTTCATTTTTTTATTTCGGAATTAGCGCAGTACTAGTGCTCCCGGCTTTCTGGGCCGGTTCCCTGGCCCTGGCCATTCACGCCGGGGCGTACATTGCAGAAATTTTCAGGGGATCAATCCAGTCCATCAATAAGGGGCAGATGGAAGCGGCCAGATCCCTGGGCATGAGCTACTGGCTGGCCATGCGCCGGATCATACTTCCTCAGGCCTTCAAGCGGGCCATACCTCCACTGGGCAATCAGTTCATCATTGGGCTAAAGGACTCTTCACTGGTAGCCTACATCGGGATTGCCGAGATATGGGGCACATCCCTTTCTATCGCGGCTGATAACTGGCAGCCCTTTTTAACCTATCTTTTGGGCGGCTGCTATTATCTGGTGCTGGTAATTATATTTACTTTTTTGGTCCATAAACTGGAATTGAAGCTGGATGTGGAAAACAATGAGGTGAGCAATAAATGATAAAAATTAGGAGGTTGAATAAATACTTCGGCTCACTGCAAGTGCTGCGGGACATAGACCTGGATGTGGACAAAAATGAAGTGGTAGTTTTTATAGGTGCCAGTGGTTCAGGAAAAAGTACGTTATTGCGTTGCATAAATTTCCTGGAGATGATGAACGGCGGGGAAATCTCCATCATGGGCCGTAAGATTGACCCGAAAAAGGACGATTTAAACCAGATACGTCAAAATGTGGGCATGGTATTTCAGCATTTCAACCTCTTTCCCCACAGAACCTCACTGGAAAATATCTTAGAGGCTCCTGTTTATGTAAAAAAAACTGGCAAAGTACAGGCATCCAAAGAGGCTATGCTGCTATTGGAAAAAGTTGGTCTTGCAGACAAAGCCGGAGTATACCCGGCCCAACTGTCCGGCGGGCAAAAGCAAAGGGTGGCTATAGCCAGAGCACTGGCTATGAACCCGGAAATAATGCTGTTTGACGAACCTACTTCGGCACTGGACCCGGAACTGGTAGGAGAAGTGCTGCAGGTTATGAAGGAATTGGCCGGGGAAGGTATGACTATGGTGGTGGTCACTCATGAAATGGGCTTTGCCAGAGAGGTGGCCGACAGGATAATGGTCATGGACGAGGGCAGTATTATTGAGGCAGGTACTCCTGAAGACATTTTCCAGAACCCTAAAATGGAGCGTACCCAGACATTTCTGTCACAGATATTGTAGTATTTCAAAATGCATTCAAAAATGCTTCAAAATAACTAATTCAATTCAAGAACTGTCCCTGAATTTCCGCCGGACTGGAAGCGAGAACGCTGCCAGCCCTTTTTTGTTGTTTTCTTAAATTAATCGGATAGTCCGACTCCCAGAATACCTCCAATGGTCCCTCCGGCCAGAGCGATAATAAATTTTAGTAACACTGTAAAAAAAGTAGCCTGAGAAGGCAGGAAAATCAGAGCTATCAGCATTATTAGTGCAAAATAGGTCACGCCTACCCCCATGCCGTGAAAAAGCCCTTTGTTGCCAGCATTTTTTGCTGCTATCCCACCACCACACAATACACCCGCAAAAAGCATGGCGTATGCAAACCAGGGCAGGGTGCTTTCGGAAAGGCTGGTGAAGTAGAAGGCCATGCCCAGGAGGGCGCTGCTGGCGGCGGAAATTATCAAAGCAACCACTGTTCCTTTGATAATTGAGTTATAATTAATTGATGAGGGGCGTACGGGATCAGGAATTTTAAAACCCAATATCTCTCACCTCCGGAGGATGTTTAACACAATTGTATGTATTCAGCTTTCTGTTATGACAGAAATTTTACAAACTGTACGGATTTATAAAACACAGAATATAATGGATAATATGTCGAAAGGCTAAAAAATGAAAGGTGCGGTGTAACTTTGAACAGTCAGATGCTAACCTACGAAATCGGAGACAGGCTGTATATCAATGTTACCAATCGCTGCTGCAATAACTGTGTTTTTTGCATCAGGAAAACGGAAAAGGGCGTGGGCTATAATCTATGGCTGGAAAAGGAACCCACAGCGGAAGAGATTATTAAGTCCGCCGGTGACGCAGCCAAGTACTCGGAAGTGGTTTTCTGCGGCTATGGTGAGCCTCTCATGCGGCTTGATGTGGTAAAAGAAGTGGCCGCTGAGCTTAAGTCCCGGGGGGCAGTGCTGCGTGTAAATACCAACGGCCAGGCTTCGCTGCAGTTGGGGAAAAATGTGCCCGCGGAGTTGAGGTGGCTGGTGGATACTGTTAACATCAGCCTGAATGCTGACACTCCGGAAAAGTACATGGAATTGTGCAGCCCTGCTCTGGGTGCAAGGGCTTACCCTGCCTTGCTGGATTTTGCCCGGGAATGTAAACTGCATATTCCTCGGGTGGTTTTTTCCGTGGTGCAGTGGCCTGGGGTGGATATAGAGAAATGCAGGGAGATAGCTCACTCCATGGGTGTGGAGTTCAGGTTAAGAAAATACAGTGGTTAAAAATAGTTTGCTGATGCCACCCTCCTCAGGGTGGCATTATTAATTATATTGAAATTATGCTTAAGGTAATTTATGGTAAACGTATTAGGGTGAAGGAGGTAGTCCTGAGGGGCGGCAGACCCTTTTTTATTGTAGGAATACTTATTGGCTAATCTCTATCGATTTGTAAAAAATGAAGACAAAAGATCTGGCATAATGAAGAATTTTGTTATATTATTATATTCAAATAAGCGTTTTAATGTAAGGCGGGTGTATATATGGATGGTAGTGACCGTAAATGCTTTGAATTAGGGGATACAAGGCCTGCCAAAAAAGAGGAAGATGTATGCGAAATATTCTGCTCGGACCAGGCCAAGGTGGATAGGATTAGAAAGCTTATACACGCAACGGAAGGGCTGGCTAGTATGTTTAAGGCCCTGGCGGATGATACCAGAATAAAAATAGTATACGCCCTGTCCCTGGAGGAACTTTGTGTGTGCGATGTAGCAAACATAACCGGCTCCTCTGTGGCCACTGCCTCACATCATTTAAGGCTCCTGAGAAATTCGGGGCTGGCTAAATACAGAAAAGAGGGCAAACTGGCGTACTACAGCCTGCAGGATAACTGTATAAGGGAAATAATAAATGCAGCCATCAGACACAGCGGAGGAAGCCATGGAAAAGCTGACTGCAGAGAATAAAATATTCACAGTGACGGTAGACGGTACAGCTGCCCTGCCTATTGGAGATCATGTCACTACCAGTGTTTTGCTTTTGCATGGCCTTGATTGCGCCGACTGCGCAGCAAAATTGGAAGAAAAGATAGCCAGGCTGGAGGGAGTGCTGTCGGCTAAGGTTAATTTCGGGGCAGCCAAAATGAAGGTTGAGCACATATCTTCAGTGCAGGAGATTATTAAAGCCGTTAAGGACTACGGGTATGGGGCTGATATTGAGAAGCAAACCGGAGGGCAGGCAGAAACAGTGTTCCGGATACACGGCCTGGACTGCGCTGACTGTGCCGCCAAACTGGAAAAGAGTGTATGTATGCTGGCAGGAGTTCAAGAGGTTAGTCTTAATTTTGCCACTGGTAAAATGAAGGTGATTCATAATATACCGGTAAGTGCAATATTGCAGGCGGTATCCGCCAGGGGCTACCGGGCAGAGGAGGAGGGTCCAGGTTCCGTCGTGAAGGACCGGTCCGACAGGCAGGAACGGGTTAGGCTGTACAACACCATAGCGTCAGGTTTATTGTTGATTGGCGGCTTTTTGGCCCAGATAGCGGGGCTTGACCAGATGGTGGAATTTTTTTATCTGTCTGCGATCATCAGCGGCGGGTACCATATGGCCAAAAGCGGACTGTATGCGCTTAAATCTCTGACCATGGATATGAATTTTCTGATGACCATGGCGGTTACCGGTGCCATTGCCATCGGGGAATTTTCCGAGGCGGCCACGGTTGTGTTTTTATTTGCTCTGGGTAACCTGATGCAAAACTATGTGCTGGAAAAAACACGCCGCTCAATTCGCTCACTGATTGATCTTTCGCCCCGGGAGGCTATGGTAAAAAGAGATGGCCGGGAGATAACAGTGCCGGTGGAGGATGTTCTTAAAGGAGAAATTGTTATCGTCAGGCCGGGAGAAAACATACCCGTTGACGGCGTAGTATTGTCCGGGGAATCTCCGGTAAACCAGTCCCCCATCACCGGTGAGTCCATGCCGGTTATGAAGGTAAAGGGTGCAACGGTTTTTGCCGGAACTATCAATGGCGGAGGGGCGCTGGAAATTGAAACTGCAAAAATTGTGGCGGACAGCAAACTGTTCAGGATAATCCACCTGGTTGAGGAGGCCCAGGCACAGAAAGCACCTTCCCAGCAAATAGTGGATGTTTTTGCCAGGTATTACACCCCTGCTGTCATCGTATCGGCTCTGGCCCTGGCCGTTTTGCCCACAGCATTTTTCGGTATGGATTTTGGGGACTGGTTTAAAAAGGCTTTGATCTTGCTGGTTATAGCCTGCCCCTGCGCTCTGATTATTTCAACACCGGTATCAATAATTTCGGCTATCGGCAGTGCCGCACGCAAGGGTGTACTAATCAAGGGGGGGGCATTCCTGGAGGAAGCCGGTAGAATTAAGGTTATGGCTTTTGATAAAACCGGTACACTTACCCGGGGGAGGCCGGAGGTCACCGCCATAGACGCTTTAAACGGCTATAGTGAAAGGGATGTTCTAATTGCCGCCGCAGCAATAGAAAGCCGCTCCGAGCACCCTCTGGCCGGGGCTGTTTTGCGTAAATTGGAGCAGGAAAACTTACAGGCTCCAACATGTAGTAATTTCAGCTCACTGGCCGGAAAAGGTGCCGGAGCGGAATTAAACGGCATCAGATATTATATAGGTAATGAGCAGTATTTTGACGATATAGGGATATCTTACCTTTCTTCTCAGGGCAAACTTGATGCTTTACGGCAAAATGGGTGGACGGCGTTACTGGTGGGCAACGAAAAAGACGTTATGGGTATTATTGCAGCGGCCGACCAGATAAGGGAGGACAGTGCCCTGACGGTTAAAAAGCTGCGGGAATCAGGCATTGCCAGGATGGTCATGCTTACCGGGGATAACGGGGAAACCGCCAGGGAAGTAGCGCTCAGCACTGGTTTTGATGAGTATATGGCCAATCTTTTGCCGGACGAGAAGCTGGTGGCAATCAGTGGCTTAAAAAAATCCGGTAAGGTGGCCATGGTGGGCGACGGAATAAATGATGCTCCGGCCCTGGCTGCTGCTGATATAGGAATAGCCATGGGCGGCGCCGGTACCGACACCGCCATTGAAACAGCGGACATCGCACTAATGTCTGATGACCTGTCCAAGCTTCCTTATACCATCAAGTTGAGCAGGAAGGCGGTATGTATAATAAAACAGAATATCACTTTTTCCCTACTTATCAAGGCGGTCTTTATTATTGCTACTCTAAGCGGTTATGCCACCCTCTGGATGGCGGTGTTTGCCGATACAGGAACCTCGCTTCTGGTAACTTTTAATGGCATGCGGTTGATGAGGGTTCGGGACAACCAGTGATTGAATCGTCCTGCTGCTTGGGGTCTAAGCCGGCAGGCGTTGGATCGTCCACAAAATCATGCTCCCACTGCCCGTCCAGGTTAATCATGGCTGCCGAGCCGGTGGGCTCGGCCATGAAGGCATCACCGCGTGTAAACTTTTCTTTCCCGGTGTTTTTTTCTGAGTTTGTCAACTGAGTTACCTCCTGTTAACAATGTACTTCATGTTTAGTATCTCATTAATGCGCTAAAGTATTATGTATATCCAGATAATGATTTTGAGATTTACTGCTGCTGGATGTAAAATATATAAGGTCGGTATGTTAAAATATATTATTTCAGATAATGTTGAAGATATTATGCTGGTAATGATATAAAAGGAGGCGGCCAGTACGTACGAACTTACCGTAAAAAGACATTTTGCCGCTGCCCACAGGCTGGATAATTACCAGGGGAAATGTTCCAGGATTCACGGTCATACCTGGACTGTGGAGGTTGTGGTGGGCGGTGATAAGCTGGACCGGTGCGGCATGTTGATAGATTTCAAGATTCTAAAGGAAAAACTCCAATCCGTCATCGGGGAACTGGATCACGGTTATCTTAACGAAATCGAACCTTTTTGCGGAGGGGCAGAAGCGTATAATCCGACTGCCGAGAATCTGGCCAGGCATATCTATCAAAGGATTTCCGATGAGCTTAAAGGAACCGTGCACGGCCTGAAGGTTCACAGCGTTAGGGTCTGGGAGTCTCCTGACGCCTCAGCCTGCTATTATCTCGCTAACAGCTTGTAAGACCCCGTCCTTGAAGGTCGGGGATCAACAGGCTGTATGTCTCGAAACCTATTAAGTTAGGGGTTGGTCAGATGGACAGTGTGGTTTTGTTATCCGGCGGACTTGATTCCACCGTTTCCCTGGTCCAGTCACTGCGAGAGGGGGAGGTCAAACTGTGCCTTACCTTCGATTACGGACAAAGGGCAGTGATCAGAGAAATTAATGCTGCGGCGCAGCTAGCCGGACATTACGGCCTTAACCACAGAGTTATTAAGATTGATTTTCTGTCAGAAATAACAGATACCGCTCTGGTAAACAGGGAAAAGGCTTTACCCTCACCAGAAACAGGCGAACTGGACGATCTATCCGTCACCATGGAGAGTGCGGCGGCGGTGTGGGTTCCTAACCGCAACGGGGTTTTTATCAATATGGCGGCCGCTTTTGCGGAATCCCTGGCTTGCGGTCAGGTGGTAACCGGTTTTAACCGGGAAGAGGCAGCGACTTTTCCCGATAACACACTGGAGTATGTTCGGGCGGCCAGCCACGCCATGTCATATTCCACAGCCAATAAAGTACGGGTGGTCAGCTACACCCAGATGCTGGACAAGGTGGAAATAGTCAGTCTGGGGAAACGGCTGGGGGTGCCCTTTAATTTAATATGGAGCTGTTATCTTGATGGCAGTGAAATGTGTGGTGAGTGTGAAAGCTGCAGGCGTTATTATCGTGCCATGGCCGGATCGGGTGATATATAATATATCGGGGTATTAATTGGGGACATTCCTTCAAGTACTACAGTGTAATTTAAAGGTTAGCGGAGCATGGGGACGGTTATAAGGTGCGGGGACACACCTCCTACGGAGGAATGTCCCTAACGTATGAATGTCCCCATGTCCCCGAAGCGCAGCGATAGAATCGGGGACATTCCTCCGACCACAAAGCCAGGCTCCAAATGGAGGTGTGTCCCCATTCCTTAATCGGGAAGACGATGGAACCGTCCCCGTGGCGTAGCGGGCTAAAGGAGTGGCGATATGCTTACGCATTATTGCAAAGATCTAATGGACTATAACGGCAAACAATTGTCTTCACTGTGGGCATATAAGAATTTTGGTTTGTGCGGTGATAGCATTGTTTCCTTTCGCGGGCTTTGCCGGGTGGAATTTACTGAAATGGTGGACATGGAGGATGTGCTGGCCCAGTCACCAATATACGGGCCGGATATGCTTCATTTTATAGCGGAGCATTTTGATTCAGATTTGGAGAAGATGGTGCTCAGACAGAGGCTCTTTATAGCCATTGTTAAGGACGCGCTGGGGAAATATATCGGAGAGCTTACACGTTCCGGGGATGATCTGTATCTTGGGGGAAAGAAGCTTTCCATATCAATTGCCACCGCCACCCCTGTATCCGTGATGATGCACACTGCCCTGAACATAGATTCCCGGGGTACACCGGTACCAACGGTGGGATTATTGGATCTGGGTGTTGCTGAAAAGGATATGTCCGGGTTGGCCGGGGAAATTTGCGAGGCATACGCAGCAGAAGTTAAAGGGATTTATATGGCCCGCTGTAAGGTTAGAGGTGTTGGGTAAATGAAGAGTTATATTTATGAAATATTTTCTTCGGTGCAGGGTGAGGGGCCCTTGCTGGGCTGCCGCCAGGTGTTTGTTCGTTTTGCCGGCTGTAATCTCTCATGTTCCTATTGCGATACGCCAACTGGACCCGCGCCTGCCATCTGCAGGGTTGAGAATTCCGCCGGAGAGAATGTTTTCAAAGAAATAGAAAACCCTCTGGATGCCGGGCGGGCTGCGGAGTTGATAAATAGCTACGGATTGTTCATACATCATTCCGTAAGCCTTACCGGTGGTGAGCCATTGCTTCACGCTGAATATTTGCTGGAGCTAATTCCTCTCATAAAGGGTGCCAGGCAAGGGATATATCTCGAAACAAACGGTACCCTTCCCCGGGAACTGTCCAGGCTTATCCACCTGGTGGATATAGTATCCATGGATATAAAGCTGCCGGGAATTGCCGGCACGGAACCATTATGGGAAGAACACCGCAGATTTTTATATATAGCACGGGAAAGGGAGGTATTTGTCAAAATTGTGGTAAATAATTCTACCCAACAGGATGAAATCAAAAAGGCCGCCGGGATTATTCGAGAGGTTGGTGAAAATATACCATTAATTATTCAGCCCGCCACTGAGTCCGGGAATTTTTGTCTGGATGCCGGGGGTGTGCGACGTTTTCAGTTCCTGGCACTGGATATGTTGAAGGATGTGCGGGTTATACCTCAAACCCACGTGGTTATGGGGCTAAATTAATAATAGTTTTGGTGTAATTATTCAGGCATGACTCGAAGGTCAAATTAATTGTCAAATATCAAAAGTCGTATGTCAAAAGTCAATGAGAACTGGGAACCTTGAACCTTAGACCTTATGCTGTACTGGAGGGAGAATGGAGAAATGGTTGACACAAATAAAATTGAAACAGCGGTACGTATGATATTGGAAGCCATCGGGGAGAATCCGGACCGGGAAGGGCTGCAGGATACTCCCAGCAGGGTAGCCCGCATGTACCAGGAAATTTTTTGTGGGCTTTGGGAAGATCCTCAGAAGCATTTGCAAAAAATGTTTTCCGAGGAGCATGAGGAAATGGTGCTGGTAAAGGATATTCCGTTTTATTCCATGTGCGAACATCACCTACTGCCTTTCTTCGGGCGGGCACATGTAGCTTATATTCCCCGTAAGGGCAATATTACCGGTCTTTCCAAACTGGCCAGGGTAGTGGAGGGCTATGCCAAACGTCCTCAGTTGCAGGAACGCCTAACCAGCCAAATAGCCGATGCCATTATGAAAAGGCTCAATCCACACGGTGTGGTGGTGGTTCTGGAAGCGGAGCATATGTGCATGACACTGAGGGGTATACGGAAGCCCGGTTCGAAGACGGTCACCTCTGCAGTCAGGGGTTCGTTCCAGAAAAATGAGGCCACCAGAGCCGAAGCCTTGATGCTGATAAAAGGTTAGGGGGAGTGGCAGATGGATGAGAATCAGGAAAAATTCGGCGGCAAGCTTGAATTAATCGCCACCAGAGCCTTTGAGCCATATAATGATATGTACAGGATTGTAGATTTTTTAAATAAAAACCTAAAAGAAAAAAGGGTCATGTTCGGACTGACAAAGGATAAAAAAAGCGGAAAAATGTCGATTTCAATATATGAAGTATAATTGCCGGGAGGATATATGCGAATCCTGATCAGTAATGATGACGGTATTCATGCCGATGGGATTAATGTTTTGCGCGAGAGCCTGGAGAAACTGGAAATAATTAAAGAAATATACGTAGCCGCGCCGGATCGGGAGCGCAGCGCCGTGGGACATGGCATAACCATGCACAGGCCGCTAAGGGTGAAGGAGATAAAATACCCTTCTGGAAAATCCTTAGGCTGGGCTGTGGACGGCACTCCTGCTGACTGCGTTAAATTGGCGGTGGAGGAGTTGATTCCAAACCCTCCGGACTTAGTAGTATCGGGAATTAACCAGGGCTCGAATCTCGGCACCGATGTTCTATATTCCGGTACCGTGTCGGCGGCGGTGGAAGGTGTGGTGAACGGTTTTCCGTCCGTAGCACTTTCCCTCACCAGTTTTCGGGACCATGATTTTACCCATGCTGCCGATTTCTCCGCCAGGCTGGTGGCAAGGGTGCTAACAGAGTTTCTGGAACCGGGTACCCTCATAAATGTGAATATTCCCCCGGGAATCCCCCAGGGGGTGAGGGTAACCAGATTGGGTTACCGGCGTTATATTAATATTTTCGACAAGAGAACGGACCCTAGGGGCAGGGACTATTACTGGATGGCCGGGGAGCCACTGGAACTGGATGAAAATTCTCCAGATACTGATGTTTTGGCCTGCCGGGAAGGTTATATCGCCATCACACCCATAAAAATTGATCTTACCAGCTACAGAGAGATCGAAAAACTGAAAAAGTGGGATTTCATTTAAAGGGCACACCATCAACGGCGTGCCCTGTTTATGATGCAGATAATTTTATCCAGGTCGTTTTTATGTATGCCATTAATCAGGTACAATACGGCGACATAAGCTAGTCCTCCGGCCGCTAGTGTACCTGTCAGGGAGAGCCAGGGCGAAAATCCGGTGGACAGCAGGAACAGTTTGCATTGCCACATGGTTATACCGCAGCCAGCGGATGCCACAGCCGGTTTTATAAAGCACATGGAAATATCCGGCCTTAACCCGGTGATATTTTTTAGATCCAGGTAATTAAGGGAAGACATAATAATATAGGAGATACACAGGGACAATGCTGCCCCATTAATTAGCAAATGATTTGCGGAAGTTAAAAAATAAATTCCCGCCAGTTTTATGGCCGAGGATATAAGCATGTTTTTAAAAGGGACCGACGGCTTGCCTAAACCCTGTAGCATGCCGGTGACCGTTTGACTAAGGTACAGGAAAGGGCCGCTAACAGCCAGGATCATTAACGGGGTTCCGGCAGAGCCGTAACCGAATAGCACTTGGCATAATTCCCTGGGCACAACCAGAAAAACGGCAAGCATAGGTGCGCCGGTGATAATGGTCAGGCGGAGGGCTTCTTCAACTCTGTTGTTAACCAGCCGCAGGTTTCCCTGGGCCAGCGCTTCGCTTATGGCCGGTACCAGAGCTATGGCTAAAGCAATGGTTAAAGCGCCGGGTGTAAACAAAAGGGCTTCCGCAATACCCACAAATTGTCCGTATAATGCAGTGGCCTGATCAGTGCTTAAGCCGGCGGCTTGAAGTTGCCTGGGAATCATGACGGCTTCAATGGTCATTATTACGGTGGACAGAAACCTGGTCATGGTCACCGGAACACCCAGCCCGAATATTCTGCGGACAGGCAAAAGCAGGGGCTCACTATAAAAAGGCTGATGGTCAAGCAATGCCGGTCGCTTAAATATAAATATCCAGAGCATTAAAATAAACCCCGCCAGTTCACCGCAGACCACTCCCAGGGATATACCCACAGCGGCGTATACAACTCCCCTGGGGAGCATTAACCAGGCGATGGTCAGCCCGCAAATTACGCGGACTAGCTGTTCCACCGCCTGGGTCACGGCGGTGGGCGTCATCATCTGAAGGCCCTGGAAAAAACCACGAAAGGCTGAACAGAGGGATACAATAATCACTCCGGGCAGCAGGCTAAGGAAGCAGTAATATACCTTGGGGTTAGGGAAAAGGTAATTTTGTATTAAGGGTGCGCCAATGAGGACTGATAGGGTAACCGCGATACTGATGAGGGCTATGGAAAGGAAAGAAATTTTAAAAACCCGGTATGCGCCGGGGAGGTTGTTTTTAGCCATTTCTTCAGCCACCAGCTTTGATACTGCCACCGGAATGCCCATACTTGCTACTACCAGTAATAGTATATACACCGGGAAGGCTATATTAAAGAGACCCACACCCTCAGGCTTGATCAGTCGCATCATGAAAATCTGATAAATGAAACCAATAGCCCGGTTGAAGATGTTGGCCAGCAGCAGCACCATTGCGCCGTATATGAAAGACTGACCGGACATGTTATCCACCCCTGCTGCTATATGTATGTCCATCCGGTTCCTGGTATGAGGGCAACCGCTGGACAGGCCAGATGTTTTTTATATAGTGCCCCTGAAAAAAATAAAAGGAATTTGTGGTTGCGATGTAGAATAAACAATTCGTTAAATATAGGCTTTTTTATATTATTAAAATGTTAAGGTGTCGCTGGAGCGGTCCTGATTAGGATTTTTTTTATGTATGGCTGTTTTTAGTATATAAAAGCTATTCCAGGGGTACCATTATTTACAAAAAGGAGGCAAATAGTTTGAAGAGTTATCCAAATACTAAAATTCGCAACATCGGAGTTGTGGCCCATGGTGGGGCGGGTAAAACTTCACTTACCGAGGCCATGCTCTTTAATACCGGTGCGGTTAATAGGTTGGGTAGGGTGGAAGATGGAACCACCACGGCCGATTATCACCCGGAAGAAATAAATCGTCAGGTCACCATTCATGCCACGCTGGTGCCATGTGAGTGGAAAGACTGTAAATTAAATGTTATCGACACACCGGGATATTCCGATTTTATCAGTGAGGTTAAAGGAACACTACGGGTTGTGGATGGTACTTTGTTTGTGGTTTCTGCCGTGGACGGCGTTGAAGTGCAGACAGATGTGATCTGGGACTTTGCCGGAGAGGCTAACCTGCCGCGGTTGATCTTTATCAATAAAATGGATCGTGAGAACGCCAATTTTTATAAAGTGCTTGATGAATTAGTAGAAGACTTCGGTTCAGCCATTGTCCCAGTACAGCTACCCATCGGTCAGGCCCTGGACTTTTCCGGGGTGGTGGACCTGCTGGAGAAAAAGGCATATAGCTACAAAGACGGCAAAGCAGCGGAAACAGCCATTCCAGCCGATATGGAAGATCAGCTAAGCGAGTACAGAGAAAAGCTTATTGAAGCAGCCGTGGAGGCTGATGATGATTTAATGATGAAATACCTGGAGGGTGAGGAATTAACCCCGGAGGAAATCACCGCCGGCCTGGCCAAGGGAGTTAAGCAAGGTAAGGTATTCCCGGTGC
The DNA here is from genome assembly GCA_964643075.1 of uncultured Peptococcaceae bacterium. Taxonomy (GTDB): domain Bacteria; phylum Bacillota; class Desulfotomaculia; order Desulfotomaculales; family Desulfocucumaceae; genus Desulfocucumis. The sequence continues at coordinate 86,958 of CAZXQO010000005.1, forward strand.
TCTGCGGTTCAGCTACCAAGAACATGGCCGTTACCACCTTGATGGACTTTCTGGTAAAATATTTCCCCACCCCGGAAGTGGAAGAAGGGAAACCTTTCTGTGGTCTGGTATGGAAAACCCTGGCTGACCCCTACGTGGGCAAGATGAACTTTATCCGGGTATATACCGGTGCCCTGAAGGGCGACAGTAACGTGCTTAATTCTACCAAAGATAAGTTGGAAAAGGTTGGTCAGGTTCTTTATGTGCGGGGAAAAACCTCGGCCCAGACTCCGGAAATTCCCGCTGGTGATATTGGTGTGCTGGTTAAACTACAGGAAACCGGTACCGCTGATACCATGTGCGACAAGGACAACAAAGTGGTGCTGGAAGGTATACAATTCCCCGAGCCTACATTCTCGGTAGCCATATTCCCCAAGAGTAAAGGGGACGAAGATAAGCTGGGTGTGGCCATCAGCAAGATACTGGAGGAAGATCCGGCAGTCAGGGTGAAAAAGAGCGTAGAAACGAAAGAAACGCTGATGACCGGTATGGGCGAGACACACCTGGATATTATTATAGACCGCATGAAGCGCAGGTACGGTGTAGACGTGACTGTGGAAACCCCCAAGGTACCCTACCGGGAGACCATCAGATCCACAGTGCAGGTTGAAGGCAAGCATAAAAAACAAACCGGTGGTCATGGTCAGTTCGGTCACGTTTGGATTCGCTTTGAGCCTACTCAGGGAGATTTCGAGTTTAGCGAAGAAGTGTTCGGCGGCTCGGTGCCCAAAAACTATTTCCCGGCCGTGGAAAAAGGTTTGCGTGAAGCCATGGTGGAAGGCGTTCTGGCAGGGTATCCCGTTTCCGGAGTTAAGGCCGTACTGTACGATGGTTCCTACCACCCGGTAGATTCCTCGGAAATGGCCTTTAAAATTGCCGCCGGACTTGCCTTCAAAAAGGGTATACAACAGGCCAAGCCAGTGCTGCTGGAACCCATCATGGAGGTTGAGGTTGTAGTCCCGGAAAACTTTATGGGTGATATCATCAGCGACTTCAATACCAAGCGCGGCCGGGTGCTGGGCATGGAACCATCCGGCAAGACCACCAAGGTCAAAGCCATGGTGCCCCTATCTGAAATGTATCGCTACGCCATCGACCTTAAATCCATGACCCAGGGCAGAGGCTATTTCAAAATGGAATTCAGCGGCTACGAGGAGGTCCCCGGCAGACTGGCGGAGGACGTAATAAAGAAGGCCAAAGCTGCCCAGGAAGCTGAAAAGTAAAGATAAGGCGACGATAAAAAACAGGAGTGGAAAAATCCACTCCTGTTTTTTATCGTCGCTGGCGCGGGGTCTGGAAACTCTTTCATTGATTCTGGAATAACATAATAAAAAAATGCTAATGATTTATGGTGTGGATGGAGGTGTTCCAATTTGATATATTTTGACAATGCCGCCACCAGTTGGCCAAAGCCGGCCGGTGTCATCGAAGCCATGAGACATTGTATTGAGGAAGTTGGTGCAAATCCCGGCAGATCCGGGCATAAAATGTCCCTGGAGGCAAACAAACTGGTTACCGGGACCAGGGAGAGACTGGCATCTCTTTTTAATATTGATGATCCCGAGCGGATTGTGTTTACCCTTAATGCCACAGATTCACTTAATCTGGCCATTAAGGGGCTGCTCAATGCAGGGGAGCATGTCATAACCAGTTCCATGGAGCACAACTCGGTAACCCGACCCCTTTACGTCCTTGCCCAAAAAGGGGTTAAGGTGACCAAAATAAATTGCGACAGGGAGGGCCGGATAAATTTAAAAGATATTGAAGCCGCCATAAATTCCGCTACCAGAGCAATTTTCATAACCCATGCCTCCAATGTATCAGGCACTTTGATGCCGGTGGGGGAGATTGGCAGTCTGGCTAAAAGAAAAGGACTCCGGCTGCTGGTGGATGCTGCCCAGACTGCAGGCCTGTTTGCCATTGACGTAAAGGATATGAATATCGATTTGCTGGCCTTTCCGGGGCATAAAAGTCTTATGGGCCCGCCGGGAACCGGAGGGCTATACATTAAAGATGGTGTAAATTTAATTCCATTGAAGGAAGGCGGAACCGGCAGTCATTCCGAGGTGCCAGGGCAGCCGGAAATGATGCCGGAGCGCTATGAAAGCGGTACCCTGAATACGGTGGGCATTGCCGGTCTGGGGGCCGGTCTTGATTTTATCAAATCCGAGGGAATGGATAAGATACGCAAACATGAACTTGATTTAGCAGAAAGGTTTATGGCGGGGTCGGGCGGTATTAAGGGCATTAAACTGTATGGTGTAAAAGGCGCCGGAGGCAGGGTGCCGGTGGTTTCCTTCTCTGTGGGGGATAGGCCTGCCGGGGAAATCGGAGCAATACTTGACCAGAGGTTTGACATTGCCTGCCGGGCGGGCCTGCACTGCGCACCCGACGCCCATCGCACCCTTGGTACTTTTGAACAGAAGCTGGTCCGCTTCAGTTTCTCATATTTTAACAAACAGGAAGAAATTGATTTTGCACTTGCATCACTGCGCGAGATTGTGGAAACCAACATGCCGGCCCCGGAAGGGTCCGGGGGCTGCGGATGCTAGTAACAAAGGGCGCTGCCGCGCCCTTTGTTACTCTTTGATCAGATTTTTAGCGATTACAAGTCTCTGGATCTGGTTGGTGCCTTCGTATATCTGGGTGATCTTGGCGTCCCTCATCATCCGCTCAACAGGGTATTCCCGGCAATAGCCGTTTCCCCCCAGTATCTGAACAGCATTGGTGGTTACCATCATGGCTGTGTCTGTGGCATACATTTTGGCCATGGAGGCTTCCTTGGACAGCGGCAGCCCCTTGTCTTTAAGCCTGGCTGCCCGATAAACCAGCATCCGGGCGGCATCAATCTGGGTGGCCATATCGGCCAGCATGAAGCCTACGGCCTGGTGCTCGATGATAGGTTTACCAAACATTACCCGCTCCTTGGCGTAGGCCAGGGCCACGTCAAACGCTCCCTGAGCGATGCCCAGCCCCTGGGCGCCGATACCTATGCGGCCCGTATCCAGGAGCGCCATGGCAATCCTGAACCCGTCTCCTTCCATGCTCAGCAGGTTTTCTTTGGGCACCCGGGCGTTGTCGAAGATTAATTCAGTGGTATGAGATGCGTTCAGTCCCATTTTTTCTTCCCTTTTGCCTATCAAGAAGCCGGGGGTGTCTTTGTCAATCAGCAGGCAGGTAATACCCTTATAGCCCTTGCTGTCCGGCCCGGTGCGCACAAAGGTTACGTAAACATCAGCCACGCCGCCGTTGGTGATGAAAATTTTTGTGCCGTTAACAATGTAGTGATTTCCCTCAAGCCTGGCGGTGGTGGAAAGGTTGCCCGGGTCAGAACCGGCATTGGATTCGGTCAGGGCAAAGGCGCCAATGTATTCACCCGCAGCCAGCTTGGGTACATATTTTTGTTTTTGCTCCTCAGTTCCGAAGAGAAGTATGGGGAAGGTACCCACGGAGGTGTGTACCGCCAGGATGACTCCGGTGGAGGCACAGGCTCTGGATATTTCTTCAATGGTGATGATGTAGGAAAGAAAATCACAGCCTGCACCGCCCCACTCCTCTGGAATGGGTATCCCCATTAGTCCAAGTTCGCCCATTTTTCTTATGTTTTCCCAGGGAAATTCATGGTTTTGATCATACATCGCCGCCCTGGGGGCCAGCTCTTTGTTAACTAGTTTGCGTACTATACCGCGCATCATAAGTTGTTCTTCGGTAAGATCTATAGGCATAAGTAATCAACTCCTCTAATTAATATCAATCAAGGAGATTCATGCTCCGGCATTTTATTACGCCAATAAAGATATATTATCAGGCCCAGCCCAAAAAAAACCGCCGTAAAAAGGCCCCAGCTCAGCACCTCGCCCAGAGGGCGCCCGCGCTTTCGGCTGTCGTACATTACCCATAAAGCGGAAACAACCATGATGCAAAGTATTAAAATATATACCACCTGGGCCAGTATTACGCGATTCAATTATAGTCCTCCTTTTCGGGGTTAGGATTAAACACGGATGGTTTTTTTATAATGTGATAAAAAATTAAAATATAAACCTTACTAGTTCATGATATCCCAACGCTGGCAGCGGGCACCCCACCTGCCGATAACCCTGTCTCCTTCGTAAATCTCAGCAATTTCACAGGCGTTCGGGCAGCCATCGCACTCAAAACTGCCTGTACGATAAGACAGTCCTGTAATGTGAAAGCCTTTAAATTTTGTACAGCCGGTTTTCTGTACTTCTTCCCTGGCCAGTTGAGCGACGCCGATGGCGCCCATAATATTATGATACTCAGGAACAATCACCGGCAAGCTGAGGCAACGTTCGAAAGCTGCCTTGATGCCCTTATTAGCGGCCACGCCACCCTGAAAAACCACCGGGGATAATATTTCTTTGCCCTTACCCACGTTGTTCAGGTAGTTGCGAACCAAAGCCTCACATAGGCCGTTGATAATATCCGGGAGGCGGTGTCCCATCTGTTGTTTGTGGATCATGTCCGATTCCGCGAAAACTGTGCATCTTCCTGCTATTCTTACCGGTGCGCCGGAACTAAGGGCAAGTTCTCCGAAATCGGTAATTGGTATATTCAACCGGGATGCCTGCTGGTCAAGAAAGGAACCGGTACCGGCGGCACATACCGTATTCATGGCAAAATCGGTAACAATGCCGTTGCACATTATAATTATTTTGGAGTCCTGGCCTCCTATTTCCAGCACAGTCTGTACGTCCGGCACCAGCATGGAGGCTGCCACGGCGTGGGCTGTAATTTCATTTTTTATAACGTCGGCGTCAATCATGACACCGGCCAGGTATCTGCCGCTGCCTGTGGCGCCTGCTCCGGCTATCTCCAGGTCCGGGGGGATACATGCTCCCACTTCCCGCATACCCGTCAGCAGGGCATCAATGGGCCTGCCCATGGTTCGTAGATAGATGCCGGCGTGAATTTTACCGGCCTCGTCCTGAACCACAATGTTGGTGCTTACCGAGCCCACGTCAATTCCCAGATATGCCTTCATGATATTGTCCTTTCATTATATAGTTCATTGCTAGATGATGACTGCGTTATGTTTAGGCAACTCATTCTGCCATTTTTTACGTTTCATGAGATCCACGAAGGCTTCCAGTCTTGTGGACATGCCGGCCTTTCCCGTCTGTTCATCCAGGAAGAAAGTAAGCACCGGAATGCCGTGCTCCTTGCTGACGCTGGTTAGAATTGTACGGGCTACAATTTCCGGAATGCAGGTAAAGGGGGCCAGTTGAATCACTCCGTCAAACCCCCTTTTGGCGTACACTACCGTATGGCCGACAGATTCCCTGCCGTGTCCCCCTATGCAAAGGGGTATATAAGGCATGGCAGCGTCCTTGACGCTGATTGTTTCGTTGTTTTCGCTGATAGTGTTTTCCCTGGTCCAGCCGGTCAGGAACATGGAACGTTCCACTTCCACACCCAGGTTGCCAAGGGTTTCTTCTATTTCAAGATTGCTGGCCGGTTCCAATAGAACGTATATTTCACCCACCAGCCCTACTTTTAAAACTTTTCGCTCCGGGTCCTGCTCCACCGATTTCAGGGCATCCACTGCGGAGGAGTGTGCCTCTTCGATCTCCTTTGCGGAATGAGACCGGTCAATCCACTCCAATGCTTTGCGGTAGATGCGGGTGGTGGAGCCTGTTACGATTTCCCTGGGTCTGACCACATGAGTAATTTTTTCCGTCTCATCCAGGGCTATTAACTTTTGCCAGGTCCTTTTTATGCAGTCCCATATAGCCCGATAGGATATCCGGTTGGGATTCAGGCGTTGAATATTGCGCAAAAAATCTATGGGATGAAGCCTGGGGGGTTCGAAAACAATAATATCCACCGGGTATCCCAAGTCAAGCAATATTTTTTTGTGTAGCTGGCCGTACTGGCCGGCCCGGCATGGGCCGATGCCGCCGCTGGTCACAATAATCTCCGCTCCCAGGCGGCATGTTTCCACATAAGTGCCCATCAGTATTTTAAAAGGGAGGCAGGCGAATTCCGGCGCGTGGCGTACGCCGTAATCCAGAGTGCGTTTACTGGGGCGGGGAGGAATCACAACTTCATTGCCCAAATCGTTCATGAGCATCTTAAAGGTGCGGTAAGATTCTCCCATGTGCGGGAAGGTTACCCTGGGCATAGTTTAAACCTCCTTTTTGCGTTTAACCATGTCCGTAAAAGCCTCCAGGCGTGTAGACACACCAGCATCCCCGCTGTGCTCGTCAATGGTCAGGCTCATATAGGGAATATTGCCGTATTCTTTAGCGGTCAGTTCCATCAGCTTATCCACCATGGAATCGGGACCGCAGCCAAAAGCGGTAAGATGAATGATACCGTCAACCCGTCCGGATTTGAAAAGGTAATGGCTAGCCCGCAGCACCAAATCACTGTATGTCCAGAACATAATTTTGTCCAGATTGCAGTTCTGTCTGGCCAGGGTGGCAGGCGGCAGATTTTCCAGAGTAATGACGTTTACCCCCAGTTTTTTTAATTTGCCGATTAATCCCACGCTGATGTAATCGTCGTGCACGGCATAGGTATACCCCAGCACCGCAAAATTCAGGTCACCCTTTCCTGCCGGCGTGGCAATGTCTTTACTGTTGGGATTTAACACAGCTTTGATGGCTTCCGGCGGGTGCCAGCCTTTTAGCATCAGGGCGTTGTAGCGAGCGGTGGCATAGAGCGCCTTTAAATACGCCCGGGCAATCTGCAAGGAACCTGCCCCGAATGTACTCCCGATCTGGTTGTAAGCACGGAAAAGGGCCATACGACCTTCTCTGACGTCCATCTGTATATCTATAATAGGGGGCATGTCGGGCAATCCGTAGCGGATCATGTCCGGCAATCCCAAAAATTTGGGGCAGTAGATGGTTTTTTGGTTAAGACACACCACTCTGGGTATAAATAAATAGTCAACTTTGTCGCGTAGGGCCAGGGCATGGCCAAAAAATAATTTTACCGGTACACAAGCGTCCGCAAGTGCTTCCTTAACCCCTTGATCCAGGAAATTTTTATTGGTTTGGCCGGAGGGAACCACATCTAAATTTAATTCTTTTAAAAATGTGTGCCACATGGGGTAGTGCATGTAGTACAGTAATGAACTAGGTATGCCAACCCGGGCGGTCAAATGTAGTCCCCCTTTACTGCTGCATATTTCTTACCACTAAATATATGGTATTTAGTGGTTAGTAATTTAAACCCGCAAAAAAAATATTTCTAGGGTAACCTTGAAATTCCTCCAAATTTTATATAATAAGCCATATGTCTTTCCAACGTTCCAAAATTTTTCTGTAAATCGTCCCGGGATAACTCCGGCTGTACCGGTCCAACATATTAAACAGGTGAAGGAATTTAGTTCAAGCAAGAGGAATTTACCTTTATAGAAAGATTTTCTATTATATTTTACTATGACTATAGAAGATTAAAATAAAAATATCAGGAGGTAATTATGGCTCTGATAAATTTAAACCCTGCCCACGATAAGGCAAAGGTGGAGTTTTCCCTGTCCTTGCCGGAAAAGATGGCGGTAAATTCCGGCGTAAAATACAATTACGGCAGTGGTGTGTTTGAAATTTCTTTCCTGGGAAAAGAGTACAGAGTCGGCTACCCTGAGGGAGAAGTTGAAGCCTCCGATAGTGGGGATGTGCCTCTGGAGAACAAAATTTGTATATTGCATTATTTAACCCACGCCTCCGGCGCTGGTGTGGAGGGAAGGCATATTTCCTTCAGCGAAATGCCCAGCGGGTTTATCTACGTAACACCTTTTACCAACAGGTGCATACGGCCACTGGTATCAATATTTGGCAGGAATCCATTAAAATTAATAGAGGCTGGTGAGGGGTTAGGCGGTACGAGAGAGGAACTGGGGGATTATTCGGTAACGGTGCCGGTGTTTCCAAAAATACCAATCACTTTTGTGCTATGGGAGGGAGACGACGAATTTCCTACCAGCGGCAACGTGGTATTCGACGCGTCCGCACCGGAGCATCTGGAAACAGAGGACTACGCGCTTCTGCCCGGACTGGCCGTCTTTACCATGAAAAGGCTGGCGGGATTATAGAGTATTAGGGTTATGAAGGAGAATTGACTAAATTATCGACAATGTTAACCATATTTATCCAATGTTTTTCCTTGAAAATACCTTTTCAACTAAATAAAATAGAATTATAACGTGGTTGTTACATGGTAGAAAATATAGTTTGTTCGGTCAGAGAAGCAAAAGAAATGAATAAATTATTAATTGTATCCTTGATTTTTATAACCTTTCTTATTGCCTTAGTAATAGAAGCACTATATTATTCACAATTAATTAGTATTTTTTATGCTCAATTAATATTTTCTTTACTAGCACTTTATTTGGCAATGGTAGTTTTTTTGATCAAGACAACGCAGGATAAAGAAGTACTTAAGGGATTAGTAGAGAAACAAGATGAGTACAGGAAAAATATTAATGGTTTTATTACCGTACTACGTACCGAACGACATGACTTTATGAATCACTTTACTGTATTGGGTAGGCTGTTGTCTATGGGAAAAGCGGATATGGCCGACATATATCTAAAAGAAGTGTTGGACAAGACTAGTATTAATAGTCAGGTTATGGTATTAAAGCAGCCGGTGCTTATTGCATTATTGAACAGTAAGATATCCCAGGCTAGTTCCAAAGGAATAAAATTTGTATTAAAAATAGGGAGTAGCTTGGCCGATTTATCAATTAATTCAACAGATATTACCGCTATATTTGGCAACCTCCTTGATAACGCTATGGATGCTGTTTCCGGTGAAGCCAGGAAATATGCGGCTTTTATATCCATTCATACCCGGGAAGACCCGGAAGCCTATATCATCAGTGTTGGCAATTCAGGTCCCTCTATCCAGGAGAATATTTTAACCAAAATATTCGAAACCGGATTTTCAACCAAAGGAGATGGAAGAGGGTTTGGCCTAAGCATAGTATTATCTACCGTTGAGAGATACGGCGGCAATGTTACCATATCTTCGGAACCCACCACTTTCACCGTGGTTATTCCAAGAGAGAAAAAAGGATAAGATTAAAGATACGTCCGTTAGAATTGGAGATTATGGTATGATGATTAATGAAGCTTCCTGTATATTGGGGGGCTTCTTTTTTTATACATTATTTTGGTATAATATATAGTGTTATTGGCGATTACAGACGTATGAAATAATTATTATAATTACGGCTTAACGAAGGGAAGGTTGTATACATGACCGTGCTTATCGAGAAAAAACTGGCCTCGCAAATAGTGTATAAAGGCAGGATAATTAATCTCAGGCTCGACGAGGTTGAACTACCCAACGGCAAAAAAGGCCAGAGGGAAGTGGTGGAATACAACGGGGCGGTGGCCGTGGTGGCCCTGAACCGGGACCGGGAAGTGCTGATGGTAAGACAGTTCCGCTACGCCGTAGGAGAGGTGCTGTTGGAAATCCCGGCGGGCAAAATTAACGAGGGTGAGGAGCCAGAAGTATCTGCTAAACGCGAATTGGGCGAAGAAACTGGCCATGAGGCGTCGGAATGGATGCATCTGACTTCATTTTATTCAACGCCCGGCTTCACTACGGAAAAATTGCATGTATACCTGGCCAGCGGGTTGAAGTCTGGCCAGCAGCATACTGACGAAGATGAGTTTATTCAGGTGGAAAGCTATCCCCTGGAAAAGGTTTTGTCAATGGTCGATCACGGAGAGATAAAAGATGCTAAATCCATAGTAGGACTGCTGGCTGCAAAACGCTATTTTGACGGGAATAAATGAGGAAATAATTATTCAGGTAATCTGAATTCAGGAGTCAGAATTCAGAATTCAGAATGTCCCGACGATAAACCTTTTTCTTATTCTGACTCCTGTGTAGTTACAATATTGTCACTGTTGTTTTTTAACAATGATTTTTCCTTTGTGCAAGCAGGCAACCAGGGGGCCTTTGGTGTTCCTGTCGAAAAGTGAGTTGTCCGCCTGCAAGCCGCCTATCATTAACCGTACGGGGCTAAACTGCAGCGCCAGCACCAGGGCCTTATCGTCTCCGCTGAGGCCCGCCTGAATGGTGCCGTAGCAAGAGCCGGATATTAATACGCTACCACCAGCGGCTATCTCCGACCCGGCATGAACGTCTCCCAGTATTACCAGACTGTCGGGTGTTACCACAATTTGGCCTGAGCGCAGGGTTTTGTTAATTAACATTGCCTTTTCCCCGGGCCGGGCAGGTGACAGGGATGACCGGCGTACGGGCAAGGACACCGGACTACTGCCGGAGGAACTGATGGATTTTCCGGGCTGAACACTGGAATTCTTGCTTACGGCAGGGGGCCAGGATACTTCCTGTGAAGGGACCAGTCCGTAGCGCCTGCATATGTCTTCCAATTCTTCATAGTGTCCGGTCGTGACCGTCTGGTTTTCGTAAACAGCAAATTTGGCACCTCTGAAGAAGCCTTTTGCTGATTCCATTTTCAGCAGAAGGTTCTTTTTTATTTCTTCGTACTCGATGCTTGGGTCGATGAGAATTACCAGGCCATCCCGGGTTCCTTTGATACTAACTGCATTGCCGGTCATAGGAGACAGCCCCCTCCAATTTATGAGTCTATAGAGGAATATTCGATATATAACATTTTATTCCTTTTTCGTTTGGCGTTATTATTTAAAAAATGTATGTATCAGTCATAAGACGCCTGGTTTGTAAAATAAATTTGTGGTATCTGATTTATTCCGTTGATCTGTGGCATACTACAACCAGAAATTTGTCTTTTTTAGCAAAGGGGGCAAAGAAAGCTTGCCGGAATGGAGAAAAGATCCCATTGTGGACAGATGGGTGGTCATAGCCAGTGAACGTGGTAAACGTCCCTGTGATTTCAGTGTGTCCGGGGATGAAAAAAAGCAGGGCAAATGCCCGCTTTGCCAGGGCAATGAACATGATACGCCGCCGGAAGTTATAGCCTTCAGGGAGAACGGGAGCAGAAGGGACCAGCCCGGGTGGTGGGTCAGGGTTGTTCCCAATAAATTCCCGGCAGTGCGTATAGATGCCAGCCCAGAGGTCCGGAATTTCGGAATATTCAGTACCATGGAAGGCCTGGGGGCACACGAGGTTGTGGTGGAAACGGCCGAACATGATTCCGAAATAGAGGAACACAACGTTAAACAGGTAGAGGAAGTTATCTGGGCCTGGCTGAATAGAATAATGGATCTGCGCAGGGACGGGCGTATGAAATATATTCAGATTTTTAAAAATTACGGGCAAACGGCTGGGGCATCCCTGGAGCACCCTCACTCGCAGATATTGGCAGTGCCTATGGTGCCCCCGGAGATAAGGGCGGAAATGGATGGTTTAAAAAACTATGCCGTGGCAACCGGGCGCTGTATATTGTGTGAAATGATCAACCAGGAACTGCACGAGCAAAACAGAATAATTTGGGAGAATAATGATTTTATCCACATCGCCCCGTATGCTTCCAGATTTCCCTATGAAACCTGGATTATACCAAGAAGCCATCAGCCTGATTTTGCCATGGTCAGCGGGGCTCAGGTAAGGAGCCTGGCCGAAATAATCCGGCTGGCGCTAAAGAAAATGGACAGTTCCCTGTGCGGTCCGCCGTATAATATGGTGGTGCATACCTGTCCCGTCAACACGGGAGAGGACGTTGTACACTATCACTGGCATGTTGAAATTCTGCCCCGTCTGACGAAGATGGCTGGCTTCGAATTGGGAACCGGTTTCTATATCAATCCCACGCCTCCCGAATTGGCGGCGGAGGTACTCAGGGATGTGGAGATTGCATACGATCATGTATTTACTCATAATACCGGGGAGGTAACCAGATATGTTTGACAGGCCGTTAAAAATACTGGTGGTTTCTTCTGAGGTGGTTCCCTTTGCCAAAACCGGCGGGCTCGCAGATGTGGCCGGTTCCCTGCCCAAAGCCCTGGCGCTGGTGGGAAACGACGACATAGGTAACGACGTAAGGGTGGTAATGCCGCATTATAAAGGCATAGAGGGCGCTGCCTACCGGATGGACTTTCCTGTGCAGTTCGTCAATAGGGCCGAAACCGCAATTATCAGGGAGTCATCCATGGAGGCGCATTTTCAGGGTCAACACCGCATCATACCGGTCTATATGGTGGATAACCACCATTATTTTTACCGGGAAAGAATGTACATGTTTCCCGATGAGGCGGAACGCTATACCTTCTTTTGCAGGTCCGTGCTGGAAATGCTGCCACGGCTGAATTGGCAGCCCGACATTATACATTGCAACGACTGGCAGTCCGGCCCAATACCCTTTCTTCTGAAAGTCCGCTACCGGCACGACCCTTTTTATGCCAGGATATCCACTGTTTATACCATCCACAACCTCCAGTACCAGGGTAATTATCCCCGGGAAGCCCTGCGTGTTCTGGGTGTGGGCGATGAGTATTTTACCCCGGATCAATTGGAATTTTACGGCTCGGTAAGTTTTATGAAAATGGGGATCATATATTCCGATGTCATAAATACAGTGAGCCGTACCTATGCCTCGGAAATACAGCGGCCGGAACTTGGCGAGCGGATGGATGGCCTGCTGCGTAAGAGGTCGCACGACCTTTACGGTATCGTCAATGGAATAAACTATCATGAATTCAACCCCAAAACTGATCATCGCATACACCGTAACTACGATAAAGACAGCATTGAATATAAAAAGGAAAATAAGTATGCCCTGCAAAAGGAACTAGGGCTTCCGGTAAAGGATGTCCCTGTGCTGGGGCTTATTACCAGGCTAGTGGATCAAAAAGGGCTGGATCTGATAGCGGAGATAAGTGATGAACTAATGCATCTGGATTTGCAGTTTGTGGTGCTGGGTAGTGGTGACAGGCATTATGAAGAGATGTTTAACAAACTCAAGACTAAATATCCTCAGAAAATGGGAGTCTACATTGGTTTTAACTCCATCCTGGCCCAGAGGATTTACGCTGGTGTCGATATGTTTCTCATGCCTTCCAGGTTCGAGCCCTGCGGGCTGGGTCAGTTGATTGCCATGCGTTATGGTACAATACCTATAGTAAGGGCTACCGGCGGGCTGGCGGACACGGTGCACGACTATAATCCCGCCACTGGTTCCGGAAACGGATTTGTCTTCTCGGAATACAACGGCAGGGCGCTTTATCATGCCATAGCCCGGGCACTAAAGGTTTACAGGGATGATCAGGAACAATGGGCGAAGCTGGGCAGGAACTGCATGGAACTGGATTTTTCCTGGGCCCGTTCAGGGGTGGAGTACCTGCAGCTCTTCCAGGAGGCCATAAGCAGGCATGCAGGCAGGGCGCAGACGGCATAAATAGAAAAAGGAGCCCGGTTGCATACCAGGCTCCTTTTTTATGCTATTTTATACTACACAAACAGTTGAGTAAAACCTGTTTTCTGTTACAAACTATCACCCATCCGCTTATTGAACGGCTACAGCTATCTATATATAAATCTGTTTTACGGCATCCCGATAACAAGACATATGTCTTGTTATCGGGATGTTTCAACCTTTTAGTAATCCATGAAAAAATGTTTATTAACTATTCAACATTATGATTATTAAAATGAAGGAGAACTATTAAAAAACAAAAATCGCTGTACATAAAATCAACTGGTTGTTAAAATATTCAAAGAAGTCAAAAAATAAAGCCTGACAGTGATGGTGTATTACTGGGGATTGGCATGTTTTTTGCTCATCTCTTTTAGATATAACGATATTGCGTGGCCTTAACAAGGCGGCATACCCTGTCAAAAACAAGGAGGAGTTGCTATGTTTTTTAAATTGACGGAAGAACAGGAACTGTTGAAGAAAACGGTAAGGGACTTTGCAGAAAATGAAATTGCCCCCAAGGCTGCGGAAATGGATGAGAAAGAGGAATACGACTGGAGTTTATGGACAAAGATGGCCGAGATGGGCCTTAGCGGCATACCCTTTCCCGATGATTACGAGGGAGCGGGTATGGATAATATTAGTTACGCCATAGCCGTAGAAGAACTCAGCCGCGTTTGCGCTTCCAGTGGTGTTCTCGTTTCGGCCCACACATCCCTGTGCGCCTGGCCAATATATCACTTTGGAACAGAGGAACAGAAACAAAAATACCTCATTCTGTTGGCTAACGGAGATAAAATCGGCGCCATGGGTTTAACCGAACCTGCTGCGGGCACCGATGCAGGCGCAACCAAAACAACTGCGGTGCTTGACGGGGACGAATACGTGCTTAACGGCACCAAAATATTTATTACAAATGCTTTTCAAGCAGATATTTATGTAATTATTGCAGTTACCGACAAAAGCCTTAAACATAAAGGTATATCCGCTTTTATAGTAGAAAAGGGAACGCCGGGCTTTACCTTTGGCAAGAAAGAACACAAACTTGGCATACGCGCATCCGCCACGTACGAACTGGTTTTTGAAAACTGCCGCATACCGAAGGAAAACCTGCTGGGGCAGGAAGGCACGGGCTTTAAAATTATTATGATGACCCTGGACGGCGGGCGCATAGGAATTGCAGCACAGGCTGTCGGCATTGCTCAGGGAGCTTATGAAGCCGCCATTAATTACAGTAAGGTTCGGGAGCAGTTCGGCAAGCCCATATCGGCAAATCAGGGTGTACAGTGGATGCTGGCGGATATGGCAACCAAGATAGAAGCAGCAAGGCTGCTGGTATATAGAGCTGCCTGGCTGAAGGATAACAAACTTCCTTACAGTAAAGAAGCTGCCATGGCTAAAGTATTTTCCTCTGAAGCGGCCATGTGGATTACCACCAAGGCGGTACAAATTTTTGGCGGTTACGGCTACACCAGGGAATATCCGGTTGAACGCATGATGCGAGACGCCAAAATTACAGAGATATATGAGGGCACCAGCGAGGTACAGCGCATGGTCATTGCCGCCAGTATTTTAAAATAGAGAAAGGTGTGACAGGAGGAAGACAATGAAAATTGTTGTTTTAATGAAACAAGTATTTGATACCGAGGCAAAGATAACCCTTGACAGCAACGGAAAAATTAACAAACAGGGCGTCAGCCTGGTAATGAACCCCTACGATGAGTATGCTGTGGAACTGGGTCTGCGCATCAAGGAAAAATTAAAGGGAGAAGTGACTGTAGTCAGCGCCGGTGGTGATGAGGTCCAGAGAACACTGCGTCAATCCCTGGCCATGGGCGCCGATAAGGCTGTTCTTATAGATCCAGGCACTGAGGAAATTGACGAGTTCACCACCGCCACCATACTGGCCAAAGCAGTGGGTGGCATGGAGTATGATATTATTCTCGGCGGCTTCAAGGCCATTGACGACGGTTCGGTCCAGGTATGCGGCAGGGTAGCGGAAATACTGGGCGTACCCGTGGTTAACATGGTTACCCAGGCCGAAGTGGAAGAAGGCAAGGCCGTAGCTACCTGTGACATAGACGGCGGCAACGCCGTTATCGAGGTTAGCCTGCCTGCAGTTCTGACGGTGCAGAAGGGTGGAATCGAACCCCGTTATCCCTCCATGAAGGGTATTATGCAGGCCAAGAAAAAACCGATGCAGAAAATAGGTCTTGGTGATATCGGCCTGGACGCGGCCCAGGTTGCTCCCAAGGTAAAAGCCCTGAATTTCTTTATGCCTGCTGCCAGGGCAGCCGGTAGAATCGTCCCCGGCGAACCGGCTGAGGCTGCCCGTGAGTTGGTCAGGCTCCTCAGGGAAGAGGCCAAGGTTATATAATTTTATAACAAAACGGCATGCTTATTAATTAAAAAGAGCTTTTACCGGCAGATAGGAGGTTTTTAATAGTATGGCAAAAGGGATCTGGGTATTTGCAGAACAGCGCAATGAAGAAATTAAAAAGGTAACCTATGAATTGTTAAGTGCGGGCCGCAAGGCAGCCGATGCCCTGGGCGAAGAGCTTTGTGCCGTTTTGATGGGCAAGGGAATCAGCAGCCTGGCGGGAAAACTGGGAGAATACGGTGCAGACAAGGTAATTGTGGTGGATGCGGATGCGCTGGAAAACTACACCACTGATGCCTACACCAATGTATTAGCTGATCTGGCCAAAGAGCATCAGCCTACAGCCATCTTACTGGCCTGCTCCGTGGCCGGCCGCGATCTGGCAGCGCAGGTGGCGCAACGTTTGGGCACCGGCCTAATGACTGACTGCACAGACATAGCCATGGAAGACGGGCAACTGGTTTTTACACGACCCATATATGCCGGCAAAGCTTTCGTCAAAGCTGCCTGTCCGGAAGTCCGCCCTGTAATGGCCACCATCCGCCACAACGTGCTGGCAGCAGACGCACCCCAGACCGGCCGCGCGGCTGAAACCGTACCGGTAAATGCCGGTGCCGGTGATGTACGTCAGGTTATCAAAGAAATCATAAAACAGATCAGCACCCGCCCGGAGTTAACTGAGGCAGACGTTATTGTATCCGGCGGCCGCGGTATGAAGGGACCTGAAAACTTCGCCATCCTAGAGGAATTGGCAGATGTGCTGGGTGCTGCCGTTGGCGCTTCCAGGGCAGCGGTTGACGCCGGCTGGCTGTCCCATTCCTTCCAGGTGGGCCAGACTGGTAAAACTGTGTCACCGGTGCTTTATATAGCCTGTGGAATTTCCGGCGCCATTCAGCATCTGGCCGGCATGAGTTCCTCCAAGTGCATAGTGGCCATTAATAAGGATCCGGAAGCCAACATATTCAAGGTTGCCGATTACGGCATAGTGGGCGATTTGTTCGAAGTTGTGCCCCTGCTAAAGGAAGAAATGAAAAAACTTCTGGTATAAATTGGGAGCATTACTTTTCAAAATTAGTTAATAAGTTGGAAATTTAGCTAATACTAACTACAGCGTAATATTGCTTATTTCGCTATGCCCGCTACGCCATGGGGACGGTTCCATCGCTTTCCCTTCGGTCCTTCGCTACGCTTCGGAAGCGCTCGAACCGTCCCCATGGCTCCGCTAACGTTTAGTTTGCGCTGTAGTACTAACCCAAGAAGGTGTGTCCCCAAACCTTAATTAAGGAGGAAACCCAATGTCAGAACTAATGGTTTTCGATGAAGTAAGGGAAGCCATTGTTATGTCCGGCGGCGAAGAAATTGAAAAATGCATGCAGTGCGGAGTATGCGCCGGCTCATGTCCCTGGGGCAGAATGGAAGAAAAATCTGAATTTAACATCAGGGCCATGTTCCACATGGGCAGGCTGGGATATGACGGCTACGAGTCGGATGACTACCTTTTCGCCTGCACCACCTGCAACCAGTGCGCCGTGAGATGCCCACGGGGCATTAAAATTCCCGATGTGGTACGTTCAATGCGCAGCGTTATAGCAGAAACAGGCGGTATACCCAAAAACCTAAAAGCGGTATTGGGCAGTATCAATAGCCAGGGCAACCCCTGGTCCCAGGAGCGCGGCGAGCGTACGGCTTGGCTGAAAGGTGTAGAGGTTCCTGAATATACCCCGGACAAAGAGTATTTGCTGTTTGTCTGCTGTACCAGCGCCTATGACGGCCGCAGCCAGAAAGTGGCCAGATCCGTAGTGGAACTCCTGCAGGCCGCGGGAGTAAGCTTCGGTATAATCGGGGTGGAGGAACAGTGCTGCGGTGAGTCGGTGCGGAAAATAGGCGCCGAGGAAGATTTCACCAGGCTGGCCGAGTATAACATTGGTCTGTACAACAAAAAAGGGGTCAAAAAAATAATCACCACATCGCCGCACTGTTATTACACCTTCAAAAACGAGTATCCGGAATTTGGCGGCGAATTTGAAGTATATCACTACACCCAGTTGCTGGATGAAATGATAGCCCAGGACAAACTTAAACTTTCCAAGCCGGTGGGCGGTAAAGTAATTTATCATGAGCCCTGCTATCTGGGAAGGCACAGCAAAACTTTTGATGCTCCCAGGAACTTGATGTCTTCTGTCCCTGAGCTACAATTAGTGGAATTTGAAGGCAATAAGGACAACAGCCTTTGCTGCAGCGGCGGCGGCGCCAGGATATGGATGGAAACCAAGGCCGGTCAGAGGTTTTCCGACGTTAAGATAAAAGAAGCGGCAGAGAAGGAAGCTCAGATTGTGGCCACAGCCTGTCCCTATTGCATTGTAATGCTGGAAGACAGCCTGAAAAACCTGAGTAAGGATGATGTTATGACAGTAAAGGATATAAGTGAGATTTTAAGGGAAAGTCTGTAGTGCTGTAACCCGGCAAATGCGCAGGCGTTTGCCGGGAGAAAAGTTCTTACTGCATTTAGCAACTTGTTCCGTTTAAACGGGCGCTAATTCTATTCGCCCATAGCTCGTCTATTTCCACGTCCAGTTCCATGCCGTCACTGCGATGCTGGCGGCGCAGTATTTTACCGTTTCCGTGAAGTAGAGGGAGTAATGAAGATTTGTTATGGGGAATGAAAAAGGTTTTAATTATTTTTTTGCCGGACAGGTGTTCGGCTATTTTTTGTAATAAACCGTCGATGTTGAAACCGGTTTTGGCTGCTATTAAAACCATCTCTTTTTCCGTGGGCTGGCCAAGAGGATAGTTGGCATCAATCTGATCGGCCTTGTTGTATACCATAATGCTAGGTTTAGCAATGGCATCCAGTGACGATAAAACCTTATCCACCGCCTTGACCTGAGCTTCCAGATTCGGGTGGCTGGCGTCGGCCACATGCAGTAGTAAATCTGCTTCTACCACCTCTTCCAGGGTAGCCCTGAAGGCAGCCACCAGGTGATGCGGGAGGTTGCTGATAAATCCTACGGTATCTGAAACCAGTACGGTCCGGTTGTCCGGCAGGACCACCTTACGGGTGGTGGGGTCCAGGGTGGCGAATAACTTATCCTCCACCAGCACCTCGGATCCGGTAAGGGTATTAAGCAGGGTGGATTTTCCCGCATTCGTATAACCCACCAGGGCTATCAGGGGAAAGGGGACTTTTTTTCTGCCGCTCCGCAGTAGGGCGCGGTGCTTTTTAATCTCATCGATTTCATGCCGGAGGTCGGATATTCTTTTTCTTATTCTTCTGCGGTCCGCCTCCAGCTTTGTTTCACCGGGACCTCTGGTGCCTATACCGCCACCCAGTCTGGACAACTGTATACCCATTCCGGTGAGGCGGGGCAGCATATAATTCAGCTGGGCCAGTTCCACCTGGAGCTTACCCTCCCGGGTCCGGGCCCTTTGGGCGAAAATATCCAGTATCAGCTGAGTCCGGTCAATAACTCTGGTATCAAGCGCTTCCCCCAGGTTTCTGGCCTGGGCAGGGGAAAGCTCCCGGTCACAAATGACCAGGTCCACTTCCAGGTCTGATAGTGCACCCTTTATTTCCTCGATTTTGCCCTTGCCTAAAAAAGTTGCTGCGCCTGGCCGGTTTCTTTTCTGCAAGGACCAACCAGTTACCATGGCTCCCGCCGTTTCTACCAGACGCACCAACTCTTGTATGGACTCATGCGCATCCAAATCATTCTTACCGGGGAGTTCCACTCCAATCAGGTAGGCCCTTTCAGGAACCGGGCTATTGTTTTCCATACAACACCTTTTCATATAATTTTATGTATATCATTATAGCTTTTTCAGCTAATAAATAATATCAATATGTTTACGGGCAAAAATTTTATAGCTGTTCTAAAGCGTATGTGGTACTTTTAATGCCATAGGAGGATTTTCCACCTTTCTGTTAAATTTTATCAATATGTCCTTATGTTTTTTACACTAGCGGGCATGATTTTTCTGGAACTATAAAAATCTCTGATTACCCGATATGGAAGGATACTATTTTAAATGGGTGAGCTTATCACCAGAGGAAAATTTATTATTATAATCATAGTACTCATGTGTTTATTGGCTTCCCGTTTTTTTCCGGACAGCACCCTGGCGGGATTTAATGCCAGAGTCAGGGAGTATGTATACTCCGGAGAGAAAGGCACTGAGGCTTCAGAAATACCGCCAATTGATGCAGCAGTTGAAAAAAAGCCGGTACTGATAAACCTTGCCGGGGACGTGCTGCTGGCCTCAGGGGTAGGAAAAATAATGGCTCAAAAGGGAGTGGACTATCCCTGGGAGAATGTGTCCGGTCTTTTAAGTGCAGGGGATATAACGGCTGCGAATCTGGAATGCTGCATTAGTACGGGAGGACTTCCGGAGCCGGAAAAGAAATATACCTTCAGGGCACCGCCTGCTGTTCTGGATGGCGCGAGAAGGGCCGGGGTGGACGTTTTTACTCTTGCTAATAACCATGTCCTGGATTTCGGTTATCCGGCCATGGCAGATACGCTGGCCAATCTACAGCGCATGGGCATACTGTTTACCGGAGCAGGCCTGAACCTTGAACAGGCCCTGACTCCGGTAATAGTTGACAAAAGAGGTTTGAAAGTGGGCTTTTTGGCCTTGACCAGGGTATTTCCGCACGGTTCATGGGTGGCTGGCCCTGAAAAATGGGGTGTAGCCAGTGGTTATGACCAGCGCGTAGTTAAGGAGACAGTGAAATCCCTGGCTGAAAATTCGGATTTTGTGGTGGTTAGTGTACATTGGGGGAAGGAATTGGCTGATTATCCCAGTCGGGATCAAATAATTTTTGGCCACATACTGGTGGATGCCGGGGCGGATGTTGTCATCGGACATCATCCGCATGTTATACAAGGTATAGAATTTTATAATAATAAAGTTATCGCGTATAGCACAGGCAATTTTATTTTCACCTCGTCTTCCTTTAAATCCAGGGAAGGGATTATATTCCAGGTGGAAGCTGAAAACGGGCGGATCGCCCGGGCCAGGGCTATACCTACCGGTATTTTCAATGCTCAGCCCAGAGTTTTGTCCGGAACGGACAGACAGAGGGTGCTGAAAAGGCTCAATACTCTTTCCAAGGGCATGAACACGGAAATTGACGGAGAAGGTTTTTTGACGCCTCAGACGTAGGCAGAACAAAGATAACTGACAGAGGCGCGAGTCGTCTGGGTCAAGCTAATCGGAGTTTTTCTTTTTCAGGGTTATTTTTTTAAAGTTAAGGAGGTTTGTAGTGCTGTATACAGTGGTTACTGCAGCAATAATGGTGGAGAACGGCAGGGTGCTGCTGGCCCAGAGAAAGAAAGACGCGCAGCTGGCCTTGAAATGGGAGTTTCCAGGTGGAAAAATAGAACCCGGGGAGACTCCGGAAGACTGCCTGGCCAGAGAGCTTAAAGAAGAGTTGAATATGGATGTAGCCGTATTGGATATTTTTATGGCGGTAGCCCACAGCTACGGCACCAGGAATATTCTGCTGCTGGCTTATTTCTGCCGGAGGTTGGGAGGTGTTCCGATGCTCAGGCAGTGTAATGATTTTTCCTGGGTAGAAATAGCAGATATTATGAAATACGACCTGGCGGAAGCTGACTTGCCCATAGCTATAAAATTACAGGGGGAGAGAAAAAGTCATGCGTAAAGAAAGGCCTTCCTTTGAAAAGTTCAAGGAATATTTTTTTGAGGTTTTAAAAGAAGAGATCCCAGAACACGAGATTGCCGGTAATACCAATTGGGGGGGACTGGAAAATGAAGAAACAAGGAAAAAGATTTTACATTCCCTGAAGGCCGGTCTGGAGGGAGAATACAATGTTGAGCTGGTTATAACCACGGATTTATACAACGCGGACTGTTCTCTGGAGGGTTTGGCATCCAGATTGCACCATGTGTTTTCCACGGTTTATCTCATGGAAAGGATAAATGACAAAATAAGGGCCAGGCAGCACTGAAATTCCATGTTTTACAGCTTGGTTAGGAATCGGCAGCACTGTATAATTATAGTTGGACAACCATAAATCCGGCCGAATCCCTGACGATGTACAGGGTACGGGGGAAAAATTTAAGCGGGGTGAATCTGCTGCCTTTCCAAGTGAGGTGAATTCGTCAAGGCACGGTAGGGTGTCTCCCATCCGAACCCATCAACTAACTTCGGAGGCCATACGGGAGGACTGACAACTTGAGTTTGACAAAAAAGATGCCTTTCTTGTTGTTGCTGGCGTTTCTTGTTTTACTTCCGGGAGTTGCCCATGCTGCCACGCACGTGGTTTCCCCGGGCGAGTCGTTATACAAAATCGGTTTGCAATACGGTGTTTCTGCCCAGCGGATAAAATCCTTAAACGGCCTGAAAAGTGACAGCATATATCCCGGTCAAAAACTATATATTGAAGATAAATCTAAATACACGGTAGTACCCGGAGACAGCCTGTACATAGTTGCCAGGAAGTTCGGTCTTAGTACCCAAAAATTAATGAGTGATAATGGCCTGGGTAATTCGGTTATTTATCCCGGTCAGACTCTGGTAATTGTTGGTGGCGACAGTCAACCAGACCCTGCGGTCAGCAGGGGTGGCAATGGTGGCATATCAAGAAATGATTTTGACCTTCTGTGCAGAATTATCTCTGCCGAGTCAGATTCAGAATCCTACGAAACCAAGGTGGCAGTGGGAGCTGTTGTTCTGAACAGGACCAGGAGCGGACTGTTCCCGGATACTATTCCCGGTGTGGTGTACCAGGTTGATAACGGCAGGTACCAGTTTGAGCCTGTATTAAACGGGTGGATTAATCAACCCGCATCGGAATCGGCCCAAAAGGCTGCCCAGGACGCGATGAATGGATGGGATCCCACCAATGGGGCGTTATATTTTTTTGAATCCTGGGTGCCCAATAAATTTCTCCAGACCAGGCCCGTTAGCCGGGTAATGGATAGCTTTACATTTTCCTATTAATTAACTGGGATATTTAGAAAGGGTCAACCCCTTTTCGCATCGGGGTTGACCCTTTTTATCTTTTCCTGGCTGATAAAAACCCTGCCCAAAAAGCCATAATACCCGCAACTATCAGAAAAGCAATGAAATAATAAGTTTTAGTGGTTATCATAGGCATTCTCCTGAGGATGTTCTTCTGTGCTACTGTTAATCATTTCCGATACCAGCCTTAGCGTGGCCACTGTGTTGGCCGTGAGCACCTCATAGAGCAACAGGGGTAACACGTCCTGGAAGTTGGCGCTGATTTCACCTGAGGCAACTCTCTTCTGAATGGCGTCCCCGGCCTTATTCAGGGAGATATTGACTAGTGCCAGGATTTCATCCTGTCTTTCCCGGACAAAAGAGTCTACATCTATTATTTTCAATATATTCACTTCCCATCAGGTAAAGTATTTTGTCAGTAGTCAGTAGTCAGTAGTCAGAATAAGAGAACGGTTTATCATTTAAAATATTCTAAATTCTGACTCCTGACTTCTGAATACTTGAATAGTAATTCCATATTGTTCTGCTAATAACCTGCTTAAATCAAGAGAAGTTAGGAGATTGTCTCTTTGGTAAAGCCTTTAAGTTTTCCCCTTGCCGCCAGGCAGGCTAGCACGTACATGGCGTGGGACCAGTTAAGCGGCAGTACCCAAGCTGGCCCGCCCGAATGTTTATCTACCTGCTCGGGCAACAGTCCGCTAGCGGCGCTGTTTTGTTCTGCCCACCTGATAAGGTTTTCCGCCTCTGCTTTTTCTCCTTTTAAGGACATGTATATGGAAAGCCACAGTGTGCTTAAAACCCAGGGGTTGCCCCCGGCGTATGAGTCATTCTCGTAGCGGTGTATACCACCTGCCTGGTAGTTGCCTAGTTTATCTCTTATTGCAGTTACTGTGGCGGACATCATGGGGTCGTCTGCAGAAAGCACCCCGAACGGAAAGCACAAACCCAGCAGGGAACTGTCTATCCGGCTGTCTATGGGCACTGTATAGCATAGTCCGGGGGTGCCCGGAAGTTCAATTTTTCTGGCTTGCAGGCCCCGCTCCCGGGCATAATTGTATTCTTCCAGACAAACTTTTTTATTGATGGCTCTGGTAAAGGTTGCCTGCCCGGCGGACCATTGGAATTCGATGATACCCTTTCTAATTTTAGCAGCCGTATCTTCCCAGAGTTTTGCCAGATTAATTTCTCCTTTTATTCGTGCCAGGCCGGCAGCTCCGGTTAGACCGCCCCACACGGCTGCAGCAGCATAGGTATTCTGGCTGAATTCATCCTCCCACAAATCCATGCCGGGCAGTGGGAGGTTGTTATCGGGTAAAATGCTTTCCACTAGATATTGTGCTCCGGCCATGGCGGACGGCCATATTTCTTCGAAAAAAGATTTGTCCCCGGAGAGCAGGTAATGATGCCGGTAACCCCACAGCACCGCGCCAGTCTGGTCAATCTGCTGACCCCAGGTGGGCGCCCAGTCCCCATTTAAAAAATATCTTTGCTGCCAACTGCCGTCAGAGTTTTGCACCCGCGCGGCGAAACGGTAAAACTGAGACGACTCATGGTGAAATTCCGCCTCGTCCAGTGCCAACGCCACGAACATACCGTCTCTTGGCCAGCAGTAACCGTAACCTCCGGAGGCCATATAGTGTGAATCAAATTCCGGAGCGGCCACCGAACCGCCGTCTTCGCTGTCCGACATGAGTTTAATGGCCAGAAGCGATCTTTTGTACAATAGGAAATCCTGCATTGCGGGGTCCAAAGCTGATGAGTCAGCCAGCCAGCCGGACCAGTAACTGGCGTTTTCTTCAATAAGTTTATTGGAATCTGTCTCAACGGCTTCGGTTAAAGTGGAAATCAGGGTGCGGGCATCGCCGGCAGCAGCCAGATAAAGGTCGATTTTTCTGGCTGAACCCGCGTCAATGGGATCTATGTTCCAGGCTATAGCGCCGGCACTGCTTTTGATATTGTCCATACCTCCCCAGAATTCACCTCTGGATGCGGCTTCAAAGGGGTCCGAGGGGGTATTTCTTCTCCCACAGTGAAATCCGGCCGGTTTTTTCCCGGCTGCCATGAGGCCCAGGTAGATATCGCGCCTGAATTGCACCAGGGCGCTGGCTTCGGTATCTATATACATACCATCCTGAATGTCGGATTCATTAATTTCAAAGGAAAAATAAAGCACCAGCTTAAAATTTCTGGGATGGTCTAAAAGGTTTGTTATATTATATGATCTCAGGAGTATATCGCGATCAGGCAGAATCATATCGGTCTGTTCAGCCTTAATTCCGCTCTCCTGTCGTGTCAGTTCCGTCACAAGAGCGTTGGTCTCCTGTATGTAGTACTGGTGGTGCTGCCAGGAGTCGCCTTCCAGCCAGAGGGTGCGATTGGTAGGTTCCTGGATACCCACCATAAAAATGCCCATATGCTGTCCCCAGTCGATTTTTGGCCAGAAGAGTCTGTGCAATGCACCATCGGATCGGATGGTGGCCAGCATTCTACAGTTGCCCGTTATACCTCCGGGCAGAGTGGGTTGTCTGAAGCTCTCCATAAGACACTCCTTTCTGTGAAAAATTATACTGAACAGCTATAAGTAACTACTCAGGAGACAGGAGTCAGGAGACAGGAGTCAGAATGAGAGAACCGGCGAAAATATTTGAAGATTCGGTGACGTTTCGGAAATAAAACTTCTCTTCTGAATACCTGAATAGTATCCATTATACAACGTATAGGCTTGTTTTGTTAAATTATACTATAAAAATGGTTTAAAATAAAAACAGGCTTATGCAGCCTGTGTCTTTAATTAATGGTAACTACTCAGGAGTCAGGAGTCAGCATGAGAGAACGGTTTATTGTCTTAAAATATTCAGACTACTGAATTCTGAATACTAATAATTAGTGCAGCAGTTTTACCGAGGTCTTACCCCTGGGCGTGTAGCTGGTATGCAGAATTTCTTTGGCTCTGGCGCTCAGGGGGTGCCCCAGGTATTCCTTGTATAACTGCTTTACTGCCGGGTTTTCATGGGATTTCCTATATTCCTTATCAATATCAATTTGATAGAGCGTTTTTGCTCTCTGCCCGGTTATTTTTTGCTTTAGCCTTTCCGTTTGCTTGCCGGCGGTTATTGGTTGCCCGCCGCCCCCGATGCAGCCTCCGGGACAGGCCATAATTTCGATAAAGTGGTATTGCTCACCGGCTTTTATTCTTTCCAGCAGCCTCTTGGCGTTTCTGGTGCCATGACACACTGCCATCCTTATTTGTTTACCTCTTAAATTGACGGTTGCCTCCTTGATGCCTCTTAAACTACGGACTTCCTTAAAATCCAGCCTGCCCTTTCCCTCAGAGCCGGTCAAGGCCAGCGCTGTGCGGATCACAGCTTCGGTTACGCCTCCTGTGACGGCGAAAATAGCCCCCGCACCGGTGGAAATCCCCAGTGGCTGATCGTACTGTTCTTCCGGCAGTTCATCAAATCTTATGCCTGCGGACCGGATCATTCTGGCCATTTCCCTGGTGGTCAGTACGTAATCCACATCCCGGCCCCCCCGGGTAATCATTTCCGGGCGTGAGGCTTCAAATTTCTTGGCAGTGCAGGGCATTATAGCCACCACCACCATTTTTTCGGAAGTGATCCCTTTTTTCTGTGCGAAATAGTTTTTGGCCAGGGCGCCGAACATTTCCATGGGTGATTTGCAAGTACTCAGGTTTTCTACAAATTCAGGATAAAAGTGTTCGCAATATTTTACCCAGCCTGGACTGCAGGATGAAATTAGCGGAAGTCTACCGTTTTTATCCAGTCGTTCCAATAATTCGTGGGCCTCTTCAACGATGGTTAAATCGGCAGCAAATTCCGTTGAAAATACCTGGTCAAAACCAAGCCTGCGCAGTGAGGCGGGTATTTTGCCGGTTACCCTGGTGCCTGGAGGCAAGCCAAAGGCTTCTCCCAGGGTTACCTGAATGGCCGGGGCCGTCTGGACAATAACGTATTTTTCCGGGCTTTCAATAGCCAGCCAGACTTCGTCGATATATTCGCGCTCGGTCAGGGATCCTGTAGGGCAGTTCATTACGCATTGCCCGCAGCTTATGCAGTCTACCTTTCCCAGATCCTTCATGAAGGCAGGTGCAATTACCGTATCAAAGCCCCTGTTTTTGGCGGAGTAAACGTTAACACCCTGTACCTCCCGGCATACTGCCTCGCAACGGCGGCATTTGACGCATTTATTATAGTCCCTGACTATAAAAGGGTTTTTATTCTGCAGGGGGTATTTTCTTCGTTCACCGGTTACCCTTATTTTTCGGATCCCCATTTCGTCCGCCAGTTTTTGCAATTCGCAGTTGAGATTGCGGGCGCAGGTCAAACACTGCATGTCATGCTCGGAAAGCATTAATTCCACCACACGCTTTCTGGCCCGCCTGGCCCTGGGGGAATCGGTGTATACCCTAATGCCGTCGGTGGCGGGATATACACATGAGGCTTGCAGGCTTCGCCTGCCGCCTGCATCCACCTCCACCAGACAGACCCGGCAGGTACCAGCTTGGTGGATATCTTTAAGGTAACAGAGACTGGGTACACTGATGCCGAGGGAGCGGGCCGCCTCAAGTAAGTTGGTGCCTTTGGGCACCCTTACTTCACGGTCATTTATGTACAATCCCACTGTTGCAGGGTTCCCATAAGCTCCGGGGTTTTCCACCGGTAGCCTGGTTGTAGGAATAATAGTTGAAACTGTCAATATTAACACCTCCGATTATACTACACTTATCTATTGTTTATCCCGGATTTATATTTATGCACAAAAAGGAAAGACCGCCTTTGAGGGGTCTTTCCTTTTTGTGCGACAGGCAGTTGCACCTGTCCCGACAATAACTCGGGACGAACTTATGTGTCTACAGGTTGCCGGCATAGTTTGGACTTCAGTTCATCAATTTCAGCAGTGCCGTATCTGCCTGGCAGCCTCAGCCTAATCCTGCCAGGCAGAAAGTGGATGATTTTTAACTTTTCCCTCTCACTGTTCCACGTTTTTGCAGCCATATACCGGTTCCTTTGCTTTCGGTTCTATTAAACTCCTATGTACCGGCTCCAGCAGTTTGTCCAGCGCCGAGCCAAATGCAGCACCAGTCAGGGCGATGCACATGCTTCGCCAGTTCATGAAAGTGGTACCGAAGATTCTACGTGCCGGCGGCCAGTAAATCGTGGTCATCAGGAGTGCCGCCGAGACAAGCAGGCTTATGTTTAAGAAACTATTTTGCCCTTTGCCGGGGCTTTCTTTCTCCCTTCTTATTTCCAGTGCATGCAGGAACTGTCCCAAGGTAATCGATGTAAGGGTCATGGTGCGGGCCACCGGCAATCCGAACAATGTCAGGCCAAGCCAGTAAGTTCCGAACCCGCTGATAGACATGGTAATGCCTCGTCTTATTATCTTTGCTTTATAGTCTCTGTCAAAAAAGTCTGAGCCTTGTGCTGTTTGCCTGGATAGCCCGGTTTGTATTGAATCCACCCCAAGGGCCACCGCCGGCAGGCCATCTCCCAGGAGATTCAGCCATAATAGCTGAATTGGCAGCAAGGGTAGTGGCAGTCCGGAGGCGACGGACAGGAAGGTTAATCCAACCTCACCTGCATTAGTGGCCAGGAGATAACGGACAGATTTTTTTATGTTCCGGTATATACCCCGGCCCTGTTCGATGGCCACAACAACAGTGGAAAAATTGTCGTCCATTAGTATCAGGTCGGCGGCATGTCTTGTTACATCGGTGCCTTTTAGACCCATGGCCACACCGACGGTAGCTTCCTTCACAGCCGGGGCGTCATTTACACCGTCGCCGATCATGATCACCGTATCACCCCGGCCTTTAAGGAGCCTTACAATCTTTAGTTTGTGTTCAGGTAATATCCTGGCGAATACCGAATTATTTAACACAGCCTCCGTGGCTTCAGCATCACCCATGGACTCAAGCTGCTGCCCCGTTATTACTCTTTCCCGTATTCCTTCCATGCCAAGTTCCCGGGCTATAGCCATGGCTGTATTGGGGTGGTCGCCGGTGATCATTTTTATGCCTATACCCGTGGCCAGGCATTTTCTGATTGCTGCAGGTACCTCAGGCCTTGGGGGGTCGATCATGCCAACAAGCCCCAGCAGCGTCAGTTCAGTATCGTCTGTATACCCGTTCACTTCACCTTTAGGGACAGTTTTACAGGCGATTGCCAGTACCCTCATGGCCTTAGAGGTCATGGTATCCACGGAGTGATAGATTTTTGCTATTACACCTTCAGTCAGTGGGAAGTTGTTTTTTCCGGATCTGTATGAATTGCACCTGGGCAGTACTGTATCAGATGCCCCCTTAACAAACATAAGGAGTTCGTTATTTTCATGGCGGCACACCACATGCATTCTTCTTTGTACAGAATCAAAGGGTTCCTCATAAATTCTGTGGAACTGGCCCAATATTTCATCACTGATCCCCGCTTTGCGGGCGGCAGACAGAATTGCTGCTTCCAGAGGTTCGCCTTTTATATCCCATGTTTTAACACCTGATTCATAACGGGGTTCCAATTTGGCATTACAGCACAATGATGCACCCAGCAGCGTGAATCTCAAATTATCCCCCCGTAAATTTTTGTCAGCTGCAGAAAAACAGCCATCTTCCGGGTTGTAGCCGGAACCGCTGGCATGCCAGCTTTCATCTGCTGCACAATACACCATCTTAATGGTTTGCTCATTCTTGGTCAGGGTACCCGTTTTATCCGTGCAAATAATTGTAGTGCCGCCTATGGTTTCAACTGAGCTTATTTTCTTTACAATGGCATTTTTCTGGGCCATTTTGTGCACCCCGGAGGCCATGGCGATGGTAACAATGGCCGGCAATCCCTCGGGTATGGCAGCCACTGCCAGGCTTACCGCTGTCAAAAACATCTGTCCCGGACTGCCACCCCGTAATATGCCAAGAATGGCTACCGCGACACTGGCTGCAATAGACGCCTTGAGCACTGATTGTCCTACTTTATACATATTATGTTGAAGTGGGGTTTGCTCAACCTGATGCTCATTTAACATTGACGATATTTTGCCCAGCTCCGTTTGCAGACCGGTGGCGATCACAACTCCCTTAGCCCTGCCTTTGACAACGTCGGTTCCCATGAAAAGTATATTATCGCAGTCGATCAGGGTAACGCAGTCCGACATAGCACCGGCGCTTTTGGCAACCGGGTGGGATTCGCCTGTAAGGGCTGATTCTTCAACCTTTATGTTGATTGCATCAATTAATCTTATATCTGCGGGCACGCCGTCACCGGGCTCCAGTACAACTATATCACCGGGTACAAGCTGGCTGGCCTCTAGAAGTTTTACCCCCCCGTCCCGTATTACTTTGGCAGAGGGAGCGGCCATATCCTTGAGGGCATTCAGAGCCTGCTCGGCTTTGCCTTCCTGTGCAGCGCCCAGCACTGAATTTATTATGATTATTAGCATAATTGCGATGGCGTCTACCGCTTCACCCATCAAAGCACATATTAAGCTGGAGCCCAGCAGCGTCTGAACAAGAAAATCTTTCATCTGGGCAAATATTCTTGTTAAAAAATCCGGTGGCTCGGGCGCAAACAACCTGTTTTCCCCGGCTATGGTTAGTCTTATGGCCGCTTCTGCATTGCTTAATCCCCGCAAGGGGTCCGTTTTGAGCAAGTCCACTACCTTCGCTGCATCGACCTGCGGCCAGGGCACCATTTGCTGCTGGTCAATAAGTTTTTCGCAAGTAGCGGCGCAGTTGACGTCGATACTATCCTTATAGGCAATTATATTTGCCAAAATGCTGCCCGGGCTTATTTTATCAGGATTATAGATAATTAAAGCGGTTGTTGTTTTGGTATTAACCCTTGCAGTTAATACACCTGGCAGTTGGAGCAGGGTGTTGCTTAAAATAACTGCTGTAATACGGTTGTCTTTTAAACCAGGCATATTTATTCTTATTCGCCCTGGCAAATGATGGATAATCTTAACGGATATTCTTGTAGCATTGTTCTGGAAAAGCATAGTAGCATTCTCCTGTCATTATATACAGAATGTTAATATGTCCTTTTTTTATATAATTATTATTTAGCATAAAAAAGCCGCCCATTATAGGCGGTAACGAAATTCTATAAAAAGCAGGGAGAGGAGAGGAGAGGAGACTGTTATCAAGCTGCCTACCCCCTATCTCGCTACAGTAAATATTTTATATTTAGTTTGTTAATTACTTATTGACTCACGGATAAGTTTTTATCAAAAAATGTGGGAATATGTACTAATAAAATAATATTTCAGTAAAATAATGGATATAATTGTTTTATGTTTTAAACTTTGTTCAGAGAAAGGGGTTGGCTAAACCTTTGTACCGCAGTTATGAGGACGACAGATATAATAGAAGGGCTATGGACAGGGCCAAAAGGGACATTCTGGAGGATATAGACTATTATGAAGAAATGGATAACCGACGTGGTTATCGCAAAAGGACTAACAAGAATCATTATGATTCTTTGGCCGGAACCAGAAAAGAACTGATAAATGAGCTAAAGTCAATAAACTCCCTTGAAAAGAAGCTGAGCAGGGTAAGAAACCCGCAACTACGAAAACTGGCCAGGGAAATTGTGGGAGAAGCCGAAGACAGAAACATGACCATTGATGACGTGCTGTATTCAATGCAAGGAAAACGTAGTTTTTTATCGGGTAGCACTCCCTACTGGATACTGGGCGTACTGGCTGCCCTTTTTCTTCTGCCCTCCACCAGTGGCAAATTACGTGAGATCATGCGCAAGGCGACCGGGGAGTTCATGGACCTTTCAGAAAAAACCCAGACTATGGTGGAAAGGGTAAAAGAAGAATTTGAAGATATTGTGGCAGAGGCACAGTTCAATAAATTTAAGGATGCCATTGATCCAGTATCCGACAACAACAACTGATAGCGAGGTGATACAATCAACAATACAAGTGTTTTAAAAGATAAACTTGATGAAATTTTAGTACAGGTAAAAGAGGTTGTGGATATAACCGTTGATGCCAAGGCAAAAGAACCAGAGCACAATAGGGTTATAACATCCCTCTGGGAAGACTTTCTGGGACAGTTTTTTCTTTATGTGAGGCAGAAGGGCAAGGAAACAAACCAGAATATAATGGACGGCATTTCCTTTGGCAGGATAACCAGAAGATAAATCCCCGTAACTGGGGGTTGGGAGATCATTGCGCCAAACCGGGAGCCCACGTGCCGACGGCTGTACTGGCCGGAAACGTGTTATCGGCCGGAACCGCCGAGGGTCTGCCCGGGTTATCCTGAAGCTGGAAGAGAGATCATCTAATTAACAACAACAATGCTTACAAGGTATAAAATAAAAGCAGTTCAATCGGTTTCCCGCTGAGCTGCTTTTATTGCTATACTGCCTGCTGCTCCGGCAAGCCTATATGTCCTTGATTCTCGGGTGTGGCCGTAGTAAGATATTTTTATTTATCAGACTCAGTGAATTAAGGGCAACGCCAATCCCAGTAAGATTATTGAATATTGTCGCCCCGGACGCTGATAATTTCCCAGTAGCAGCCAGAGTAAGACCTGCCAGATTCATTCCTTTAACGAGTAACAGATTCTGCTCTATCTTTTCCCTGAAGATCCTGCCGATGTAAACTATCTGATATATTTTTGACAACTCGCAGGAATTGATATACAGATCGGGGTGAGGGAAAATATTATAGTTGATGCCACTAAGTACGATAGGTAAATCTGCTTTTTGTAGTGCCCTCTCGTCTTCCCGGCCAACACCCAAAACGGCCAATACACCGTCAGTACCGCGTAAGCTGTCAATTATTTCCGGAATTTCTGAGGGTGAAACACCACTTATTATCTCGATCCCAGTCTGGGCCTTTACCGGCCCGGCCATTTCCTTTTTTTCCACAGTTATTAAAACGGTTTTGACACCTAAAGCAGCTATTCTATTTAGAAGCTCCCTATTATACTGAGGCACCGATCTCGTAATACCAATAACACCCATCAAAATCCCGTTGTAGGCTACGTAAAGGGGTGCCTGGTAAAAATGTCTTAATCTCCTGGTTTTGAATTCCGCCAGAAGATTTTTAATACCATTTTTCAACATAAACTCTTCTGTTCCCATGAAAGCCTCAACCCCGTCAATGGTACCGGCCACACCTTCAGGAGAATCTGTTTCCATGGACACGGAATATCCAGAGCTACCGGTGTTTTTCTCCGAATCCTGAAATAATCCCGCATAGTAAAGCGAATTTATGCCCAGTGCAGAGGCGACGGCCAGGCAGTATGAGACAGAGATGCCGCTTACAGGTAAAACATTACCCAGGGTTAGGTCAGGGGCAAGTATAGTGCTCCGGGTAATAACAAATGTTCTAATATTTGCTATTTTGGCCATCACCCGGGGATTAGTGGGTAATATGCCGTACCTGGAGGCAAGAGCAGTGGCGGTTGCCATCACAGATGGCTGAGCCTGACCGGCGGCTCCCGGTGAAGACGCCAACAGGATTGCGGTGCCCTTGTCAATACTTCGTGATGTTAAATAACTCAACCCGGCCACCCCGAAAGACATAGCAGATACCCTGTGGGCATATTCCATTGCCGCCCCATGTTTCTGGCAGCTATCCGGCAGGTCCCGGCTGTCAGCGTATGGATAGTTATAATTAATAATACTGTCCTCTGACCCATCGCTGATGTTTTCTCTGACAATCTGCCTGCTGATTTTCACAGTGGATTTTAATACAATGGATTCGATTAGTGCAATTATATTGGCGAGCCATATTACCGTGAGTCCGGGCACGCTTTCCCTCAAGAGTACCAGCACCATACCTGTTAACCCTACGATAGCATCATGACTAACTTTATGTCCCTTTACAAGACTGGCCAACCCGCTTTTGAAAAAAGGATAACCTGCAACAATAGTTGTAACCGCGGCAATATTAAATAATAATGGTGATTGGGTCCAGGGGAAACTTTTCCCTCTTGCTTTTCTTAGTAATATTACCAACAGTATAAAACTACTTAAGCTGACATTTACTATTTGCTTGCTTAAAGCCTGGTCTTCAGGCTCTATAATGTTATCGAAAGATAAATTGGTTATGCTGTCCTGATCATTTTCGGTAAAGTTGCTATTGCCTTTTAATATTTCCGATATTTCCCGGAGAACTTCCTTTTCCAATGATTTGTAGGGATTATAAACCAGCAAAGCCCTACCGGTGCGGTGATTGAAATTGGCATTCTCTATCAAGGTACTTTTTTGAGCATACCTGCTAAGGCTTCTGGCCAGGGCCGGATTATTTTTCAGTTGGGTGATTTGCAATCTTATTCTGCCGGGCAAGTGCCGGTATATTAACAGGTTATGATCAGTCATTATTTTTTACGTACCACCCATAATATTTTTTATATTTTATCCCATATTTTAAAAGCTATTAACATTCGCCACGATATTTTTGTGATGTCTATTCAATGTCAATTTAACCAACGTTGATATGACTTATTAAAAATTTTTAAAAATTACTTACATAATAAAAATAAAATATTAAAAATATATTAATAATAATTTCTACATTTTTAAACAAAGGAGGATTCGTATGAGGTGGATGCGGAACATCGGGCTGGGAGAGATTTCACCGTCAAGTGCTTTGCTCATCGGTGCAGTTATAGGAATAGCAGGTATGCCTGCTGTTAAAAAAATCGTCAGGGGGCTCGCGGTGTCAGCAGTTGGCGCTGTTATGAGTGCCAATGAATTCGTTAAAGATGCCGGTGGCAACGCCTCCAGTGAATGGAAAAAGCTCATGGAAGAAGCCAGGACCGGGAGAAGTAATGATAAACACATGCGGGATCATTTATTTGAAGCCGGTGTAGGTATTGCTGGCGCCGGTATTGCGGTAGTGGAAAAAACCAAGGAAAAAATATCCAACCTGAAGGCAGAAATCGCCCCTGCTAAAAACGATTTGGTAGAAGTTGCAGAAACCATGCAAGAAGGTGTTCAAGAGGTAGAGGATATTTCTAATGATAATCATGAAAGAGACTAATTGTAGGTAAGGATTATACACTTGGTAAGCCCGTTGACATATTATGTCAACGGGCTTACCTGATTTTGATTTATAGTTTAGTTATTTCATCTCTGGTGATAACACTTTCCGTGCCGCAGACGGGGCAATCATAAGAACCGAAATTTTTCATAGTTTTGGTAACCGTACCGCAATTAGGGCATTTGAAGCTAATCACCTCAAGAAAAGAACCGCTTATCATCAATCCTGCGGCGAACACCCCGGCTATGGTGCCGCTTGCCACGGGCGGCAGTCCTGCTACCATGCCGGCACCGGCGGCAATTAATACAATAGCTACGAATCCTATCACCCTGACCAGAACAAGCATTAATTCAAGTCCGGGATTTTTTATTTCCCCTGTATGATATGAGTACACCTGTTTATCCCCCTTCCGTGTTTCTGTTTGCTTGTATTTATTCGAGAATCGAGTAATAATTCCTGCAAAAAATTCAATCTGAATACAATTATTAATTTCAACAGGGGTTTGTTAATCCCGTATATTTTTATTTTAGAAAACAGGACTATTATATCAATTTGTCTTAAGCCAATAGTCCTGTTTTGCGCAATTGCTATTGCCGAATATACTGATTAGTGTCAAATTTAGACTAAGGGGAAAAATAATTATACGATACTTTTTGTCAGGAAAAGTTTGTAAGGGTCCGTACGTTTTCATAAAAAAGTAAGAACTTTTTATGAAGGATAAAGATTTAAATGCAAACTATTGCAAAGAAATTGCAGGAAATAAGTTCCTTCATAGAGAATAATTATATTTTATTTATATAATAAAGAGTTTGGATGTATTTTTGTAATATCATCGGGGAGGGTGCTGAAACACATGACTTCAAAGCAGGATAAAGGCAACATTAAGGTCGCCATATCCAAAGATAAGCTGGCTGCCTCGATATCAGCTACAGGCGAAAATAACATACTGGATAAAGAAACCATTAATAATGAATTAGCAAAAGCCGGGGTTGTTTTTGGTGTTCTGGCTGATGAAATCGAAAGTTTCATGGTATCTCCATCCAAGGAACCCGTTGTAATAGCCAGGGGCGTACCACCTACGCCAGGAATAGACGAGACTGTTGAATTGTTATTCTCTTCTGCAATTTCTTATGAAAATTTGGACGACAGGGATACGGTGGATTTCAGGGAAACCAGCACACTGGTTTCCGTTGACGAAGGTACAATGCTGGCCCAAAAGCATCCCGGCTCCAATGGCTCCGACGGTCTGGGTGTCACAGGAGAAATACTGCCGCCGCCCAAGCCCAGAACGGTTCAACTTCAGGCAGGTAAAGGAGCAGTACTGTCTGATAGCGGGGGTGAAGTATACTCAGCCATCAGCGGACACCCATGGGTCAAAGTGGCTGGAACCAACAGAACCGTGGGCTGTGACTCGGTATATGTCCAGAATGGAGACGTAGATATTAAGACAGGCAACCTGAGGTTTAAAGGAGATATCAGCATAACCGGCAATGTGCAGGAGGCAATGGAGGTCCAAGCCACCGGGAATATTGAGGTTATGGGGTTTATTACCAGGGCTACTGTAATTAGCGGGGCGAGACTGGTTATACGGGGCAATGTAGTCGGAAGTAAGTTGAGGTCGGGCATTATATTCCCCGGGGCTAAAAAAGTAAATTTTATGCTGATGGACATTTATACCGAGTTAATGAATCTGACCAGGGCTTTTGAGCAGTTAAAAAAGCTTCAGAATGTTGATTTTAATAAGATGGATTTCGGGCGGGTGCTGCTGACAATGATGGACAGCCGTTTTAAAAACCTGAGGCCGCTGTTAAAAAATATCCACAGTTTTACCGAGACCCAGGGAGAGGACATGCCTGAGGAAATAGTAACGGCGGTTGATTCCTTAAAATGTCTCAGCGGATTAAGCAATGCAACTATTGAAAATTTCAGCAAGGCTGTGAAGTCCGTGGGCTTGGCTCTGGATTTTTTATCTCAAAATCAGGAACAAAGCGACAGCCATATTTTTATACGGTCTGCCATGACTTCCATCATACAGTCCGCCGGTAATGTGAACATTACCGGGCAGGGATGCTTGAATTCCACCATCAATGCCGGAGGCAATGTTATTGTCAAGGGGTCTTTCAAGGGCGGCGAGATACTTTGTGAAGGGCACGCAGAGATACAGGAACTGGGGAGTGGACTGGGCATACCGCCGGTGGTAAGGGTTGGCGAAAAAAGTGTCATCAAAGTGGAAAAGGCTTTTCCCGGTGCGGTTGTGCAGGTGGGTAAAAACAGGATAACCCTGACCAGGGAAATGGGCTCTTTTAAGGCCAAGCTAAACAGGGACGAACAGCTGGAACTTTTTTAGGACAGAATACGACTATAATATAAAAGATTTACCATTTACGGACTGATTAGGATATAAATATATGCTTAAGCGGTGCAAGGAGGTAGCTAGATGTCTGACGTAATGCTAATGGTGGCGGAGTTAATGGCTCTATCTGCACGCACGGCGCCTAAATCTATGGGTCAGGATTACGTGAACATTAGGGTATTAAGCGGTGACGAT
This sequence comes from uncultured Peptococcaceae bacterium, assembly GCA_964643075.1. Lineage (GTDB taxonomy): Bacteria > Bacillota > Desulfotomaculia > Desulfotomaculales > Desulfocucumaceae > Desulfocucumis. The sequence goes on from CAZXQO010000005.1 coordinate 124,273, forward strand.
ATAATTGCACTGGCGGATGAAATGGTCCGTTTTGGTCAGGAGAGCAAAAAAATAAATTTTGACCGGGATGCGGATAATGTCAGACGATCCGACGCGGTTTTGCTACTTTCTCTGAAGGAGAATAAACCACTGGGATTGAACTGCGGGGCTTGCGGATACAGCAATTGCGCAGACCTCAGGGAAAAAGAAGGCCCGGAATTTGCCGGACCCCTTTGTGCCTGGAGACTCTTTGATGTTGGTATTGCTCTGGGCTCGGCGGTAAAAACCGCTAGCATACTGAATGCCGACAACAGGATCATGTACAGGGTAGGCATTGCCGCCCGCAGACTGGGTCTGATAGAGGGACCTGTAGCGGTGGGTGTCCCCATTTCCGCCTATTCAAAGAACATATACTATGACCGTCCGGAAAAGAACAAATAAAGTCATTATAGGAAGCTGCTGTAGCCAATGGCGGTTTATGACAGAATGGAGGAAAATAATTGTTCTCAAAATTTAATTTGTTACGTTTAAGAACCGTAATTATGGTTGTTTTTTTATGTCTATGGGCGGGACCGGTAATGGCGTTGCCCACTTCCCGGTTGATTGAAACTTTCCCGGTAACCTCGGGGGCGGAACTTTCTACCTACCAGTCCCAGTCAGGCGGTGGAACTGCCGTCGTTTACGTTTTAAAAATTGATTTAAGTAATCCCTATATAAAGTTAAATACCATAGTTGGTAATGACGGCAGCCTGGAAACCAACCAGAAGGTAACGGACATGGCGCTGCGAAGCGGTGCCGTGGCGGCCATAAACGGTGACTTTTTTCAGATAACAGATAGCGGCAGGCCCATTGGACTTACATACAGCAACGGCAGCATAATTACTTCCCCTGCCATGAGATCCGATATGTACGGCTTTGCTATTACCGGCGACAAACACCCGTTAATTGATGTTTTTACCTTCAGCGGCAGGGTAAAAGCTCCCGGCGGCAACACTTTTCCCCTGTCTGGAATAAACAAGCCGGCTTACCTTATAAGCGGCGGGGCATCATCTGATATTAATTCCCTGCAGATGTACAATTCGTCCTGGGGCAGGAATAGCAGGGGGAATGTCAACGGTCCGGACGGTGCTGTAGAAATGGTGGTATCAGGAAATGTGGTTAGGGAGATACGCAGCAGCATGTCCCCTGTGGGCATACCTGCCGACGGGTATGTATTGATGGCTCATGGTACCGCTGCCGCCTTCATTAAAAATAATTTCAAACCCGGTGATGATGTTCAGGTTGAATATGCCGTTGGACCGCTGGAGAATATCTTTGCGGCGGTGGGCGGGCAGGCGATTCTGGTTAGAGACGGGGCCATTCCCAATTATTTTACCCAGGAAATCAAGGGCAGGGTGTCACGTACCGCGGTCGGGTTTACCGCCGACGGCAAAACGCTCTACCTTGCCTGCGCAGAAAAAAGTAATAAAAGCCAGGGCATGACCCAGTGGGAAATGGCATATTTTATACAGTCACTGGGGGTGGACAGGGCTGTGAACCTGGACGGAGGTGGGTCCACTACCATGGTCGCCAGGCGCACCGGGGAGGAAAGAACGGAACTTTTCAATGTCCCGGAGAAGGGGGCGCCGCGGGTTGTTCCAGACGCCATCGGTATTTTTTCCACTGCGCCTCCAGGAGATTTTGCCGGTTTGGTAATCCACGGGCCGGACAAAATACTGGTTGGTCTGCCGGCGGTATTTAATGCCAGGGGTTACGACGAATATTACAATCCGTACAGGCTAACGCCAGGTGATGTGTCATGGTTGCTCAAATCAGGAGAAGGCGAAATAAACGGCAGTGAAATAATTTTCGAAACCGGCGGAGTCCTGGACATTGCCGCTAAAAAGGGAGATTATGAAAAAGTACAGCCGGTAAAGGTATATGGTGACGATGATATAAACAAGATTGTGGTGGAACCGTCATCGGTAAGGGTTGCTCCAGGCAGTTCGGTACAAATAAAAGTGACTGTATTGTGCAAAGACGGTACGGTGTTCGCATTGAAACCAGGGCAATTTGAAATGACGGCTGAAGCGGGTAGCGTAAGCGGAGATATGTTTGTCGTCCCTGACAAGCCTACTGCTACCAAGTTAAACGTTGTCTTTCGTAGTTTTTCGGTTGCGGTCCCGGTAGTGGTGGCCGAAAAGGACCAGGCTGTGGGGATTGTCAGTGCCGGCCAGCCCCTTACGTTGAACCTGGGTGGTTATTTCAGCGTCATCTTACCCCCGGATGCTTTGCCTGACGGAACGACCATAACGGCTGAACCTGCTGATAAGCTTCCCGGGCAGCTGCCTGCCGGCTATGAAAAAGTATCTGCCGTGTTGCTTACAACGAATGGCGGATTATCAGAAATGACATCAGCCGCCCAGTTGCGCTGGGATGCCGGTGACCAAGGCATTGCTGCAGACTATGCCATTTACCGGTGGGATGGCGGAGCATGGCAGTCCCTTGCTGCTACGGCCGGTAACGGCGGTCAGGTATACAATGCAGCCGTACAAAACCTTGGCACCCTTGTTCTTGTACGCCACCCAAGGAAGGAATTTTCCGATATGAGCGGACACTGGGCGGCGAGTGATGTGTCCATGCTGGCCTCAAAGGGTATAGTGTCCGGCTATCCGGGGAACGTCTTCCGGCCACAGGAAAAGGTTACACGGGTGCAGTTCGTCACCATGCTGGCTAAGGCCATGGGATGGCAACCGGTTGAAGGGGAGAAAATATTTTCCGATCTTGATATGATTCCGGTATGGGCCAGGGGATATGTGAATGCGTCCGTGGAGAAGGGTGTTGTGTCCGGCTATAAAGACGGCAGGTTTATGCCGTCCAGGAACGTTACCCGCTCAGAAATGGCCTCCATGATCACCAGGGCATTGAGCTTGTCTCCTGCCGGGGTAGACGTCATCAGTAACTTTAAGGACAGCAATAAAATAGACAATTGGGCGCTTGATCCCGTGGTAAGGACGGTTGCGGCGGGGCTTTTCAAAGGGGATAACAGAAACATGTTCAATCCCGCCGATTTCGCCAGCAGGGCGGAAAGCGCGGCCATCATTGCCAGGTCTATGGAATACAGTGCATACAGAAATCAGATTGTTCCTTCGAAGGAATAGATGTTTTACCCAATGTCGCTTACCTGGTATAATCCCGGGTCGGAGCCTCATGGCAAAATTTTTTGAATTCACCGGATACGGATAAAACATTTAAGCTCGGGGGTGTTACTTTTGTCCAGGCAAAGGAGAAAACTGGATCACCTCAAACTGGCGTTGGAACTTGACGATGGAACTACTTCAACGGGGTTTTCCGATCTTACCCCTGTGCATATGTCCGCTCCCGAATTGGATCTGCAGGATGTGGATACATCCTGCGTTTTTATGGGCAAGAGGCTGAGAGCTCCTCTTATTATAAACGCCATTACCGGAGGTCATCCCGAAACAGCCTGGATTAACCGCGAACTCTCTCTGGTTGCGGGGAAAAAGGGCATAGGCATGGCTGTTGGCTCACAAAAGGCTGCCCTGAATGATTTTTCAGTAAGGGAAACTTTTACTGTGGCCAGGGAGGTGAATCCGGACGGGCTGCTTTTGGCCAACCTGGGCGCCACTTGCACACCAGAGGAAGCAAGGGCTGCAGTGGAAATGATAGGCGCTGACGGTATACAATTGCATCTTAATGTTCCCCAGGAAATTACCATGCCGGAGGGTGATTCACGCTTTAAGGGAGTACTATCGAACATCACCTCGGTAATAGAGGCAGTCCCAGTTCCGGTGATGGTGAAAGAAGTCGGATTTGGTATGTCAAGGGAAACTGCGCTGGCGTTATATGGTGCTGGGGTTAAATATATTGATGTGGGCGGCAGGGGAGGTACAGACTTTCTGGCTATTGAGCACTCCCGGGGGAACAGGTGTCAGCAGGAACCGTTGGAGTGGGGCATTCCTACCGCCATCAGCCTTTTAGAGGGTCTAAGCCTCGGTTTAAATATAGGTTTCGTTGCCTCGGGAGGACTGCGCAGCAGCCTGGATATGGCCAGGGCGTTGATGGCCGGGGCTGCGCTGACGGCCATGGCCAGGCCATTTTTGGAAGCACTGGTGAAGGGCAAGGCAGGGGAATTGGAGGAAACGGTAGGCAATCTTATTGTTGGACTGGGCAAAATTATGCTCATGACCGGGTCGTCAAATTTGACCGAAATTGCAGGAAAACCCCTGGTGATCACAGGCTTTACAGCCGAATGGCTGCTGCGCAGGGGTATTGACATCGACAGCTACGCCCGGAGGTGAAAATTGTTGAATTGCCGGCTGCCACAAAACCACTGAAGCATTGACAATAGTGAATTTTGTGACCTTTTTTAGCTATTCGTGATCTCCTGTAATCTCAAGGTATTGGGGTTGTGTTAGAAAATTATATCCGGAAAGTCTCCGCTCTTGTGTCTGAGGAAGCCTATTGGTTATAATAATATTAAGGGACAAGCTATATATATTCAAAAAGGCAAAGATCCCCTATCGCCATATACTAGTTTCCTTCATATTATGGATTAAGAATAAAGGAAAATATTCCTACTCTGTGGAAAGAAGAGTAGGGGTGGTGTAAATGATTGATTGGATCAAAAGCCGCTGTCAAAAATTAAAACAAGTAAAACTATATCCGGTTGCTGTTATTTTGTTAAGCTTACTGATACTGTTAATATGTTCTAACCATGAGATAATATATGGATCTCGGAAGGATGTTCCGTATAAATTATTATATGAAGTTATACATGAAGTTGGAATAGCGTTGTTTATTCTTGGTAGTATAACAATCTTGCTTGAATTAAGTGACTTTAGGGAATATTTCTTTAGTAGATTGAACGATATTCTTATTAAGGATGAATATATATCCGTTTTAAATCAAGATAAGCTTAGAAATCTAGAGAATAAAGTTCAAAAAGTATTATATTTTAAGGAACAGCAAAACGACAAGAAAAGCTTTTTTTACAAAGTTCAAAATGATGTCAAACCATTAATAAATGGTTGTTATTTTGATTATTATGAAATAAGAGTAGAATGTAAAATTGAAGATAATTTGATCAAGAAGAAAATGACTAAAATTTTTGAAATTGTTAACCCAAATGTTAATGAAATAGAAGAATCTATTCCGATAGATTCTTCTATGCAAATTATTGACGGCATTGAAGATGGAGATTTGTATAAGGTGGAGTCACTTTCTATAAAATCTATTTCAATAGATGATTATGGAAATAAGACAGAGAAAGATAATACAATAGATGATTTGGGATTAATATATACTAAATGCGATGATGAAAGTATTAATAAGTACAACATAAGAGTGCAAACCAATAAAACTATAACGGTTAAAGATAGGTGTAAAGTAGAAATAATTTATAATACTATAACTCCCATGTCTGACCCTTTTTTTACACATAGGGTAAGAAAACCATGTAAACGGTATAGGTGTGTTTTTCACTTTAAAAATGATATATATGAATTGGCAGGTTATGGGTTTGGGTTTATGGATAGAAATAATAAAATAACTAAAAATAATTTCACAGGTGGAATAGAGCTTTCATTTAAAGATTGGATTTTACCCGGTGATGGTGTCATATTTACCCTTTTAAGAAGATGATAATTTTGTAGTACATTTATGGTTAAAATATATGCTAATAATCTAAAGGAGGTTGATTAATATGGCAAAAACTTTTATTGAAGATGAGTGGGGTTAATTTGAGATTTTAAATCTCTAGTATTCAATAGGCCGAACCTGTTATTTATAAGGTTTGGCCTATTCTTATATTAATTGTTTATAAAAAAACACACCCTGCGGTGTGTTGTCTTTCTGGTGGACGAGAGGGGATTCGAACCCCCGACCCCTGCGTTGCGAACGCAGTGCTCTCCCGCTGAGCTACACGCCCATTTATGTCAAAAGCTACCCTCCGGTTTTATCACACCGGGGCAAAAATTATACTACCATAAACAAAAGGGTTTATCAAGGGAGAAATTTATGGCTGATTTTTTCCCTTTCCCAGCGCATTGTAAATAGAAAGACTTGCCGTAGCCACCCAGCCCAGACCCAGGCCGAGGCCAAGGGGAATGGCCCACCAATCGGTACCGGTCCTGCGCCTTTGAATTTTTATGCCTTTCATTCATGCTCACCTCCGGCAAACTGTGCCAGCTATTTATATTATTATTGCAAAAATGGTTAAATTTTATTTATGCCTGTTGAGAAGGAATGTATGTTGCTCCGGGGGAATGAGTAATATAGTACGACAAAAGCCGGGGGCAAGGGACTATGATATATATCAATCCATTTGATTATGTTAATAAAAAAGATGTTGTAAAAAGAGTTGCCGGGATGAAAAAGAAACATTCCGGTATGACCGGTCGTGAACTATGCGATCTGATCATTAGACGCAAATCCCGCTGGTGCGCGGCCAGCGGCGCGGTTACCGCTCTGCCCGGCGCTTTTCCCGGACTTGGAAGTGTGCTGGCTGTTTTCGGGGGTACAGCTCTGGACATCACAGCCCTGAGTTATTTTATGTCCGAAATGATCCTGGAAATGTCGGCTATATACGGACGGGATTTAAATATACCCGCTGTTTCCAGGGAAGCGTTGTGGGTGCTGGTGTCTGCCGTGGGATCGGATGTGGCGGGGAAGGGGCTGACCAGGACGGTAGTCGCCCGGATGGGCAGGCAGGCGGTGGTAAAGCTTATGCAGGAACTGTTACTTTCCCTGGGCATAAGGATAAGCCAGCGCTCACTGTTAAAGATAATACCGGTTCTGGGTACGATTATATCCGGAGCGGTGAATTATTATATATGCAAAAAAATAGGCAGGTTAGCCGCCGATTATTACGATAAAAACAGCTTCCAGGAATGGGAGGGTAAAACCATCACGGTACCGGGTAACTAAGTTATTAAGATATTGATTCAGGCCACCTTTCTGTTAAATAAGGCAGATGGAGACTATTCCAGTCCTGCTTTCCGCCACCGCCAGGGGTTCGCTGGCGATATTTAATCAAACCAGCCGTCTTGTGCTATTTTTACCACTAAGGCCGCCATCTGACCTCTTTTCATCGCCAGTTCCGGTCCGAACTGGTTGTTTTCGATCCCCTTCATTATTTTTTTCTGTGTTACGTCCGCTACGTACGGTTTATAGAGAAGGTCGATTTTATTGCTGTCGGAATAGCTAAGCTTGCTTGCGTCGCCATCTACCTTCAATTTATCCTTCAGCGCAAGCGATACCAGGACGGTCACTTCCTTGCGTGTTATAGGGCTGGCAAAATGCAGGTTTTGCACGTTACCACGATAGATGCCAAGCCCTTTTTGTACCGCTAGAACCAAGTGCCCCTGTCCCCAGAATATGCCGGGCGGAAGGTTAATGCCGCTTTTTTTGTAATCCAGGGCCAGCGCTTTTTTTTCCAGCCCCATGGTCCGGATGATGATGGCTATGGCTTCTATTCTAGATATCGGGTCTTCCGGTTTGAATATATTACCCGGATATCCCTTTATTAAATCCATGGCGAATGCTTTCTCCACCACTAGCTTAGACCAGTGGCCGCCGGTGTCTTTGAATGATGGGGCCGCAACAGCGGCGGGAATAACAGGATGGATGCACAAACAACTCAAGGCCAGGATGAGAGCAATTGCCATGGGGCAGAGACTTCTTTGCATATGAACCTCCATACTTATTAAGTAAATCATTGTAATCTTTGTGGTATGCCATAGCTAAAACCAGATTATTACAAATCTTTAGTCCATTTCGGGGGAGAGTTTACAATGGATTATAAATTATAATACGTTAACTCCCCTAGTTTATAGGGGGTGCAAGACACTCCAACAAATCTTTCTTGGTAATAGAACGATAGGCTACCTTTACTATATATGCTCAAACCGGGACAACCAGGCAAGCTGCAGCCATGGGTTATCGCCCCGGGGCTTTTGTTTTTATGGAGTCTTGGTGAATACATCGGGGCTTTTTATTTTTCTTAAAAACATTTTCAAAAAACGCATACCGAGAGGGAACAATTAGAACTGAAGGCTAAACAAAGAAAAAACACTGTATCGGAGTTTGTCCGGCAGCGGTTTTTGGAGGAGTAACAATAATGCACCTATGGCATCCAGGACTATTACCACACCTACCTACCGCTCAGATATCCGGCCAGCATCGGGAGTGCTGCGCCCTCCGTGGCAACGGATGGGGACGAAAACACAAAACGGTAGATTATGTTTTTACTCACTCCCCTGCCACGTTGTTTGCGTACCACAAGTTGGTTATGGCTGAAGCGGAACGCCGGGGGAGCAATATCACCCATAAGTGGAAAGAACCGCATTACCGGGGACGGAACTGCGAACCGTGGATACCAAAACAGTTTGGCCACCCCGAGGGTGGCTACCCGGAGCATGATGGCGCGTACCTCCGGGAGTGCTTAGAAAACCTACAGGGTAAGGGGGTAATTATTAGACTGGAAGAGGAGGGGTAAATACTTCTGCATTACCGTTGCATTACTTTTGAATAAATAAAGGAACAACGTTTCCGCAATCCCTTTATTTATACTGGTCGGAGCGAAACGACTCGAACGTGCGTCCTCTACCAACCCAAGGGTTGGAATATTAACGGGAGATAGGCAACCTCAACAGTCCATCTCCGTTATCACTATGTCCGCGTCATTGCCCAGCAGATGCTGGGTGTACTTCTTGCTGGGATTGCTACCCTCAAACAAACACTATGGGTTGCGATAAATGTAAGATTATGTCGAACTAGATAAAATTTGCAGGAGATTTATAAAATAGCGAAGTATAAGACATCATGGGGAAATATCCCCATGCCAGCTTGTTGGTCCCATTGTCCCGCAAGAGGGCAGGCATTTCCAGACACTGCTTGATTTTAGTAGAACCAAAATATTTTCAGAGGGAAAAAGATAAAGCATTAGAAAAATTATAGGCACTTTGATTCTGTTTCTAAGGATTTTCATTGAAATATCACCATAAATCGGATACCTTCTTATTGAATGTTGTGTCTATAATTGGAGTGCGTCCTGTTACCTGACAATCTCCTAAGAAATTAGGAATAAAACAGGTGGAAAATGGATCAATTAGAATCCATAGCTAACTGTATTGATAATTATTCAGGGGTGAAATTCCCTTGACAAGTGTAGTGAACTTGAAAAAACCTAATACTCCGACTAGCGTTGAATGATGCCACATGAAATGTTAGAAGCTCGGTGAAGTCGGCGAAAATATTACCTAAGTCAGAAGATATGGTGATGAAGTAGCCGGGGTGCTATAAAATGAGTAGCGTTAAGAATGTTCTAAAAAGAACTGACGAAATCTCGAAAGTACGGGTCGTGAATAGAGGAATGCTGAAAAGCATTTTATCCTTACCGGATTTTTAGAAATGGGAAGGGTATTTCCAATTGCCCAACCTATCCATATCCTTACAATAGGATTGGAATACACGAAGAACTCACTAAAGTAACACAACCGTGTATATATCTAAACGGCTCATAGAGAGAGACGAACCTCATATATGTAAAGCTAATCAATACGGAACAGGAGAAGCGAGAAAGAGGGTTTAACGATGGTATACGTACTCTAAGGATATAAGGTTATATAAATACATAACCGAAATTCCTGTATTCTCGCGGCAGTAGGGGTGTAGTACTGAAGAAGCTATGATAACAAGTAGTGGAGAGAAGACCCCAAGTCTAATCAATAAATTATTTTAATCAACAGTTTTTGGAGCAGGTATGCGGAAATGACGTGGCCACGAAATGCAATTTCTGTGGAGGTTGCTAAAACGGTTGGCACAACAACAAAAACTACTGAGAACAGATAGCGGTTTGAGAACAATGCAAAAGCTAAATGCATTCAGGAAAAAGTTAATTTAAAATAAAAAGAGATTAGATGGAACGCCGTATACGGTGATAAGTCGTAAGTACGGTGTGGAACGGGGGAAAAGGGAATCTGACTGTCTCTGCGAGATAAAAGATTACCCTTACCTATCGTTATACCGTCTTGTGACTGTGTGAGGTGTTATATATGTCTGAATTTAGTTTAAAAAAGTATAGAAAGAATCCTAAAAATACAAAGGAAAAAGTATTTATTCAGTTTTTATATGAGAGGTTTGGTGGTTTACCTACAGACACCGAAGAGTTTGATAATGATTATTTTACTTTGTTGGATGAAGGTCATTTAATTGAGAGTTTAAATTACTATATTTCTAAAAATCGTGTTAATAAACAATCAACAGCAGGTGATTTCATCACCTATACTACTCAATTCTTTGAAATGCTGTCAGAAGAGTATGATTTGAAAAATGAGATTTTTGTAAATAAGGAACTTTATAAAAATTTTATTATAAAGTCAAAGGAGATAATTTCTAAACTAAAGGAAACTGAGAATAAGGGTATTGCTAGTGATCAACAATATGAAGACTTAAATAATGGTATTGAAAAATATTTAAAAAAATTTAGCAAACAGGCTATTTATGATGAAATTAATAAATTTAGGGATGTAGCATATGCTAAAAAAACGATTTACTTTAATATATACCACCGCTTTGTATCTACCATAACAATAAAATTAGTAATGAAATTCGCTCTTTCAAATTTAACTTTGATTTCTTTAAAAACAAATGATTTGGATATGGAAAATGAAGTTCTAAAAGTAAAGAACTTTAGGTTACCACTTGATGAAGAATTAATGGAACTGTTATCAACATACTTAGAAATTAGGGAGTACGTTTTGAGCATCCAATCTAAACAACAAAGCATATTGTTTATTAAACCAGATGGAGAACCATACATAACTATTTCTAACAATAAGGAAAAACCCGATTGTACAAGGCTTTTTAAAATAATGAACGATATACTAGATAATGTAGCCACCGATTTATTTGTTTCAAGAAGGATTTTAGAAATGCTCGATAAAGGGCTTGATATTTCAACTGTGGTTGAGATATCTGGTAGAGCTGATAAAAAGTGTATTGAGTTACAGAAGAACTATCTCCGTGATGCGGGCGACAGATTACAACAATTTTTTAAAGGAACTAAAAAGAAAGAAGTTTATTTAAGCTGTCCTTTTTGCGGTAAAGAAGTAAAACCAATAAGCGAAGAATGGATTTTAGTTCAACTTGAAGAGAATGGCCCTAAGCATTTGTCTTGTAGGGAGTGCAAAGGAAAAAATGGAAAATACCGTTTATAAAACATATGAATTGGAAGATGAGCTAGACTTGTATATTAACATAAATGGCATGCCAAAATTTTCTAAAAGAAAAGGCTCTATGTTAAGCACTCACGGTAATCAGTTAAATGAGGAAGAAATAGACGATCAAATAAAAAGAGACTTTATTGATGATATTGATGAACCAGAGAATGTAACAGAAGAAGTTCGATTGAATCGAATAAAAAGGTATCAAAAAATAGTAAAGCGGTTAAAGAAAGAATATAATTACCAATGTCAATTATGTAGGGATAATTTTCTGATGGATAATGGTAATTACTACTGCGAAGCTCACCATATTAAAATGTTGTCTAAAGACGGCTCCCAATCTCCCGAAAATGTTTTGATTCTTTGTGCGAAACACCATCGGATGTTTCATTATGCAAGCAATACCTGTATTATTGGAAAATTAATTAAAGGAAAAAGGAACATTAAAATTGGCAAAGAAGAGTTCATGGTACAATATAATTTACTTAATTTATGATTCATTGACAGTTCTACACATTAGCTTCACATAAAACCAGATTATGTCAATTGCTTTCGACTATTTAGGGAGGTTTTTATGAGAAGTGATATTCTATTTTTTGTGATAATTGGTAAAATGGATCATCTGCAACAAATAATTGATGGTTCTTTAAGATTTTCTCCATCTCAGCGATACATTGAATTAGAAGAAAAACAGCATAACAAAGGGCAGGGTGATTTACTTGAGGGGAGGATGAAAATAAAGTGTACTTCCGTAAAAGTATATCATCCTGATACCAATCAATTTTTAGGAAAAATAGAAAACGTGGTAGTTACAATGGCAATACAAGACGTCAAGAATATTCCAGCATTTTGTTTGACAGCCGGTAATAGATTACATTGTTTAGAGTATATAAATGAATGCGAATACACTGTTAAATTCAATGATATACAAAAAAATACAATTTTAAAAAATTTTCCAGATGCTGATGCAGCATTAGTATTCTTGCAACCAGAAAAATTTATTAATGACATTACTCGAAAATATAATTGTATATCAGATTTTATTAGATACTATGACTATGATATATTAACAACTGATATGCTTTGTACAATACTTGGCGTCGAAGAAATTAAGCCTAAAACGAAATATTACCTGACATATGATAATAAATTTAGGCATTTGTTATGCAAGGACATGGCATTTAAAAATCAGGATGAATATAGGTTTTTAATTTTAGGTGAGTATATAGAAGAACCCAAAAAATATGAATATGAATTGACCTCTGATTATATATTGGTTAACTTGAAAGATTTCTTTAATGGGATAGCAGTAAGTATATAAAAAATTGTTCATCTTAAATTTCCATAATTCATATTCTGAGCTAAATGTAATTGTAGAGAAATTTATTATGTAGTCCACTCAGAGAGTACAGGACATGAGCGAAGACCTGTGATCTCGCAGGTGCCGGGAACACATAATTGTTAGGTGACATTTTCATGATAAGAATATTAGTAAAAGGATGATAGGATGTTTATACTTATATTTCCAAGTAGTGAGCCGTATCCTGGTTAAAATAAAAAGTAATTATAGTTAATCCGAGGGGTAAGAATGAAGATCAAATGCTGCATAAGCGTAAAACGATGAAACCGTTTATTAGGAACAATGCGGATTAGAATTGAACATATTCAAAACCAATAGAACATCATCTGCTTACTTGCCCGATACATGGCAAGAAACGGCACTGCATTCTGTCTGAAAATTTATAAGTCCAGGGGTTGGTTATTATAAAAAAAGCATTTTTGATAGCAATTATCTTTACCTTGTTAACTATGCCTAAAGCTGAAGCTTCTCCCACTCACAAAGTTTTCTTTGTTATTGGACAAAAGAGTTACACTACAGACGGACAAGTAAAATCTATGGAAGCTGCTACCTTTACGGAAAATAGCCGTACGTATGTTCCGGTAAGATATCTGGCATATGCTCTGGGAATTGATGACGATGGCATTACTTGGAACCCGTCGACTCAGACAGTGACCTTAAGCTTGGAAGACACCGTTCTAAAGATGGTTGTTGGAAACACAAAACTTTATGTAAATAATCAGGAACAGACTATGACTGCAGCCCCTTGTGACCGTCAAGTAGAAATGAACAAATTTCGATAAATAATTTTTAACACCTAA
>CAZXQO010000006.1:0-135889 GCA_964643075.1 uncultured Peptococcaceae bacterium
TTCGTCATTCCTGACGTCCGAAGTCCTACAACTGACGACCTGTTTTCCATCTTGCCTCTGTTTAGTTTTCAAGGACCAGTTCGGTGACACTTCTTAAGCATATCACCCTGACTTACTCTTGTCAACATCTTTTTCTCTAACTATTCCGGCATTTTTTGCAACCGTTAGTAATGTTACCACTATTGGCTATGCCAGTCAAGTACCCATTTTTTTTCGTTCGCCTCACCGGCGCAAGAAACACTATATCATACCCTCGCAGGTGTTTTCAAGAGGCAATATGTGGATAGTAACAAATATATACCGCATCACTTTTTGCCAGTCAAATTTTTTGCTAATATTTTTACCCCGAAAATCGTACTCATATTCATAAATTCCTACCTTGCTAATACTACAGCGCAATATTGCCTATTTCGCTATGACCGCGGAGCCATGGGGACAGTTCCATCGCTTTCCCTTCGGTCCTTCGCTGCGCTTCGGAAGCGCTCGAACCGTCCCCATGGCTCCGCTAACTTTTAGTTTACGCTGTAGTATTAATTATTATTTAATTATTCCTCCAGAAATCCCCCACGGTAGGGTTACAAAAGTATTGGGAACCTGGCCCACAATAATACTTTCAGCCACCGGTACCCGTGTCGACACCTTGGCTTCACCGCTTTCAAGGGGCACTATTATACGCACTTCAGTTTCAAACTGCAGATAAATATTATGTCTGGTCTGATTTATACCGGCGCTTTCAAACTGATCATTTACATCCACACGCACAGTCCCCGCTGGCATCATACTAACATTTAAGTCCGGTCCACGATTAGCCAGTAAATAAAACCCTGTAAGCTCCCCTAGGGGGAGTTTAATGTTCTGATCCTTCAGGTCATCCAGTGACTTTTGAACCGCAAGGGTAACATCAGACGCAAGTTGGTTTATCTTTATTGTATTTGCCTGCATCAATACAATTCTGCCCTCATTATCTTTGTGGAAAATAATTAAATCGTTATAGCGAATCTGGCCATCCGCAACTTTCCTTTGTACGGCTACATTAATAGCCTCAGTGGCTAACTTTACCGCCCTAATCCGGGCCATTTCATAAACCGCCGGTCGCAAAACAACATCCACATACCAAAACAACGCTAATAGCGCGATAATCATAAGAACGTAAGCCATAATTCTTTTATAAGGCCTGCGTCTCTTGAACAAGCAGATCACCCACCATAACGGCCCACTTAAAACCGTCGAATATATTCCGGCAACACTACAGTGAAAGGAGACACCTCTCTGTAGAGATTGGCTCTGGGGGTCGGAGGAATGTCCCCAACTAAAAGAATGCTCCACAATGATGTATATGCATAAGTTGCAAGATAAAGGCCGAAAATAAAAAATAAGCCCGCCTGCGGCGGGCTTCGGGTGAGCTGTCTAAACCACTAATTTTACAAATTTTCTTTTACCGGCCCTAATAATCATGCCGTCTTTTACTGCTAGATTGACACCAGGATCGTCCACCTTTTCACCGTCCACCTTTACGGCCCCTTGCTGTAGTAGCCTGCGAGCCTCACTGGTGCTTGAAGCCAGTCCGGACAACTGCAACAATTTGGGTAACCAGACACGACCTTCTTCCATCAAAACGGGTGTAACTGTAAAAACCGGAATCTCATCGGGTAATTCATGCTGCTGAAAAATTCTCTTAAACTCTTCCTCGGCTGCCAGAGCTGCCTCCTGGTTATGATAAATGATAACTATTTCCCTGGCCAGCCGCATTTTAATGTCCCGGGGATGCAGGTCTCCTTCTTTCAAACCCTGCTCAATCGACCTGATCTCTTTCAGGGAAACGGGAGTTACCAGTTCAAAATAGCGAATCATAAGCTCGTCGGGCAGGGACATGGTCTTGCCGTACATTTCCCTGGGTGACTCATCTATCCCTATGTAATTGCCCAAACTTTTGCTCATTTTATGGACTCCGTCGAGGCCTTCAATAATGGGCATCATCAGTGCAATTTGAGGTTCCTGGCCATATTCCCTCTGCAAGGTACGGCCCATTAAAAGATTAAACTTCTGATCCGTTCCGCCCAGTTCTACGTCTGCCTCAAGAGCCACCGAATCGTAACCCTGCATCAGGGGGTAAAAAAACTCATGTACACTGATAGGGAGATTCTCCCTGTATCGCTTTGAAAAATCCTCTCTCTCCAGCATCCTTGCCACTGTATACTTCGCCGCCAGTTCAATCACCTGGGCAAAGTTTAGAGGCGCCAGCCACTGGCTGTTAAAAACAAGTTTAGTCCTGGAGGGATCTAAAATCTTAAATATTTGTCTTTCATAAGTCCGGGCATTTGCCAGCACCTGTTCTTCGGTTAGTTGCTTCCTGGTTTCCGACTTGCCTGTGGGATCTCCGATACGGGCGGTAAAATCACCTAGAATAATAATAACCTGATGTCCCAACTCCTGGAATTGACGCATTTTTTGCAGCACCACTGTATGTCCCAGATGTATGTCCGGGGCAGTGGGATCCAGGCCAAGCTTTATGGTTAAAGGCTTTCCGGTGGCATTGGAACGTTTAAGCTTTGCCACCAATTCCTCTTCAGGGACAATTTCCACGGTTCCCCGCCTGATAATTTCCAACTCTTTTTCTACATTGTGCATGGGCGGCTTTCCTCCTTCGCTTAACCGGCAATAAACCGAATACATTATACCAGAGGCCAACTTCAGGTGACAAGGCAGGAAAGGGCAGCAGCATGGGATTTCATATTTTGACTTTTTTCCCGGGCTAATAAAATATTATGTTATAATGTTTTATCATACATATCAAGGAGGACACTAATTTTGACGGCAACACGGAAACGGAGAAAAATAAGGCCGGGCAGGCTTGTTTTATTTGTAGTTCTCCTGTTTACCCTGGTATGCGGCACCGCTGCCCTGGGTCTGGTGGCCATAAGTATCAAGGACATGCCAGCCTGGAGCGAAAACGCCCTCACGTCTTCGAATGCAACACTTATATATGATAAAAACGACAAAGTTGTGGCCAAAGTAGGGATCGAAAACAGGGTCCCCATATCCCTGAACGACATCCCCAAAAAGATCCAGGATGTATTCCTGGCTGCCGAGGACATACGCTTTTACCAGCATTACGGGATTGATATAAAGGGGATTATCAGGGCTGCATGGATCGATATTACCTCAGGAGGAGTACGCCAAGGTGCAAGTACTATCACCCAACAGCTGGTTAAGCTGTCCTTTCTTACTCCTGAAAGGACAGCTAAAAGAAAAATCCAGGAAATAATCCTCGCGCTCCAGGTTGAACGGCACTATTCTAAAGAAGAAATACTGGAAATGTATTTAAACAAAATTTATTTCGGCGAAGGTGCTTACGGCATCCAGTCAGCAGCTCAGACCTATTTTGGCAAATCTGTAAAAGATCTGACAATCAGCGATGCGGCTTTACTGGCCAGCATTGTCAGGGCGCCAAGCGCCTATTCACCCTACAGAGATGAAAAGGCAGCCCTAGTTAGGCGGAATACTATCCTGTCACAGATGGCCGAGTATAGTTTAATCAGCTCCTCTGAAGCGGCTAGAGCTAAGTCAGAGCCACTTAACATAAAAGAAGGCTCACCCGCAGGTAGACAATACCCCTATCCCTACTTCATTGATTATGTAACTGAGCAGTTGATAAAAAAATATGGCCCGGAAAAAGTCTACAAACAGGGGCTGATAGTGCATACCACCCTGGATACAGACATACAGGCCAATGCGGAAAAAGTAATGGCCGATGACCGCAATTTTCCACCCGCCAGCAGCAAAGCAAAACCGCAGGGCGCGGTGGTAGTGCTTGACCCGCAGAACGGCCAGATCAGGGCACTGGTGGGAGGCAGGGAGCACACCAACAAGCTGGGCTGGAACAGGGCCACACACAAACCAGGGCGGCAGCCTGGGTCATCCTTTAAACCAATTATAGACTATGCTCCGGCCATAGAGTTAAAAGGTATGGGTCCCGCCTCGGTAATAGACGATGCCCCGATAAAATACGGTAAATACGAGCCACACAACGACAGCAGGAGCTTCAGGGGACTGATTACGTTAAGAACGGCCATTACTTACTCGGTGAACGTTGTGGCAGTAAAACTGCTGGTAGATCATGTCACCATACCCGAAGCCATAACCTTTGCCAGGCGACTGGGGTTCAACATAAACAGCAGTTCCGTGGGAGCCAGCCTGGCCCTGGGGACGGAAGAAGTAACGCCCCTGCAAATGGCTGCGGCCTACGGGGCATTTGCCAACCAGGGCATATATACAGAACCAACGGCCATATTAAAAGTGGAAGATTCCGACGGCACAGTGCTGGAAGAAAACAACCCCATCCAGCGCCAGGCCATGAAGCCCACAACGGCCTACTTAATAACAGATATGTTGAAATCCGTAGTCCGGTCGGGCACCGGCACCAGGGCCAATATTGGCCGTCCCGCCGCTGGGAAAACAGGCACCACGGATCAGGGCAAGGATATCTGGTTTGCCGGTTACACCCGGGATCTTGTGGGAGTGGTTTGGATCGGTTACGACGACCCGATAGCGATGAATAAAAGTTTCGGGGGCACTTATCCGGCCCCCATCTGGCGTAAGATTATAGGCGATGCCCTTAAGAACAAACCCGCAAGAGACTTCATCAAACCTCCGGGCATCATACCGGCCACCGTTGACAGCAAATCCGGATTGCTGCCGGGACCGAATACTCCCCCGGAGGATACGGTTACCGATTTATTTGCCAGTGGCACCGTTCCTACCAGGAAAGACGATACCCACGTACTGGTGGAAGTTTGCGCCACCAGCGGCCTGTTGCCTACGGAATACTGTCCTGACAGGGTATTCAGAACTATGGTTAAACTGCCTTATACGGTACCTAAATTCGTAGCTGACTATAATGAAAGAGTACCTACCGAATTCTGCAACATTCACGGGCCTGGCGGTGGAGGTCAGATACTCCCGCCCGGTCAGAACCCGGACACAAATCCACCAACGGATATACCATTGAATACACCCGGCGGTGACACCACCGGCAAGCAGACAAACCAAGGCATGGAAGGGAAAAGCATAAATTAAACCACTGACTAATCGTACATTTTAAAGGCCCGCGGATTAAAATCCACGGGCCTTTCTCTCGCTATACAGCCTGTTGATCCCCGTCCTCGAAGGTCGGGATCAACAGGCTGTATAGCTCGAATTAAGTTCGCTCTAAGGGTTCGGTAGGGGAATAACCTCTTCCGAACCCAAGGCTCACTTATATTTTCAGCGCTACTTTAAAAGACACGGCTGTAAGCGAGATTCTGTTTTTCAAGCAGTCATCTATCTAAGGAATTCGAAAATTCCTTCCCCCTACAAGGGGGTGCCCCTACCCGTGGCTTATAGCCACCTATTTGGGTTGCACGCCAGCGGAGTTTACCCTTGCACTCACCGGTCGCCCGGTGACTTCGTTTCTGTGGCACTTTACAGCTACTAAAAACTAACAGGAGTTTCTTTCGCCGTCGTCAGGTCGCCCTGCCCCGGCTTACACCGGGCGCCGTTTTACATAAATTATGTGCGTGTCTCGACTTTCCTCTGCCCCGCGAAAGGACAGCAACTGCTCACCGTACTTTTAAAGCGCAACAATAATTATACTTTACAAAACTAAAAAATGCAACCGTAAGGCTCTGGTATCCAACTTCAACAATTTGTCATCCCTGGGAACCTGCCGTATACTCGAACGATTTAACACCAGAACCAAGCACACCTAATTTTTTACCATTGACCTGAACCTCCACCACCCCTGCATTTCCCAGTTTTATCCAAATTTTCTCCTTGCCCTGAAAGCTTTTACTCTCTCCTGCCGGCAGTTCCCCCGTAAACTGGGTCTTACCGTCCACCACCACCAACATCCAACTGGTTTTATCCGTTACATTAAGGGTCAGATTTACACCTTCCGGGACAGGCTCAGGAGGAATTACCAAGTTATTATTGTCATTTTTATTAATTATGTTATAGCCGGAACCTGAAGGCGGCAGTTGCCCCCCTTTATTTGCGGAATCATTCTGCTGTGAAGCCGGGGGACGATTTACTACTTCGCCATTTTTAAACAAGGGGAGAGTCGCAAATACAGCGGCTATAAATACAATACCAGCTACAATTAAACCCGCCGCCAGAAATCTTCTATTTCCTTTACCTGGAGTATGTTGTTCTTGAATTTCAACGCTTTCCTGTTCCTCCTCAGCCGGATACTGACTCTGGTAGAGGGACAATATATCATCAGCTTCAAGTCCCAGATACCGGGCATAATTCTTTAAAAAACCCTTTACATAGACCCTTCCTGGAAGTATGCCAAAGTCTTCGTTCTCCATGGCTTCCAAATATTTATGGCGAATTTTAATGTCGGCTTCCACAGCATCCAGTGAGACACCCCTGGTTTCCCTGGCATCCCTCAACGCCTTCCCTATTTCCAACCTCAACACCTCCATTCACCGGAGTCCCATATTCAGGCAAACTGGTAATGTATCCGGCAACCATATCCACCGCATTGCCCATATTGCCCGTATCAACGGACAAATTATATCTGCTGTCCGGACCGGCCGGATATTTATAAAGCGGGTCGTAGTAGTCTACCAAAAGTATCTCGACAGCCTCTTCGTACCTGCCTTCCGATAGCAAATTAATTAATTTTTTTACCTTGTCGTTTCCCAAATATCTATTAATTGATTCCACAGCCCGGATTAGCGATTGCACGTCAAATCCCGGACCTTTTACATATTCCTGGATGGAACGTTGAATCCGGTCCTGCAATGAGGCATAAAGCAGTACACCGTATCCTTTTTTCATTGCATTCATTACAGGTTGTGGAACCAGCAGCCTTCCAAGCCTTCTGCTTTCACATTCCACCACGAAAATTCCTTTTTGTTCTGCTTCCTTAAGTGATTTAACGATTAACCCCTCAAATTTCTTCTGTGATGGGGAGGCTTCAAGTCCTATCTTGCCGAATACTGAACCCCGGTGCCTGGCCAGACCCTCCAGATCCAGAACTGCTATTCCTTTTTTTGCCAGACCTATCAATAGATCTGTTTTTCCCACTCCGGTAAGCCCGTGCAATACCACGGCCCGGTGGGGCAAATCCCCCTCCAGATAACGGTTTACATATTTGCGATAAGATTTATAGCCCCCGTCGACACGGTAAATTTCAAAGCCCATAAGGTCAAGCATATAGGTCACAAAGTGGCTGCGTAAACCCCCGCGCCAGCAAAAAAGCACTATACCGTTACCTTTGGAAAGTTGAAGCTCGTATTCCTTCAGCATACCCGGTAACTTCGGGGAAACAAGGTTCAGTCCCAGTCTCCGGGCTGCCACCGGGTTCTGGTTTTTATAGACTGTCCCCACCATAGCTCTTTCCTGGTTGTTCAACAGCGGTATGTTAATGGCGCCTGGTATAGTATCTTCACAGTATTCATCCTCGGATCGGACGTCCACCAGGATGGCATCAGGCATGGCCAATGCATCTTCTATTGCTATATTTTTAGACATTATATATACATCTCCAAAAAACGGGTAAACCAATCAACCCCGCCAAACGGCTACAAACCGTCTCCGGGGTTACATACATAATAAAAACATATGTTAATAATCACATCTATCTTAGCATATCCCCATTATATATGCAAAATTCCCATAGGCCGAAGGTTAATTTGGGTTTCTTGCAAAATCACTTTCGACAAAAAAAATGGAATTCCTCTAGTTTCCTAAAATTTTTTCATTTCCCACTTTTTTGAAGGTCTGTTCGTATTGTTCCATAGTCATTAAAACCGCCCTGGGTTTACTCCCTTCAAAAGCCCCCACAATACCCCTGCCCTCCATTATATCCAGTAGTCTGGCAGCCCTGGCATACCCTATATGTAGCCGACGCTGCAGCATAGATATGGAAGCATGTCCGGTCTCAATAAATATTTCCACCGCCCGGGGCAGCAGTTCGTCCTCGGGCTCATACCGGGGCAAAGGCTCCGCCCCGCTGCCTGACAAGCCCTCGCTATATACAGGGGCAGCCTGTTTCTTCCAGAATAAAACCAAGTGCTCCACTTCCCTGTCGGAAAGATATGCTCCCTGAATCCTGACGGGCTTGGCAGCACCCACAGGGAAAAACAGCATGTCTCCCTTGCCCAGCAACTTCTCCGCTCCTCCCATGTCTAGTATAGTGCGGGAATCTATCTGGGAAGAAACTGCGAAAGAAATCCTGGAAGGTATATTAGCCTTGATCAATCCCGTAATAACATCCACCGATGGCCGCTGGGTAGCAATCATCAGGTGTATTCCTGCCGCCCTGGCCATTTGCGCCAGCCTGCAAACGGAGTCCTCCACGTCCGCCGGCGCTACCATCATCAGGTCAGCCAGTTCGTCTATAATTACCACTATATACGGCAGCGGCGTCCTGAGGTGTGCTTCCCTGCTATTGCAGGAGTTATTGTACCGGTTGATATCCCTGACTCCTGCTGCAGCAAATAACTCGTACCGAAGTGCCATCTCCTTAACCGCCCAGCGCAGGGATGTGGCTGCTTTCTTGGGATCCGTAACCACCGGCGAAATAAGGTGTGGTATGCCGTTATAGGTGGCTAGTTCCACCATCTTTGGATCAATTATTAGAAATTTCAGTTCTCCCGGCGTGGCCTTGAATAGCATACTGGCAATCATGGTATTGAGGCAAACACTCTTTCCGGACCCAGTGGCTCCAGCTATAAGCAGATGGGGCATAAGAGCCAGGTCCGCCACCACCGGACTGCCCGCAATATCTTTACCCAGGGATACCGTTAGCCGGGAAGGAGCTTTCTGAAATTCATTGGTCTCCAACAGCTCCCTTAAATTAACGGTGGAGATTTCCCTATTGGGCACTTCTATACCTACTGCAGCCTTCCCCGGTATAGGCGCCTCAATGCGCACATCCGGGGCGGCCATAGACAGGGCTATATCATCAGCCAGGCTTACTATCCTACTGACCTTGATTCCAGGTGGTGGTTGAATCTCGTACCTGGTAATGGCCGGCCCGCGGGACACCTGCGTAACCTTGGCCCTCACGCCAAAGTTTTCCAAGGTTTCTTCCAGTATCCTTATATTATCGGTTATATCTTTGTTCGCCCTGGAACTTCTGACCACAGCCGGCCGGGCTAGCATGGACAGTGGAGGCAGGTGGTACTCCTCAACCTGACTTGTGGCAGCAGCTTCATGCCCGCCAACATAACCCGGGTATTGCTGATCCGGCCTTCCGTCAGCCGATTTGACCAGCCTCAACACAGGACCCCCATTGACAGGCTTAACGTTTCCGGCCCCGGACTTTTTGCCATCCTGAAGCCCGTCACCCCTGGATTCCTGCCCCGGGGAGCCCTTTTCCTCAGAACTATCGGTCTCCCCGCTAAAATCAATGATCAGCGGGGCTTCCCTTTTCTCCTCCTCCTGCTCCTCTATAAACAGGAAATCAACAAAAATATTTTTCAGCGTTGCCGATACCCGGCATAATTTATTCCTGGCCCTTTGGTACAAGTCGTTTAAATGGCAGTTAAAAACCAGTAAAACACCTATCAAGGCAAAAGCTCCCAGAATTATAACCGTCCCTACCAGGCCGAAGGAGCGCCGCAAAGCAATCGCCATAACAGCCCCCAGCAGACCGCCTCCCTTGCCCCGCAGGCCGCCCAGCCAGGCTTGATGATCGGATACAAAAAGATGTAGCACGGTCAGGGATACTACAAAGAGCACCATTCCTCCGTAAAGCCTCTGGGGGGCGCCCTCCCGGGGGGGATTCTGGATTAGCCTTAGCCCCAGGTAGGCCAGCAACAGCGGAAAGAGGTAACGTCCCTCCCCGGTGAAGCTTCTTAATATTTTTTCAAAATAATATGCCACCAGACCAACTCCGGGGTTAAACAGGCAAACCGTGCACAGCAGAGACAACGAAAAAAACAAAATGCCGACAACCTCAAGCTTAATTTTCTTGTTAAAACTTTTAGGTCCGCTCACTTTAATTACCTCCTCTGGTAAATTATAGCATAGCGGACCTAAAATTATTTGTCATATTCATGTTTTTAACCGGTTGATTGTAAATTTTTCTCTCCTTACCATAAAGTGATCCTTCCACTAACCTCTGAGTAAAGCCACTGCAATTACAACCGAGCCGAGGATAAATCTGTACCAGACAAAAATGCCAAAGCTATTCCTGGTAAGGTAGCGTAGCAACAGTTTTATAGCAAAAAAACCGGTCAACGCCGAAACAGCCACCCCAGTCAGAAAAGGGGTATTAAGGTCGGCAGGTGTGAGATCCTTCATCTTTAGCAACCCTGCCCCCAGTATAATGGGAGTTGATAATAAAAAGGAAAACCTGGCTGCCGTTTCACGATCCAGACCCAGCATTCTTCCCGCCGTCATGGTTATACCCGAACGGGATACCCCGGGAATGATAGCCAGTGCCTGGGAAATGCCGATCCACACGCCGTCGGAAAATTTCACCTGCTGCAATTTTTTGCGTGCCGGAGCCAATTTATCCGCCAGGTAAAGTATAACGCCCATGGCTATTAACAGCACGCCAATTAACAGGGGAGCCCGGAAAATTGTCTCCGCCTGTTTCTCCAGCAGATAGCCCACCGCTGCCCCTGGAACGGTGGCGGTTACAAGGCACCAAAAGAGCCTCCCCTCAATGGTACGCCGCAAACGCAGGCCATCATGAGCCAGGATCAGCCAGTCCCGCCAAAAGAAAGCCACCACTGAGAGCAGAGTTCCCATATGCAGGGCCACATCAAAGGTTAGTCCGGCGTCTTTCCAGTGGAAGAGCCAAGGCACCAGAACCAGATGGGCGGAACTTGATATAGGCAAAAATTCCCCCAGCCCCTGCACCAAACCAAGAATTGCAGCACTAATGACAGTCAAAATATCACCCTCCCCGCTTTTAATAACTTACATAATATTACATATTGTTGTGATTCCCATAAAGAAAACCGGCCAATGCGATTCAGCCTGGCCAATCCCGCTTCCTTGCAAACAACAAAGCGACACGACTTCCCTTTGAGCTGGGCAAATATCACCGTTTACAGCCTATAAAAACAAGTCGTACAACAGCCAAAAACAATTATAGCACAATGCTATTTTTTATGCATTATGATCGTTATACATGGTTGTTTCTCTTAACATAGCTATTTTTGCAACCATTTTACCCTTTGGCTTTTTTTTCAAAGGATTAAACCTCCTTTCTCCTGTTAAAAGCGGTATAACCAGCACCTTGGAACCTGTGGCAGCCGTTCTGGCGGCATTTATATTCCTTGATAAAGTACTTAGCCCTACTCAGATAAGCGGTTGCATATAAATACTGGCAGCTGCAATACTGATTCAGTTGAAAAATGAAAACATCGTCAGGTAGGAAATTAATAATACCTGTTTAAATGGTAAACATATGTTCATCCTTGGAAGTAAATTACCAGCCCCGAAAAAAATGTAAATAAAAAAGTTAATGTTAAATTTGCAAATAAAGGTTTACCTCTCCTTAAGTATTGGTTATAATACTAAAAAAACAAGGAGTGTTTTACATTGGCTTTTGAAATTTACAAACCTAGGGGAGAAAAACAAGAGAAAGCACCGATAGTATCCTTATCTAAGACTTCCGTTGTGCTAAATAACATCGCCCGGGAAAAGCTCGCCACTGACAGAATTGAACTGGCCTATGATAGAGAAACAAATAATATTCGCGTAAGGGCAGTGGAAGAAGGCGGCATGGAAATCAGAAAGACCAAAGTATTTGGCAAAGGTTTTTACAACCAGTTCGGTATTACCCAAAAGGGTAAATACGAGGCGAAATTTAACCCTGACGAAAAGGCATTATATATTCAATTACGATAACCCGCACTTAGCGGGTTTTTTTTTTGCAGTCCAAAATATTTTTCACAAGACATAATTAAGCTGCAGTTGAATAAAATTGCATAAAAAGCTTCGGCAGGCCCGGGCAGGATTTACCGATAAACAGACATAAACGTAAAATGCCCGGGATTTTGCTTGTTTTCAGGAACTATTGCATGTTTACTTTTTGTTCAAAATCTGCTAAAATTATTTTCAAAGGGGGGAGACTTAACTCCGTGGACTCAGAAATAGGCTTATTAATACTGGGAGCGGTACCGCTTTTGATAGTGGTTGCCACATTCAGAATGATTTTTACCAAGGGAAGAATATGGTCCGACATTAGTTAACCATAGATATAGTGACATAGATATAACTCAAAACCTTAAACTCCGTTAATTGTAAACGGAGTTTTTTATTTTTATAAAAAATTTTTCAATAATCCATACCACAAAAAGGAATTTAGCAATATATGTATAATGCTAATATTTGGTAATGTAATGTTAATTTGCTTTAAGGAGGGTTTTTATGGAGTGTTTCACGGAGTATAGGAATGTAGTGGCGAAGATTAAAGGACTGGCCAGCGACATAACCTCATTAAAACAGAGTCAATGGGAAGAACTTACCCGCTTAAACCAGACAAGAAACAATCTTAACTCCGCCATTATCAATGCTGTGCGAAAGCGAAATACAGCCTTGGAGGAATCAGCCGCGATACTGGCAGAACACATTAAGGAAGCCAGGCAGGCCCTCGCCCGTACCGAAAGTCCCGAATGCACTACGGATGACGTGATGGCTCTGGAAGCCGTATGGCAGAAATCAACTTCCCTGTTTCATAAAATATCCGGCCTACTGGTCACCAGGCCAACAGCTCCGGCTACTTGCACAAGCCCACGGGTTTTGACGCCGGAGACACCGGCTGAAACAGACGGAGAAGAGGAAGGACCGAAACAGCCGGACATTGCGGATAAGGTGCAGACCTTTACCGGGAAAAGCCCCTCCTGTACCACCGTAGAGGTTTGCCCTGCGGTTATACAAAAAGAAGTCGCGGCAGCCCTGGATAAGACATCTGGCGTGGTAATAACAGAAGCCGGTAAAACGGAATTAAAAAGCCGGAGCGTTCCCATAAACCCAAAAACGGTGATACCGCCAAAAAAAAATAAAAAATCAAAGAACGACAAGCACCCCAAAAAAGATATGCCCAAAATAACCGCCATATCTGTAATGCCCACCAGGATTATGCCCTATGAAAACGGAGATATTTTACCGGAAGAGATTAAGCGCAACGTTGAAGCCATAAAACTTGGAAAACGATAAACATTGTAACTGGTTCTAACGGGCCAGTCCCTGAACTGGAACACCCCAAAATAGTGTATAATATTTTGGGGTGTTCCAGATTGTCATTTAAATCGTTTTTATCTGCATCTATCGGACTATTGGGGCTTAATACTGAATACCGGTAAGGGCGGGTTGATACAAAAATGCATGGTTATTCTTTTATAGTTTTGGCCTTTGCCGGCATGCTGGGTTTAATTACGGGCAGTTTTATAAATGTTTGCATTTATCGTCTTCCCCGGGGCGAATCAATAATGTTTCCCCCTTCCCATTGCACTGAATGTGGAGAAAAAATAAAAATAATTGATTTGTTTCCAGTAATCAGTTATCTGCTGTTAAAAAGACGTTGCCGTTTCTGCGGGGAAGGGATAGGCATACGTTATCCAATGGTGGAAATAATCACTGGAGTTTTATTTATAGCCCTGCTACTGAGGTTTGATATTAATTTCATATTGTTAAAATACATAGTATTAACCTGCATTTTGCTTACTATAACCTTTATCGACCTGGAGTTTTATATAATTCCCGATGAGGCTGTGCTGGCAGGTCTGGCGGCAGGCGTTTTGCTTCATTATCCAGCCGGCGATATCACGGTAATGTCTTCCCTTTACGGCATACTATCCTCCACCGGCTTTTTATTATCTGTTAATCTAATCAGCCCTTTGCTATTCAAAAAAGAAGGCATGGGCATGGGCGACGTAAAACTATCTCTGGTAATGGGCCTATACCTTGGGTGGCCGCTTTCATTGCTGGCGATTTTTATGGCCTGCTGTGTTGGAGGTCTGGCAGGAATGGCGCTTATGCTGCTAAAAAAGAAAAACGCCGGTGAAATCATTCCCTTCGGCCCTTTCCTGGCAGCCAGCTCTATAGTCTGTTTTATGTGGGGCAGGGAATTAATCAACTGGTATGTAACACATTTCTTAACATAAAAAGAACAACAAAAGGCGGCTGCGCCACGGAATTACAACCGTAAGCCTCAGCCGCCATTAATTTCTCATCTAAACTTCAAATTAACCCCTGGAGGGTACAAATTCCACGATGACCGTACTGTTCCTGCTTAATTTTGTTCCGGGCGCAGGGCTTTGCCACATCCGCGACTCCAATGACGGCTTCTTCCCCTCACCGAAGGCGTCGTAGGTGTAGAGGTTGAGGGGATTCCCATATACGTCGCTTATTACAGAGATGCTCCCCAGCCCGTCCTGGTGGTAAAACATCTGTCCTGCAGGTCCTATGCCACTTAATATTCTCCCGGCGTAGATGTAATTATTTTCCTCTCCTGAACTGTCTTTTTCTACAAGCAGCCGGGGCAGTCCTGCATTGATATCGTAAATATATTCATAATTGCCGTATACCGCGCCGGAGGCGCTCATGCCGGTACGGTTCTCATTGCCGTCGTAGGCGTAATGAACAGATTTATTATCATCCGTATAGCTTGACCAATCGATTCTCATAGTCATAAGCGTAGTTAACGGATTGTCCTACAGAGATAAGGTTTCCGTTAATGTCGTATCCGTATGGAACTGGGCTGGCCTGAATAAGACGGTTGGCGTCGTCGTACGTGTATGCACCGCGTCCCGCTGCAGCGGCCCCCTCTGGCCTAGGAAGAGGTAGTCGGAACCGGCGAGTTTCCCAATGGGTCAGTTATGGTATTGATCCTGTTAACAGGATCGTAATTGAAGGCTGTGATGTGATTTTCTCCATCGGTTTGCTCATCGACTCTGCCGTTGGCATCATAGATATTGGAAACAATATGATGATTCCCGGGGTCGACAATAGAACTCAACAGGCCCTCAGAATACTCATAGTTCCAGACTCCGCCGTTTACGTCTGTGCAGAAGGTCAGGTTCCCGCTTCCATCATAGGTGAAGCTTACAGTTCTGCCGGCCGGGTCGGTTACCTGTTTCAGCTTATTATCAGGCCAGTATTGGAACCCGAGCACACGCCCGCCGGGTTCTGTAACTGATTGCAGCAGGGACCCGCTGTAAATAAGGGAGTTGGTGTTATTGTTCTTATCTTTGATAGCCGTTAACACTCCGGAGGAATTGAATACAAAAATGGTTTGATCCTTAAAGGTTAAGAGGAAGCCTTCATCAGTGCGGGTAAGGGTTTCAAAACACGCTAACGGGCGTATATAAGTATCATTGTCATATGGGAATGTTTCCTGGTGTCCATCGGGATAGAGCACCGTTGCCGAGTTGTCTTCATTTATGGTTATGGTACAGTTATAGTTGTGCTGCCACCCCTTGCCCAGGGGTCCAATCCTGCCATTGGCTCTATTGTCTGTTTATTGTGGGGCAGGGAATTAATCAACTGGTATGTATCACCTTTCCTAACATAAAACACAACCAAAAAAGGCGGCTAAGCAAACGGATTGATAACCGTAGGTCAGCCACCTTTTATTTATCTTGTTAACTACAATTATCCCTTTGGGGGTTCAAATTCCACGACAACTGTACTGTTCCTGCTTAACTTTGTTCCGGGAGAAGGGCTTTGCTTTGCCGCCAGCCCGCTGCCGTATGGGTTGAGACTCAAACCCACTTCCTCAAGCAGCATGCCGGCTTTTTTCACAGTCATGCCCCTGAGGTCCGGCACCACCACCTGATCCTTCAAACCGGTGGTGTTAACAGTTGAAACTTTTATCAATACCGTGCCGCCCCGGTCCAGTATGCTTCCTCCGGAAGGCTTTTGCTCGCTAACCGAGCCCTGTTTTCCTTCAAGTCGCCCATAAAACCCCGCTGTTTTAAGTGCCTGTAGTGCATCATCCAGGGGGAATCCCACAACATTGGGAACCACGCGCTTTGTGCTGGCCACCGGGACCGGTGCCGGACTGGTTTCCTTGATATAGTCTTTTGGCGCGGGCAAAGCGGGGTCTTCGGGAACGTGCAGATAGCGCAGGGTATCCCGGGCCACAGTCTGGAACACCGGGGCCGCCACCTCACTGCCGTAATATTTTCCTCCCTTCGGCTCGTCCACCACCACCAGTACGGCTATGCGGGGGTTGTCCGCCGGGGCAAAGCCGGCAAAAGATGCCACGTACCTGCCCTCAGCATAGCCGCCCTTTTCTCCGGGGACCTGAGCGGTTCCTGTTTTACCTGCCACCCGGTAGCCCTCCACATAAGCGCTTTTGCCCGTACCCTCAAGAACTACCTTTTGTAGCAAGGCAGATAGCCGGCGGGAAGTATCTTCAGTTATTACCTGGCGGACGACTTCCGGCCCAAAGGATTTTACAACCTTGCCGTCACTGCTGTTGATTGACTTGACGAGATGAAGATTCATAAGACGGCCACCATTGGCTACCACGCACAGTGCCCTCAGCATCTGAACCGGCGTTACGGCCAGGGACTGCCCGATGGAAATGGTGGCAAGATCCAGATCAGTGACCTTTTCTTTAGGTATAATTACACCCTTTTCCTCCCCTGGAAGATCAATACCGGTGGGCTGCCCGAAACCAAAACCGTTAATATATTTGTAAAGTTTATCACGGCCAATCTTAAGCCCCACCTGTATATGCACCGGGTTGCAGGAGTTAGCCACCGCGTCGGCAAAAGACTCGGCCCCGTGGCCGGACCTTTCTGCACAGTATATTCTCCTGCCCATAACCACTGAATACCCGGAGCAGTAAAATCTATCGGACTCCTGTACCACACCTTCTTCCAGTGCAGCGGCTTCAACAATAATTTTAAATGTGGAACCCGGCTCATAATTATACAGGGTAGCCGGGTTTTTATCCCAGATGGACTGGGGGTATTTGTCCCAGTTCTCCGGATCAAAGGTGGGTCTGGTACCCATGGCCAGGATCTCACCGGTTTTGGGGTCTGCCACCATGATGACAGCCCGGGAAGGACTGAACTCCTGCACCACCCTGTCCAGTTCCTTCTCCACAAAAAACTGGATGGACTGGTCCATGGTAAGCACCAGATCACTGCCAGGCACCGGGGGAATGCGCCTGGATACTGTCTGTGGAAGCTGGCGTCCCTGGGCGTCAGTCTCAATTAACAATTCACCCGGCACGCCCTGGAGTTCTTTGTCGTAACTTTTCTCCAAACCGTTCAGTCCCTCGTTGTCCAGCCCCACAAAACCCAGCATGTGGGCCGCCATACCAGGCTGCCGGAAAGACCTGCGGCTTTTCTCCTCAAAAGACAGTCCGTAAATCCCGAGTTTTTTTAAACTGTCGGTGGTATCTGCATCAACGTTGCTTTTTAATAATACATATTGACCCTTGGAGGTTAACTTTTTCATAACTTCACCGGTGTCCATGCCAAGAAGCGGCGCTATCCTAGCCGCTTCTTGCGCAGGATCAGTGATTATGGAAGGGTCGGCTATAACTGAGTTAACCGGCACGCTGGTTACCAGTTCGTTATGGTTGCGGTCATATATGGTTCCCCGCACCGGTTTTAATACCTCGTCCTTCACCCGTATACCGGACGCCATTTGGCTTAGTTCTTCACCTTTGACCAGTTGCAGCCAGGACAGGCGCCCCAGGAGGATAACGAATAACAGCACGCCACCAGCCAGTATAGCCACTAATCTGTATTTTTTAGATAAAAGTTTCATAAAACTATCCCCACGATAATTCTATTCCCAGCGATAGCCTGGGAATAAGTCATTTTCAAGATGGCTGCGGTCATTCAACAAAACGAGTATACCCTTCTCCCAGGCAGGAAAGTCGATTATATTAAGCGCGGCATTATCCTGCCTGATGCGCCAGTTTTCATTCAGATCCATGCCCAGCACACTGGCTACCAGAGCCCTGATGGGTCCTCCGTGACATACTACTGCCACCTGCTTGTTGTTATTAAAGGCAATAATTTCCTTGATCGCTCCGGTAACCCTCGCCACCAGGTCAGAAAGGCATTCGCCACCGGGAATTCGTGTAGCAAGGGGATTGGCCCACCATTCTTGCAACAGGCTGTGGTGAGACTTTTTTATTTCTTTAAAGGTCAGCCCTTCCCAGTCTCCAAAATTCAATTCCCGCAAAGCAGGCATAGTATTAATTTCCAGCCCCCTGGGCAGAGCCAGTTCCCTTGCCGTCTGCACCGCACGTCCCAGATCGCTGGCATATACCGCCGCTATTTCCTGCTCTTGCAATCTGTCAGCCAGGGATCTGGCCTGCTTTACGCCCTTATCGCTCAGGGACACGTCTTTATGCCCCTGAAATTTCATCTCGGCGTTCCAGACGGTCTCACCATGCCTGATTAGATAAACTCTGCAATTCATAAGTTAACCCCCCAGTACCTCTCCCAGGTACGCCAGCAATTTGTCGTTCTCGGGCCGGTTACGTATAGCGATCCTTATATACTCTCCGTCCAGGCCGTAAAAATTGGAGCAGTCCCTGACCAGTACGCCCCTCCTGCCCAACTCCGGAATTACTTCCTTCACCTTTTTGCCGCTGGCGGATAAATCAACCAGCAAAAAATTGGCCGCCCCGGAAATGGGCCTGGCGCCTTTCATCCCTGACAGGGATTTGAGCAAATAATCCCTTTCCCTTTGTACCAATTCAATGGTAGCCTCCATATGTTTCCTGTCCTTTAAAGCCGCCTCCCCCGCCACCTGAGCCAGCACGTTGACCCGCCAGGGGTCCACAGCACGCTTAATGACGTTAGCCATCCCTGACTCAGTTATCACCGCACCCAAACGCAGGCCGGGAATGCCAAAAAATTTGGTTAGGGAATATAGAATTATTAAGTTCGGTGTAGATGCCGCCCGGTGCATCAGTGAACACTGTCGACGCCTGTCAACAAAATCAATGAAAGCTTCATCCACCACTAACATCGTCCCGGCGGCTGAAGCAGTATGAACCAGTGGCTCCAATTCCCCGGCAGTGAACAACCTGCCGGTGGGATTATTGGGATTGCAGATAAAAACAGCATGATAGTCAGGAATTTTCAGTTTCAGGTTTTCCAGGTGACAGGTTGCATCCCCTTCCGGGGGCAGGCAAAAATGATCGGTCTCTCCACCGGTGGCATGTATAGCCGCGGCATATTCACTGAAAGTGGGGGCAACAATAAGCGCCCGCCTGATTTTCAGGGCGGCAGGCAGCATATAAATCAGTTCCGCCCCCCCGTTGCCCACCACAACGCTTTCCGGGGGCACTTCCAGATAACTTGCCAGCAGGCCGGCTATCTCCCCGCAGTCCGGGTCCGGGTAATGGCGAATCCTCCAAAGATTGTCGGTTATGGTCCGGTACACCTCCGGCGAAGGGCCCAGAGGATTGATACTGGCACTGAAATCCAAAATCTGTTGTTCCGGAAGGCCATACTCCCGGGCCGCCCGGGTCAGGTTGCCCCCGTGCTGGTGTTCACTAAGCAGCATAGTTTTTCTCCTATAATTTTGGGGCATTCCTTCGTGAAAGCGATAAGAAGTAAGGAATTTAGGTTGCCAAAGAAGGTGTGTCCCCTTTACTTTATTTTAGTCAGTTGACCCGGAAAAAGTGTTGTATGAAAAGCAACAACCATAAAAAACACCGGTAATATAAGCTATTAATGAAAGGCACGCACATCAACCACTGTTGGCGCTGCCCTTACGGCATGGGGGTAGTGGTTAACTCCCGTGCCGCTTATTATCCATTTCTCTGTATTCGATACACTTTCCGATGAACCTTCCAGCCGCCTCCGGATGTCCGGCAAAGTTTATGTGCAGATACGAGGCCAGTATATTGCCGCCGGCATAGCCGTCGGTTCTATGACCGTCCGTCCCTTCCTTAGCCAGGCGATAAGCCCCGGGGATACCCTGGTCCAGTTCCAATACGGAATAGTGAAATTCGTGACCCCTTAAAACTTCCCCCCGGTCAACCAGAATGTTGTCTTCCAGGGCGGTAGCGGTAACATAGCCCAGGGCGGCCCGTTTTTTTTGCATGCGGCACTCCCCTGGCACTACCCCGGCCAGGTCATGGCGCTTGCCTTCAAAATCAGTAATCGCCCGGGTCATATACATAAATCCACCGCACTCGGCATATACCGGCATGCCTGCGGCGCAGGCCGCCTGCAGGCCTTCTATAAACTTATGGTTGGCGGACAATTCCCGGGCAAACATTTCCGGAAACCCTCCCCCGATGTACAGGCCGTCAATATCCTTGGGAAAAGCCCCGCTCAGGGCGGAGCAATATACCAGTTCCGCTCCCCGGGCAGATAGTAACTCCAGCCCATCCTGGTAATAAAAATTAAAGGCTCTGTCCATCACTACACCCAGCCGGATAACAGCAGGAAGTGGAGTAAAAGGGAAAATTTTCTTTTCCGGCAGCGCTATTGGCGGGGCGATCCGGGACAGTTCCACCAGCCGGTCAGGGGCAACCCCTTGCTTAACACTATCCGCCATGGCCAGGAGCAATTCGTCCAGGTTATCCTTCTCCGCCGTGGGCAGTAAACCCAGGTGCCTTTCGGGAAGATCCAGTCCGCCCCAGCGATTGGCGTATCCAATTACAGGCACCCCACAGCATTCTTCTATGGCCTGCCGCAGCAGATTATAATGTCTCTCACTGCCCACCCGGTTTAAAAAAACCCCGGCCAGGTTTACCTCCGGGTCAAAATTTTTATATCCCAGCACCAGCGCAGCAGCGCTACGGGCCATGGATCTGGCGTCCAATACAAGGAGCACTGGCGCTTCAAGTGTTTTGGCCACATGGGCGGTTGATCCCTCCGCCCCGGAACCCCTGCCGTCATATAAGCCCATCACACCCTCTATGATGGAAATATCGGCATCCCGGGCCGAGCGCGTAAATACTTCCCTGATGCCGTCCTCGCCCAAAAACCAGGCATCCAGATTGCGGCTGCATTTTCCGGTAGCGGCAGTATGGTAGCCGGGATCGATGTAATCGGGCCCCACCTTAAACGGCTGCACCTTTATTCCAGATCGTGCCAGGACAGCCATCAGGGCGGTGGAAACCGTGGTTTTGCCCACACCGCTATGCACACCCGCAATAACCAGCCGGGGGTAATTTGTCATAGCAACGACCCCTTTTCTAATCTCAAATTTCAACTCCCACAGCCATGCGGCACAACAGTACCTATCTCAAAACATATAACTTAGCAAATAACAGACTGCAATACCGCACATCAGCACCAAAAACGAGGCCAGAAACATCATATCCAAAGCGCTACGGATGTGAAACGCCTGCAGCGGGTGCAGCGGCTCCCCAAGATACTGGCGAAAAGACTCTCGCCCCCTGTATATATTCAGTCCTCCCAGGCGCACTCCCAGCGCCCCGGCCACGGCGGATTCCGGTATGCCGCTATTGGGGCTGGGATGCCTGCGGGCATCCTTCAGCACCGTCCGCAGGGTTGCCCCCG
The DNA here is from genome assembly GCA_964643075.1 of uncultured Peptococcaceae bacterium. GTDB lineage: Bacteria > Bacillota > Desulfotomaculia > Desulfotomaculales > Desulfocucumaceae > Desulfocucumis. The sequence continues at coordinate 21,471 of CAZXQO010000006.1, forward strand.
CATTCCTCCCGGTGAACCAGGCAGCAATAACCAGCATCATCCCCGTCAATCTGGCCGGCAGGTAGTTGACCACATCGTCCAGCCGGGCGGAAAATCTTCCGAAATATAAAAATTTATCATCCCGGTAGCCCACCATGGAGTCCAGGGTGTTTACCGCCTTGTAAGCCATAGCCAGAGGCGCGCCGCCGATAAGGGCATAAAAAATGGGCGCCACCACCCCGTCCACAATATTCTCGGCCACTGTTTCCACCGTTGCCCTGGTTACCCCGGCCACATCCATGGAAGAGGTATCCCTGCCCACAATCCTGCCAACCATCAGGCGGGCTCCCTGCAAATCGCCCTCCCGCAGAGGCTTCAGCACGTCAAGGGCCGCCCCGGACAGTCCCCTGGCGGCAAGAGTAGTGGATATCAGCCATATTTCAGCAGCCGTCCCCAGCCAGGGGTGAATTAGAAATGCCAGCCAGAGCAGCAGCAAAGTCAGTAGATAGCTGGACCCCACCACCGCCACCGCCATAAAAGCGCCCGCCCATATGGAAGCAGCCGGGTTACCGGCGCAGCGGGGACGTAAAAACCCTTCCAGGGCCGAAATAAGCCTGCCTATGTATACTACGGGATGAGGCAGGCGGAGTGGGTCACCCACCAGTAAATCGATAATATAGGCGGCAAACACTGCCAGTGCTAGATTCATATAAAATTCAGTTCCTTAATGTTGATTTAGTGGTAACCATTCGCTCAAGCCTGAGCGGAGCCATGGGGCGACCGTCCCCTTGACACTATTGTTTTCTCCCGGGCAAGCCCAGCAGATTATATATTTTTCCCATATCCAGGCTCCCCCGCACCACTTCGCCAAGACAGTCATAATCTCTTTGCCGCTGCTCCCATGCGGATAGCGAAGCGCTTTCCTCAAGAGGATCAAGTCCCTTTCTGCGACGCAGGGAATTAATAACGCTGCGCCGGAAGGAAGCCCCGTCAAAAACACCATGTATGTATGTGCCCCACACCATCCCGTCCAAACGGGCAGCCCCGTCGGGGAAACTCACCTGCTCTCCCAGCCTGCTGACAATCTCAAAGGCGGGGACAACTTCATCTCCCGGCCGGGATATCCCCATGTGTATTTCGTAGCCGGTCACCTGTATATCCTTTGAGTTTTCCAGAAAAAATCCCGGCCCGCATACCCTGGCCTCCACCTGAGTGGTTATTTTTTCCGGGGCAAAGGTTGTGGAAATATCAAGCAGGCCCAGCCCTTCCAGCCTGGGTATGCTTGATTCCGTGCGCAGCGGGTCGTTAAGTTCTCTGCCCAGAATCTGAAAGCCGCCACAAATACCGATCACCGGCACGCCTTCCCGGAATAGTTCACAAATCTTTTCCGCCAGGCCCGTTCTGTTCAAATAGGCCAGATCTTCAATAGTATTTTTGCTCCCCGGAATAATAATCAAATCCGGGCTGCCCAGTGGGGTGCCCCGGCCTACGTAACGGAGATGCACATCAGGCTCGTCCTCCAGAGGGTCAAAGTCAGTAAAGTTAGAAATATGGGGCAGGTGTATAACGGCAATTTCCACGTCTCCCCGCCGGGAGCCTGCGGAATTTTTGATGGTATCTTCGGATACGGTGTCCTCCTCCTGAACCCTGAAACCCTGAAAGTAGGGCACCACTCCCATTACCGGCTTGCCCGTCCTGGCTTCCAGAAAATCCACCGCAGGCTGAAAAAGGGACAAATCACCCCGGAATTTATTTATGATCACCCCGGCCACCCTGTCACGATCCTCCGGGGAAATGAGTTCGAGAGTTCCCACCACCGAGGCCAGAGCCCCGCCCTTATCGATATCGGCAGTAAGCAGCACCGGAGCGTCCGCCTGCCTGGCCACCCGCATGTTTACTATTTCCTTTTCCTGCAGGTTAACCTCCGCCGGACTACCTGCCCCTTCAATAACCACGATGTCGTTTTCCGCCCTGAGGCGGTCCAGCGCCTGGCAGGCCAGCCCCCATGCCTTAGGGGCGTACTCCCTGTGGTATTCCTGAGCGCACATGTTGCCCACCGGCCTGCCCAGGACAACCACCTGGGAAGAAGCATGTCCGGTGGGTTTCAGCAAAATGGGATTCATATCCACGGAAGGCTCCCGGCCGGCCGCCTCGGCCTGCACCACCTGTGCCCGCCCCATTTCCCCACCGTCTCTGGTTACAAAGGAATTCAGGGCCATGTTCTGAGATTTATAAGGAACCACCCTATAGCCGTCCCGGTAAAAAATCCTGCACAATGCCGCCACCAGTACGCTTTTGCCCACATGGGAGGCCGTCCCCTGAACCATTATGGTCCTCGCTGTCATATTCCGTCCTCCTCAAATCGTCCGGCTGTTAACCGCGATTGATTTCATCTCCAGTGCCAGTCCTGCCGCCACAAAATATACATCATCCGCCATCCCGGCCAAAAGCCGGTTGGCTCTTCCTGCTACGTCGCGGAACAGCCGTCCCAGGGGGTAAGCCGGGACGATACCCATACCTACCTCATTGGCCACCAGGAGCACATGCGCCCTGCACTCCAGAGCCCGGTCAGCCAGTTCCGATACCTTAGCGGTTATAAAGTCTTCCTTCGCCTCATCCGGAGCTCCCGGATAAGGTATACTTTCGTCCAACAGAAGGTTTGTGAGCCATACGGTCAGACAGTCGACCAGCACCACCCCGGGCATGGAGCCGTGTTCCTGTAATACCTCCGGGAGAAGGTGGGTCTCCTCCAGCGTTTTCCAGCCGGGTGGCCTTCTAGATCGGTGATTTTCTATACGCCTGGTCATCTCCACGTCCCCGGCTGCGGCCGTTGCCACATAAGTAACGGAGGGAGCCAGGTCATTAGCCAGATTTTCGGCAAATTCGCTTTTGCCGCTGCGGGCTCCGCCCAGCACCAGGATAAATTTACCCCTGTTCACACTCTTTAACCCCTTTAAAATAATAAACCCCGGCCTTTTCGGACCGGAGTTGTCTCTCCATTGCCTAAAAAGAGCCCTCCTCCATACTCGCGTGGAGGTTACCGGCTTCCACAGGCAGGTATCCTGGCTTGGCGGACGTCGTTAAGTCCAAAGTCGAAAGTCTAAGCTCCAAGGTCTGAAGTTCCTAGTTCTCATTGACATTTGACTTTTACGTACATCCGTTTACAGTGGCGGAGACCGCTCAGGGTTTTAACCTGATTCCCCTATTAGCCCTAAAAGGGCACCTGTGAATAAATTGTTCGGACTGATCGACTCGATCTAATTAATTCAACATGATATCTTATAATCCTGCCAATAAAAATTGTATACATCCACACTAACCAAAGAAGTCAGCTTCAGCCTTCCGACGACTCGATATATTCCTTAACCCGGCGCACCAACTCCTCGATCAGGTGGGGCAGAGGCTCGGACCGCAAGCCCACCATTTCCACCCCGCTCCTGTTGAGGGGCACCAGGAATTTACGGGCCGGGCTGGACGCCAGTGCTTCCGCCATTTTTGGCGTGAGTTCCCCCAGCATGCCGTGAGGAAACATTATACTGACCGGACCGGCAATCACGTCCACCCTGGAGGCATTGTAAGCAACCGCGCCTTCCCCGGTGGCTCCCTCGTTAGCCCCGGCCTTTAACATCATGGAAGTGGCCAGGGCATTGGTGCCCAGTGCTAAAAATTCTACATCTTCGGGCAATTCACGGCGTAGTTTTTCTACGATATGTTTGCCTATGCCCCCGCCCTGCCCGTCTACCACCGCAATTTTCATAAACATCGCCTCAATTATGTATTATATCATCGTTGTTAAGGCAGCAAAAGTATACAGTATAAAACAAGGCTTAACAAAAAATGATAATAAAATTGTAGATCAATGCAGCAAATTGTATTAATCTACAATTTTATTTCCCAAATTGTACTTTCATATCGTAATTTTATTCTGACTGATGTTATCCCCAACGTGTGCATATCATTGTGGATAAAAAATTAATTTGCGGAATCATGTTTAAAGTTATCTTGCAATTTCATTTCCAGCTCCACAATCTGACTGTTTTTCCTTAGCAACCATCGTGCATAACGATAGTTGGCGCAATGCAGTTTTTTATTTTCCTTTTCCAACTTGCCGGTAAGACTGGCTTTCTCCTTTTCCAGCTTTTCTATGAGATTCATTAACACTCTCCTGCTCAGACGCAGCTGTTCCACTTTTTCTTCCAGATCCCGCGTCCTGCGCTGCCAATATGCAACATCGCTGTGCTCGTTCATAACGGACCACCCCTGCATACCTATATGCTCATAATATATGCTTTAGGGGCTTATATTAGACTCTGCGAAACAGGAGATCGTTGAAAAACTACGGGCTTAACTGCTTCCAAAACTGAAGGATTCTCCTATGCGCCGCACCGCCTCAACCAGCACCTCTTCCTCCTGCACCATAGCGATCCTGACATAGCCCTCACCACTCTCTCCGAAAGCCACCCCGGGAATGACTATAACCCCGGCCTTATCCAGGAGTTCCAGGCAGAATTCCCAGGAGGAGACATAGCCCGGAGGCAGCGGGGCCCAGACAAACATTGAAGCCCGGGGTTTAGGCATTTGCCAGCCCAGTCCGGCCAGACCGTCCACCAGCACGTCCCTCCTGCGCTGGTATGCCCTGGCGTTTTCCTCTACACAATCCTGGGGGCCTTCCAGAGCGGCTATGCCGGCCTCCTGCACAACCCTGAAAACACCGTAATCTATATTGGATTTAACCCTCCCCAGCGCCTCCAGCACAGCGCTGTTGCCCACTGCAAAACCAATTCTGCAGCCCGCCATATTGTAGGTCTTGGACAGTGAATAAAACTCTATACCAACCTCCCTGGCCCCGGGCGCCTCCAGGAAACTCACCGGTTTAAAGCCGTCATAAGCCAGTTCGGAATAGGCCACATCGTGGCACACAAGGATACCGTATTTTTTACCAAAGGCCGCAGCTTTTTCAAAAAATTCCCAATTGGCATTTGCCGCCACGGGATTGTTGGGGTAGTTGAGCCAGATCAGTTTGGCCTTACGGGCTATACCCTCCGGTATGACATCAAAATCGGGCAGAAAGTCGTTCTTGGCCAGCAGCGGCAGGGGATACACCTCTCCGCCGGCAAGTTTGATGCCGCAGGCATAAATAGGGTAGCCAGGATCCGGAACAAGGGCAATATCCCCGGGGTTGATATAGGCCATGGCCAGGTGGGCCAGCCCATCCTGGGAGCCCATCAGCACCAGTACTTCGCTGGCGGGGTCCAGAACCACCCCAAACCTTCTTTTATACCAGTCAGTTAACGCCCTGTACAACTCCGGCATGCCCTCCAGGGGATAACGGTAATTGTTGGGATTGTCAAGAGCCCGGTGCATAGCTTGGATTATATGCTGTGCAGGGGGGCGGTCTGGCGTACCCACACCCAGGTTAATCACTGTCACGCCCCGCTCCTCCACCTTCTTTTTTAATAACTCCATCTCATTAAATATTGCCGAACCAATTCCGGCCATACGATCCGCAGTTTGCACGGAAGCTCCCCCTAACACTACAGCATTATTGCTTATTCCGCTATGCCCGCTACGCCACGGGGACGGTTCCATCGTCTTTCCTTTAAACCGTCCCCATGGCTCCGCTAACCTAGGACTATCGGTCCTTCACCCCGCCGGACAATTTTTTCATTTCCTGGACCACCCTGTAGTCAACAGTTGCGTCTCCCAGCTTTTTGTGCTCCCGGTGGCTGCTGCCATGATAGTCCGAGCCCCCGGTGGCAAGCAGGTTGTATTGCCGGCACAGCCGCCGGTAATGATCGCTGGTAGCCGGGTCATGGCCGGGATGATACACTTCCAGCCCCTGTAGCCCTGCATCCACCAGCGCAGGAATCAGAGCGTCGCAACCCGCCATACCCGGGTGAGCAAAAACAGCTACCCCCCCGGATCTGCGAATTAGCCGCACCGCTTCCGAAGGAGGGTATTTGACCCGGGGCTCATAGGCAGGCCTGCCGGTGCCAATGTATTTTTCAAAAGCCTCCCCGACAGAGCTCACCGCCCCGGTCTCAGCCAGTGCCCTGGCGATGTGAGGCCTTCCCACCGAACCGCTGCCGGCAATCTCCAAAACTCTGTTATAGGTTACGCCAAACCCCATATGCCGTAGTTTTTCCACCATGCTCACCGCCCGCTGGCGACGGGACCGGCGGAAAGACGCCAGATGCTCTTCCAGGACCATATCATCCGGGTCAAGCAGATAACCGAGAATGTGTATCTCCTTGCCCCCCAGTTCCGTCCCCAGTTCTATAGCTGGTAAAACCTCCACACCGTACCTCGCCCCTGCACTCTCGGCCTCCCTGACACCTTCCATGGTATCGTGATCGGCCACAGCCAGGGCTGTCAGGCCGATTTCCGCCGCCCTGGCCACCACCATTGCCGGGCTGTCTGTACCATCCGAGGCAGTGGTGTGCACATGTAAGTCTGCAAGCATAAAAAGCACTCCTTGCCCCGGTATCCTCACCAGGACCAAATATATAATCCTCAACATTTTTTCGACGAACAAAGCCCCGTTCCTTTAAATTCTGGCCGATTACTAATTACAATTGATATTATTATATATCTATATTATATAAGACCTCAAACGTAACTGTACAACAAAAAGCAGGATAAAAATCAGTGACAAAGCGCATAAAATCATTCTTAATACAAAAAATACCCTGAACAACCATATATTCCTTTTAGCTTGAATCAGCATACGTTCCCGCTCAGAAATCTGAAACTATATGATCTTGATATTTTCCTAAATTTAAAGCGAGTCCGGCAGGATACGGACCTGTTTTGGCGAAGGCATAAAGGTATATTGGTAAAAAAGGAATGTAATGGTACTCGGGAACACTAAATAAGCACGGGGGGATAGAACATGCAAATAAATCCCAGCATTTTCAGGGAATATGACATCCGTGGAGTGGCTGACCACGACCTCACGGACCAGACCGTTACGCTTTTGGGACAGGCTTTTGGAACTACCGTAAGGAGAAAGGGTCTTACGGACGTACTGGTGGGAATGGACAACCGCTACAGTTCACCCAGACTTGCCAAGGCATTAACCGCCGGTCTGCTGTCCACAGGATGCCGGGTGGTGGATATCGGCACCGTGGTAACCCCAATTTTCTATTATGCCCGGGTTAAATACGGCATGGAGGCAGGAGTAATGATTACCGGCAGCCATAACCCCTCGGAGGACAATGGCTTTAAAATTGCCCTGGGCGCCGGCACTATATACGGCCAGGGAATACAAGCCCTGCGCAAACTAATTGAAGATGAAGATTTTATATCCGGCGATGGCAGCGTTTCCACCAGCAACCCGGTACCGGACTATATGCAAATGCTGAAAGAAAAAATTATACTGGGACCTAAAAAGCTTAAAGTCGTGGTGGATTGCGGCAACGGCACTGCATCATATTTTGCCGTGGAAATAGTCGAAGCCATGGGCTGCCATGTGATACCACTCTACTGCGAGCCGGATCCCGACTTCCCCAATCACCACCCGGACCCGGTGAAAAGGAAAAACCTGCAGGACTTGATTAAAACGGTGCTGGCAGAGAAAGCTGACCTGGGCATCGCCTTTGACGGGGACGCGGACCGCATTGGTGTAGTGGACAACTCGGGGGAAGTAATCTGGGGCGACCAGTTTATGGCCCTGATGTGGCCGGAGATACTGGCCAAACATCCGGGGGCTCCTTCCATCATAGAAGTGAAGTGCTCCCAGGCACTGGTGGACGAGGTAGAACGGCTGGGCGGAAAGCCCGTATTTTACAAAACGGGTCATTCTCTGATTAAGGCCAAAATGAAGGAGCTTGACGCACCCTTTACCGGCGAAATGTCCGGCCATATGTTCTTTGCCGATGAATATTACGGCTATGATGACGCCTTTTACGCCACCGGCAGATTGTTAAGGATGCTGTCCAACGCCGGGCGTCCCCTTTCCGCCATGGTTAAAGACCTGCCCAAATATTACTCCACCGCCGAAACAAGGGTACCCTGCCCGGACGAGGTAAAATTTGAGGTGGTAAAACGTTTACAGAATTTTTTCCGGGAGAAATATGAAGTAATTGACGTGGATGGAGTAAGAGTGCTGTTCGGAGACGGCTGGGGCCTGGTGAGGTCATCTAACACCCAGCCCGTGCTGGTAGCCCGCTGCGAGGCTAAAACCCCTGCCCGTCTGGAGGAAATAACCGGCATTATGAAGGATGCCATGACAGCCCAGCCCGAAGTGGGCAGTTTTGAATGGGATTATTAAACACTGTGAAAAAACGGGGAATAAGCCTTCTAAAAGTACTTTTTCCCCTATCGCTCATGTTTATCATCATCAACCAGGGCCGCCATGAGTTTTCCAGGCTGAATATTGTAGAAACCCTGCACCTGATCATAAAATTACCTGGCAGTTCCCGTGCCCTCCTTTTGTTGGCCAGCATGGCCGCCGTATTCTGTATGACCGGCTATGACTGGATTGTGGCGCGCCGGTACGGCGAAAGGATCAAGGCCGGCAGCCTGCTAAGAGTTTCCTGGATAGCCAATACCTTTAATAATCTTTTTGGATTCGCCGGTCTGACGGGCTCCAGCGTCCGGGTAATACTTTATATGAAACTGGGCATGGAGCCGAAGCAGGCTGTGTACGCCAGCAGCGTACTGCTCCCTTCCTATGCCACGGGGCTTTCACTGCTGGCCCTGGCCCTGGTCACCGGTGTACTGCCCTACCACAATCTATATCCCATCCACGGAGGGTGGTTTGAATACGGACTATGGCTAATGTCTGCCTACATCGCCGTATATATACTGATCCAGCGCTCACCATTTCTTTCCCGGCGGCTGCTGCAGAGGGAGCAAAAGGTGGCATGGTCCGTTGTACTTGGCTTAGCCGTAATATCCCTGGCGGAATGGCTGGCTGCCGTGGGGGTATTTTATATAGCTCTGCTGACTGCAGGCTATCAGCTTCCGCTGCACCAATTGGCAGGCGTTTTCGCCATATCCGCCATTATCGGCATTATCAGTATGGTTCCCGGCGGGCTGGGAACCTTTGACGCCTCCGTAATAATCGGATTACAGCAACTGGGGATTCCTTCCGATGGCTCCCTGGCAATATTGCTGCTCTTCCGCTTTTTCTATTATTTTATACCCTGGATTGCCGGTCTGGTGCTGTCAGTTCAGGAGCTCTCAACCAACGCCGGGAACAACATGGGTGTGATTTCGCATACTGTACTGAAGGCCTGGGGCTGGACGGGCCGCCTTATTTCTTGGCCTGAGCGGTTTACCTACATACAGAACATCGGTATCTGGTCACTGTCTGCACTCACTTTTATGAGCGGCATATTGCTACTGTTTAATGAATTTTTGCTTAACGAAAGATTACATGCCTTCAGAATATCACTTCCTCCTGCCTTTATAATCGGTTCACATTACCTTTCGGTAAGCCTGGGGGCTTTATTGCTGGTGGTTTCCAGGGGAATTTATTACCGTACCCGTCGCGCCTATAGTGTGGCCATGCTGATAATCGCAGCCAGTATATTCTTTTCCCTGATCAAGGGTATCAGCATAAGACACATACTATATTTCGGGCTGGTTTATTTTTTGCTCAGGCTCTCAAGAAAGGGCTTCTACCGCAAAAGCGTGCCACTCCAACCGGCTACTGCGGCAGTCTGGGGAGCGGTAACGGCGGTTATACTGTTCGGTTACTGGCTGCTGAGTACAAACACTTACCGGCTTAAAGTGCTGCATCACCATATCCTGGTGAAACCGTTATTTATCAGCCCCCCGGTACATCTACAGGCAGCAGTACTGGCCACCGGCCTGACCTGGCTGCTGCTGGGCATATACACCGGTATAAAGCCCGAAAGAACCATAGGCCATCCCTTTGACGAAGAGGAAAAGAAAAAACTGTTTGACTTTCTTAAAAAGCAAAGTGGAAATGTGTACACCCATCTGATATTACTGGGCGACAAAAGGATATTTTGGGGGCAGGAGAATGAGGTGCTGATACCTTATGCGGTCGTGGGGGATAAGCTGGTGGCCCTGGGTGATCCCCTGGGGCCATGGCACCTGATCAGGAACGCCATAAAGGAATTCCGGGAATACGCCGATACATACGCCATGTTTCCGGTGTTCTACGAAATATCGTCCCAACATTTGGCCGACTTTCATGAAAACGGATTCCGCTTTTTTAAGCTTGGTGAAGATGCCACAGTAGATTTGACCACCTTTTCTCTCAGCGGGAAGGATATGAAAAGCTTTAGAAACGTCAAAAACCGCTTGCAAAAGGAAGGCTACTCCTTCTCCTTTATAGAACCTCCCTTTGCGCCTGAGCTGATGCATGAGATGAGGCAGGTTTCTGATATCTGGTCAAAGGAGAAAAAAAGCGGCAAAAAATACTTTTCCATGGGTAGATTTGAAGACTATTACATACAAAGCGCCCCGGTAGTAACACTGAGGGACGCCAAAGGCAACCTGACAGGCTTTGTGTCTATAATGCCCTGCTATGACCATGAAACAATTTCCATCGACTTGATGCGCCATGTGCCGGAAACTCCTAACGGCACCATGGACGGGCTGTTTCTCTTTCTTTTCGAATGGGCCGGGGAACACGGATATAAAAAGTTCAATCTCGGCATGGCACCCCTTGCCAATGTGGGCAGAACAGCCTTCTCTTTCCGGGAAGAGAAAGTGCTCGGCCTAATATACAGACACATCAATACCTGGTACGGTTTTCAGGGATTAAGACGCTATAAGGAAAAGTTCTCACCGCATTGGGAGCCGCGCTTCCTGGCCTACCCGGGCAACGTTTCACTGGTAAGCGTATTCATTGATATTTTATTTCTAATTAACGGGCAGAACAGAAAAACAGCCGTCAAAAAGATGTTACTGCCCCTGTCCAAACGCGACTCCCGCGCTTGAACAACCATCCTGTGAGAAACCAGGCTACAGGTGAATTTCCGGTACACGCAGACATATAATATTTATTTAACCAGGGCTAACAGCACATGACCGGCCAGGTAAAAAAATCCCAGGGCAAAAAAACCATAACAAACCGTCCGAACTGCAGTTGAATCTTCCCTATCCAACCAGTCCACCAGGTCATCCACTGCTGCTCCTGCGGATGAAAACAGCGGCTCCCGGCCAGACTCCGCACCTGTTACCCCGGTCCGGGGAGTTTGCAGAACGTTAAATGACCAGTTAATATTGAAATCACCGTTAAATATTTTTGTTTGCCCTACTGTAGCCATAATATCCACCATCCAATCTGTCGTACATATGTTCTGTACACATGGTAGCAAAACCTATGTTCTATGTCAATAGTATTTTACAACACACCGGGCCCTGTGCCTAAAATATTTTGCGGCAGTATACTGTTTGCTTGTGGAACATGAAGCACGCCACTGCAGGAAGGTAGCGCCTGCCGTCGAATATTAAATATCATGCATACGGGGGTGCAAAATAATGTTTCCGCAAACCCACGTATATTTTGCAGGAAGAGTCCTGGGAAATATAAACGATGCCATCGCCCTGGGCAGCATTTTTCCCGATATGGTAATCGGAGCAGGTGTGCCAAGGGATATATCACATAACAGCGGCAGGGAACTCTTTGCCTTTCTATTGAAAAACAGTACTCTATGTGATTTTGCCAGGGGCAACATAACCCATGGGGTGAACCCGGACGGACTGGACTATTACGGCGATGAAAAAAATCCGCCCTATGAGCGGGGCTACTGTTTCGAAAAAGGTAGGCGTTTTATTGAAACCACCGTTGAAGCATGCAACATACCGGAAGAAATGGGCTGGTGGAAAGCCCATAACATAGTGGAGATGGGAATTGAACTGCATATCAGCCAGCGTGCCCCCTACGGCGAAATATTACGGGGAGCTTTTGCCAACACGGCGTTGATAGAGGATATATGTTGTCAGTCCGGGGCTTTTTTCGGCAGAGACCCACTACCTTTTGCCGGACGGATAGCGAATTTCCCTGATTATATCGACCTGGAAAAGTCCACCCCGGAATCGCTGGCCCGGAAATACGAATACCAGATGTATTACAAGCACCGCATCAGGATTAACACCCCCAGGGTGGCAAAACTAATAGAAGAAGCGGCCCAGTGGGTTGACAACGACCTGGATGATTTTTTTAATAAAACCACCGGCAGGGTTAAAAAAGTACTGGGAGAGCTTAAGGCTTTTTAATTTATCTCGCTAACAGCCTGTAAGGCCCGTCCTTGAAGGTCCGGGGATCAACAGGCTGTAAAGCTCGAACTAAGTTCGCTCTAAGAGTTTGGCAGGGGAATAACCCCTTCCGAACCCAAGGCTCACTTATATCTACCTTCGCCTGCAATATGGCCGGAGCGCAAAAGGTGAAATACTTTGACAAAAAAACCTGACTATGAATATATCTATGCCATAACTGCAAAGACAACCCCCCTGGACAGCGACTGTGGTGAATTATGTGGCAGTATCTGCTGCCGTCCGCACCGCAAAAAAGTACTCGGCATGTACCTTTTCCCCGGCGAGGAGACTATGTTCAGCGGCACTGAGAACTGGCTGGAATATGAGCAGCACGATCCTCTGCTATACGATTTCCCCGACAACTGGGAATATCCGGTGCTTTTTGTTAAATGCACCCCGCCCTGCCCCCGGCAGGCCCGCCCTTTAAGCTGCCGGCTATTTCCCCTCGCCCCGCACCTTATACAAGATGGTACACTGCTGATTATTCACGAAACCATGAAACTCCCCTACCGCTGCCCGCTGATTACCAAAAAAATACCTCTCCGGGCAGACTTTATTGAAACGGTAGCCCTGACATGGCGGGAGCTATTAAAAGATGACAGGATCTATAGGCTGGTGGAAGAAGATTCCAGACAGCGCGAAACCGAAACCAGCAAAATGCCGCAGATACTCCGGGCAGATCAAATATCGACATCCAGCTATTTATCCAAATAAAAAAGGAGTTCCCGTTTAAAGGAACTCCCGTTGGTGGGCCATGTAGGACTCGAACCTACAACCTGACGATTAAGAGTCGCCTGCTCTACCAATTGAGCCAATGGCCCGGTTATCACCTAAATATATTAACATAAACCAGCCTTATTATCCAGATAGAATTTTTTTATATCAAACTTTTGCTTCTTTAACCGCTGCACGCTGGCACTAACTAATATAGTACCAAAAAACAGCCGGCAATGCTACCGGTTATATTTGTTAGGATACTTCAGAGCTTACCGTGCCTGATAGCGATCTTTTCAAACATCGTTACTATCGTAACACCAAGCGAATAGATTGATTCAATGTTGAGATTGTCTTCCGCCGTCGCATCGAAAAAAATTTTAAGTTTAGATTCCAGTTCATCTTCCGGTTTGTCGTAACAAATGAGCATTGGAACCTTCGGCAGAGGGTGCAAAACAAGCATAATATCAGAGGAGAAACTATTTACCACCGGCTTGCCGCTAAAAATATAAATCATGTCCTCAAAAAGATTCGTATAAGTATCCGCAACTTGTTTTAAAGGTTTTTCACACCTCTGTTCAAAAAGCGGGTTTAATCTCATTCCATTTTTCAGTTCCCTGAACGGAACCCATTTTCTAGAAACATTCTTTCCCGCACTGGAAATTATATAGCTGAGTAATGGTATCGTTACCCATACATTTATATGGCATTCAGAAGTAATATTTCCCTCAGAATCAACAGTAAAGTCCTTACCGAGACACTTAATGGTCAATTTATCGCTAGAAAACGTAGCTCCTAATCTTTCCGCCGATGAAGAGAAATCTATTGTCGCAATTTTTCTTTTTAACTGCTCAAGTGTATACTCCAGTTGCTGTTCAAGGTTCATTTGCTTGACAATTTTTCCATCGTATTGCTCAATTACATTTCTTTCCAGTTGTGGGCAGTCGCCCAGACCTTTTTGACCCTTGATTACCGCAGCGGCAAAAGCCATGCATGTTGGCATCTGGCATTGTCTGCAATTTGATTTTGGAAGTAACTTGTAAATTTCTAGAGGATTATTAATTTGGGACATATGGCATTACCCCTTTTCGAAAGAATAGTTTTCTTTTTACTCCACATTACAAGCTTCTCATGCTGTCATATTTGAAAAAGCTGGATCAGCCTCTCCATCCCGTTAAACAATCGTGGTCCGGTTCTACATAAATAGTGACATGGAATAGTATGTATGCGCCTTGATCTTGTTGCTCTAATTTTTTCCAAATAAGGGTGAAACAGTATATCTTCGACGCTTTGTGCACAGGGACGGTTTACCAACTCACAACCTGAGCATCTCTTTTTTACAGATTCGTTTTCAGATCGGCCGCAAGCTAAAATTATATCCGGATCCTCATCAATAATATCCTCCCAGGTAATAGGAGCATGAGAAACATTTTTGCTAAAGGGAATCAGGTCTGCCCCGGCAATACGTAATGCGTCGTACTGGCAGGAAGTTGGACCGGGAGTCATTAGCCTTTGTTTACCCATAACAAATATAACTTTGGGTCTGGTAGATTTTTTTGTTTTCTCTTTAATTAAGAGGAGTTTATCCTTCAGCATAGCAACTGTCGAACTACCGGTCCCGTCTATTCCAGTTAATTGAACTATTTTTTCCATAAAACCAATTAAATCGTTAATAGAACCAGGCTCAAAATCAAGCACTGTTATCCCGGCCTTACGCAGTTCTCTTACACAACTTAAATGTATGTTGCCACCGGCAAGGACTAAGTCGGGATGCAATGACACTATCCCGGCAAGCTCCGGGTAAGCATAGGTACCAACCTTTAATGCTTGTATCGCTTGTATCGGATAATCGCAGTTGGCGGTAACCCCCACAACCTGTTCCCCCAGTCCCAGGGCAAAAAGTATCTCTGTATGTGAAGGTACCATTGAGACTATGCGCATGCGAATAATACCTCCGCTTAAATTAAATTGATTCCAAACTTTTTTTAAGTTTTTCCAGCAGTGCAATAAATACTTCCTTTTCATGCCTGTCAAAAGCGGACATGACTTCATGCATGAAATTGTTATGTGCGGGAAGGAAGGCATTCATGAGCATAACGGCCCTGTCCGTGAGACAAACCCGGAACACCCTTTTATCGGAGGGGTCAGCCCCGCGAACCACCAGATCTTCTTTTTCCAATCGCTCTATCAGGCCGGTGATGTTGGCCCTGGAAACAAGCATCTTTTTACCCAATTCCGACTGGGTCAACCCCCGGTCGCCCGCCATGTACAGACGGATTAAGGCGTTGAACTTCGCCGAGGAAAGACCGTACCGGGCAAAATGCATGGAAAAAACATCTTCCAGAGCATCCCAGGTCGATGTCAGTTCAACCATTGCGCGTGTTGAAAGGTAGCGGTCCGCTCCATCTCCGTTTTCTTGAATATTCCCAACCCCCAATCCTAACTGTAAATATATTAACATTATTGTAAACATATTAACAATCTGAGTCAAGATTATATTTTAGCTATATACCAGTAAATAATCGAAATCATTACTGACAGAAATACGGCAACCGTCTTGTACCGCCCGTACAACGAATCAAAAGTCTTTATAATTGTACTGGTGTAAAAGAAAGAATTTTGTAACAAGATATTGTTTTGAAATTTGCTTGTGAGCAACGTTTACCTGGGGATGAGTTGGCACTAAATTATAGAGTGAATGTTTGAGTTTTAAGGGGTGGTCAATTTCTGACTGCCTTTTAGCTTATTAACTAACGGATAATGTTAGTAGAAAAACAATTTTGTTGCATATAATAATCAAAAAACGCCGTCAATGATAGTAAGCGCGACCGGGAGCTTCTCTGCAATTCGCGAAAACGTGTAATGCAGATCCACTTCCTTCCCGTGGCATAATTTCTTTGACTTGGCGTCTATGCATCCTTTGAGGTTCTTTAAGCCCAGCGATACTGTACACATAGCATGTGTTTTAAGCACGGGAACGTTGATTATTTTATCCGCTTCCAGGACCTTTTTGGGGAATGAAAAATTTAAATTCGTCAAAATCTACGCCTTCATGTTTTTCTTCTTTGAAATCAATCAGCTCGACACCGTAATCTTCCCTCAGCTTTTCGTAGCCGAGAGCCTTGAAGACATCTCTTCCCTTCGTTCCTAGCGGCAAAACGGTAGACTCGCCAATGGCAAGGTTCCGGAAACCTTCCTCCGCCAGTATACGTACAAGAGCGAACATGACCGCGCTGGTTGTCACCACTCCAAAAGGCGGGAATGACTCTTCCATGTACCACTCTACAAGGTTTGGCTTAATTAAAATCTTATCGCTTTTGTTTAGTCCCTTCAGCCCGTCGCATAGCGTTTTTCACGCCTTTCAGTTTTTCCATAAGCTCGTGCACCTGAAACATCCCGGAGTGGCCGGCGATGAAGTTTATCCGGGGAAATTCCCTGACCAGGGCCTCAAAGTACTTGATTTCTCCATAATGAGGAGTATTTCTGGAGGCATCAGCTCTCAGATAGTATTGGGCCACCCCGGTATGAACCAGGACGGGCTTTCCTGTGGCGGCAAAGTCCTGGACTGCCTTCAGAGTGGAGTCATCGGCCAGTGCTCTCTGTTGTATGATGGGGTGAATCTTCAGGCCTCTGGCGCCGCCGTGAACATCCTCCACCAGTTTTTTACCGGCCAGATCCTGCAGGCTGTAGTCAATGCTGGTGAAAGGGATTATTCTCGGGTCCTTTCCCGACGCCGCCAGAAGGTCTTCAAAGCTTACGTAGGGCATAATAGGCATGCACACGGTAAAGTCAACGTTTGCCTCTTCAAGAGACCGCTGCATGTTTTGAAGTGTGGCCGTAAAATTCCTTGCCCGCTCCCCAATTACAGCAGCTTCCATGGTTTCCTCGGACGCTTCCCCCCTGTGCCTGGCTGGTGTCAAAAAGAATGGCTTCAAATAAGTCAATCGGGTCAAATACTGCCTCCTTGACCACGTTCAACTGGTAGATTATGTCCTTCCCCTCAAGTATGTCGCCCAGATGGCTGTGCATGTCAATAATCCTCATGCCGTTCAACCTCCTTGTTTTTCTTTTTATGGAAAGAAAATATTAATGCAAACTGCCAGGGAAAAACCCCTGATAATCAAGGGTTTATGAAGCATTAGATTATCGCTTTTTAAATCCTAACCACAAATCCAACCAGTAGTCTTTAATAAATTCTTCTTTTCTTAATTCAGGAGCCATTTAGGGATTCTACTATCAAAAACATCCGCCTTCAGTTCGCGGATTAACGACACCGGGTTAATGCCTTCATCTTCTCTTCGGTGTTGTTAATCCGCTGTTAGCAGAAACCTACTCCTTTCTAACCTTACCTCTGAATAATTTGATGCTGTCGCGCGATGTTTATACCCAACCCAAAAAAGTTTGGCTTAAGCTCTGGCCAATCAGCTTTTTTCTGCCGGCCTCCGCCGCACTCATTTCAACTTTTTCCTTTCGTCTGTATAAGCGGCCCGCCAATCCGCCTTGCACCGAGCAATATAACTAACCCGGCCACTGTGACCACGCGCGACATGACAAGGTACGTTACCGTCGGTAAGGTAAGTGCCATGATAATGTGAACCACGGAATCAACGAGGAAAACGAACCCCATCACTGCGGTAATGAAGGAAAATTTCCTACGCCCCGCCGGGGTGCTCCATGCCCTTTCCAATCTGCTCGATATTTCTGGGTTTTTGGACGCAAAGGATCGGGCCAAAGATAGCACCAATGGCCTTCTTATGACCCCAGAGATCAGGAAAACCAACCCGATTACCCCAGTCCCCACCGGGCGATAGACCTTGTATGGCAAAGAACCCCCGCCCAAGAAAGCTGAGGCGGCAAAGGCTCCGGCAAAGCCAAGGACCCCCGTTACGCCGATCCAGTCAACACGGCCTCGGCGTACCAACAGAACAATGGTCCACACAGCCGGAAAAGCTCCGGCAACGGCTAGTGCGATGGCATCGTTGCCTAAAAGACGACGTAGCAACATAACCATTACCAGTGGGACGATCCAGCTGATAATTAGACCTAGGCCTAACTTTTTTCTTACATCGCTAAGACGTTGATTTGCTTCTTCAGTCCCAGACATTTCATTACCTTCTTTCGTTTGAGTGAACTGGTCATTCAACAATTTGCAATAAAAATCCATGGTTTGAGCATCCTCAGGATAATCCCGGCATCAGGAAAATTCTTTCTGAACTGAGGGTAGCGCAAAGCCATTCTGATTAAACCGTCAAGAATATTTGAGACTAGCTTTAGGAAAAAATGGGGTCCTGGGATTTAATTATCAAAAAGTTTGAGACTGTGTATTGGTATACGAACCAAAGCTGTACCTGAATTTGGCAAAGAAACGGGGCGACTTTTACAGCCTGTTAACAAAAGGGGTGAGAGATCAGCCAACCCATCCAAATGCAATACAAGTTATGCCCCCATGATAGTCTTGCACCACGGAAAATTCCAATACCTTACCGTTTCTAAAAACTTTACCCTTTCTTTAATATTTTACTTTTAACCTTAGCCAGAGGTGGGTACATCATGACGATTAGGCCCACAGCAAATGGGGATGGGCGTGGGGCGGACGTTCACACGCAACAAGCACCTGGCCATCGTTCAGCAAACCTATTTATAAAAATTATTAAAATAGCCGGGTATTATTTTAACCCGGCTTCAAACAATTACATAAAATTTATTCATTGCCATTTTAACGTCTATCAAAATCATTACAGCAGGGGTTTACGGCTGTTTATAACTTACATATGCCCACCAGAAAAACCTTTATATTGCTGAATTCTTAGATTTGAAAAAACGCTCTTGAAACCTGTGATAATCCGCCCGGCCCTTGATTTTACTGGGTTTTAGCAACAATTAACTGTTAGTGGTAGTAACGCTCAAACTGGAACCCGCAGACCAGTTTCCGGCCACGTCTCCCGCATCTACCCTGAAGGTATGGGTAGTATCTGCTGAGAGTCCTGTAATGTTATACGAAAAGGTAGATCCTGTCACCACAGTCAGGAGGTTGCCATCCTGATAAATACGGTAGGCTGTTACACCGACATTGTCAGTTGCCTGGGTCCAGGCCAGGGTCAACCCGGTTGCCGATAGGTTTGAAACATTTAAAGCACTGCCTTGCTGCCATACAGGCGGGGTTGTATCCTGGTTATTAGTAACCTGACAGTTAACAAAGGCGGGGGTGGCATAACCGGACAGATCCCGGAGCGGATATGCGCTCGGTGTATAGTTTACGGTAACTGTACTTCCGGCCGGTATTGCCTGGTTCAGCGACAAGTTTACAGTGCTGCCGGAGATTGCTACACCGGTAGGTGCAGCCTGAGCCGTTCCGTCTACATATACGGTGAAGTCACTGGCATTAGGAACATAGTTTTGGTCAAGACTTTCATTATAAGTAAGTGTCACTGTCGCACCGCTGGCGGTTGCCGATGTAAGGACTGGTCCCTGTTGGTTAACTGTCTGCTGTCCATTATTGTTTTGAAGTATTTTATCCAGTAAAGCTGCGGCCTCCGCCCTGGTCAGTCTGCCTCGGGGATTGAGCAGACACTCTCCTGATTGAAGGCTGCCGTTTACCAGACCGTGCTTAATTGCAATTGCCATATAACCTCTCAAGTTGGCCGGTATTTGGTTTGCATCTGCAAAATTCGATAATGCTGAAAGGTCAGGTGTTTCATTTTCCAATCCCAGCGCTTTTATTAAAGAAACAATGACATCCTCCCTTGTTGCGGGGGACTGGAGAGAATAATATGACTGTCCGTTAGAGTTTTGATAACCAGTTAAATAATTATGGGCAGCTTCAATATAAGGGTAAGCCCAGTTATTTGTCAACACGTCCGTATAGGTTTGTGTTGCTCCCTGGTTTAACGGCAATTTCAGACCTTTAACAAGCATTGTAGCAAATTCAGCCCTTGTCACTTGACTTCCGGGATTAAAATTTCCATTGGAGTCCCCGCTAATTACACCAAGATTCCTCATATTATTAATGCTACTGTATGCCCAATAGTTCTGTGCTACATCACGAAAAGTTGTATGACTGCCGTTTGTTCCATATTGGACGGACTGATGAATACCGCCCCTATACCTCGTTTGCAGGTTATAATTATTATGAGCACCCGTCATCGGACCCGCAAAAGCACTTCCTGATACCCCAAAAACAATAAGAAAAGCAGCCCCCAGCGATACAACCTTTTTCTTCAAGATCACAACTCCCTTCATATTTTCTTTATTTTTGATTGATTGATTGTATTTTAGCTAATTAATCTTAAACCAAAATGAAGATAAAGCGTAAATCTGTGTAATAACTATGAAAAATTGTGAAATATTTATCGTCCATCTACTCAGCTTGCTTTTCTGGATTGACTTTACCCATATCAAGGATACGCTATACCAACTGAGCTACAGCGGCATGGTGCAGAGGATGAGATCTGTGCAATTTCTTCAGCTAACGGGTGGCGCTAATCGAAGAACAATTTTGTTATGTATAATAGGAGATCATACAATATATAAAAAAGCTACCTGCCCAACATGGATAGGTAGCATGGTAGTTATATGACTTAAAGACCGTTTCGATGTTGTTTATAAGTTAAGCCACCGACGGACGTAGCGTCACCTAGCTACTTTGTTAATCATTTCTGTGGTTTTCAGGGTCCAATAATCAAAAAGTTTGAGACTAATATTCATAAAGTTTGAGACTAGGTTTAGAGATTTTACTGACCTTGTCTGGTGCTTTATTTCGAACCAACGACAACACCAAGGGCATAAGTCCAGAACAGATCATTGATTACGTAGAAAAAGGCATTATCCACATGGAAAAATTTAAGAAAACGCCAATCGTACTTATGCATGATGGCACTGAGATTAAACTGAGCGCGGATAAACCCGGCAATATAGTTCACTCATATTCCAGTGATGTCATCGCCCTGCCTGTCATTAATATTGTACGTTTCAGAATATCACCCCCTACCATACATGCATCTATATATCTCCTTTCCATCTTTAATTTGCCTTAAAATAACATTAAACAAATAATTTTACAAATATCTTGAATTTACCCCTTATCAACCCCTGGTAACACGGATGCTCCCACTACCTCAATACATTAATTACCACTAGGATGAGCTAATTCCATCCCTTATAATTAAACAGGTTAATTAATCTGTTAAGTGAGGAGGTTCGTTATGGAAACCTTGGTACAAAATGCGAGATGCAGATCTCCCAAACCTAATCGCAATTTATCGTATATCAAGGCCGCGAAGGTTTTAGCGGTCATTTTTATTTTACTCATAACGATCCTGCTTAGGAGCCCGCAGAGCGCTAGATTATACGTTAATGACGCTATTAGGGAATTAATTAAGACATATACAGTTGCCGGAGCCTGGAATCTGGACAAAATCACATCGGAACACTTCTATATCAAGTTTAAGCCGGAGGACCGGACGCAAGCCGAACTGGTCCTGGCAACGGCAGAGCGGTTTTATCGCCCGGTAGCAAGAGACTTTGGATTCACCCCCAAATTCAAAATACCCATCATCCTTTATTCAAATCAGAAAGAGTTGGATAAAAGTTTCGGCTGGGAGTCCAATGTAACCGCCGAGGGTGTATACTGTGCCGGTACCATCCGGGTGCTTTCCCCAAAAGCATGGGTGGACGCAACGGATCCCGTGAAGATTAAAAAAACGTTTACTTCCACGGGCCCGATGGCACATGAATTTACTCATCTCATGGTAGACTATCTTGCCGGGGGGAACTATCCCCGCTGGTTTACCGAAGGCGTTGCACAGTACGAGGAGTATAAAGTTACCGGCTTTGAATTTAACACCCCAGCCGGCTCATTAAACCAGCCCCTGTATTCCATGAGCAAACTCACGGCGGATTTTGACAACCTGCCCAACCAGTTCCTGGCCTACAGGGAATCACTTTTTGCAGTGCGGTTTATTGTTGACCAATACGGAGAAGGAGCACTGTACGATTTGATGAAACAGCTTGGCCAGGGAGTGGAATTCAACCAGGCCATGCAGAACGTGACCCACTTGAATACAGGCCAATTTGAGGCCCGTTGGCAAGAATGGGCCCAAAAAGTGACCAGCAACACACCCCGTTAACTGTGGTTTTTGCTTATCTGCCGGGGCATTGATACAGTAAGCATAAAAGGACAGCTGATTTATCGGCTGTCCTTTTATGTAAGCAATTACTTGCTTGCGTCTTTCATTCTATTTTTGACTTTAATAATAAACAGGATAGATGTACGGTTTTTGAGGCTGTTGTGCTTTACTAAAGGAAGTTACCTTAATGATAGGGGTAGTATCCCCTTCATATTTCCCCAATTCAATAGTTCCCCTGATATTCAACCAACTGCCTTTAATTAAATTAGACGCACTCGTATATTCGCATAGAAACCCAGCAAGCGAAGCGTCAGCGGAGCAGCAGGTGATTACATACCGAACTAATCCAAATTGATCTGAACGAAACTTTGGATCTTTATCCACAAAACCAAGCATGGTTATTTCTTTGCCGACATACTTATCGGGATAAGTGTACACTTCACTATTTACTAACATAAAATTCTCTTCGCTAACTTTTATATAACTGTTCTTCCGAAGTTCATCTATCTTAGGTTGTGCGGAATCTTGTTTTTGCGGGGTGTACTCCTGGTTATTTTCACTGTTATTATTTGTCTGTGTTGCCGCCGCATTACCCAAGTTGCCGTTAGATTGGTCAGCCTGGCCAGAGGTGACAGTCCGCGTGCCAAGATTCATTCCTTTTTTTTGAGCCATGCTGGCATTGAGTGCTTGGTTTGGCAATAGAAAAGCCATCAATAAGGTAACGACGAATGGTAGAAAAACCAATTTAATTCTGCCCTGACCGGCATGAGCATGACTATGGTTTGATTGTGTCTGTCGATAAAAACTGCCTGCCTGTACCAAAAACATCAGAAAAATCAGCACTGCCGCTAATTTAGTAAGCCATACAAAGCGCGGATTTATATAAAATATAATTTTATTACTTTCCACGAGCCAAAAGAGAAACGTGCTAAAACCCAGTAGAATTAAAGATTTGAAAAAAGCTTCTTTGTTAAAAGGCAAATGTCTTTGCATCTACAAAATACCCCCGGCTGACATATAACTTATCAAATAAGTGCTGCATACAACCAAGAGGCCAATGATCATAACCAGCACAAACACAAAGCGAGTTTTCAAATAAATTGCCTGATTGCATCATTATACCTATTTCCACAGCTCTTAGGGTTGCACGCTCGGCTTCAGGGTAGCGGGTAATGCGTCTGCCGGAAACAGTAACATACCCGCCGTCCGGCTCGTCTATGCCTGCCAGGCAGGCCAGCAATGTGGATTTACCACTGCCGGACGGACCTATCACAGCAACCATTTCCCCGGGCTCAACTTGTATGCTTACCCCCCTTAAGGCCAGTGTTTCTTCTTCCCTTGCATGATAAAACTTGTATAGGTCAAATGCTTCTATAATATTCATACTTACTTCCACCTAAAGCTTTCCGAAATGCGCTTCCACTGGTCCACATTGTCTGCTCCCAGGGGAGCCCAGAGCTGTAATGTGGCAACACTGCCGTTATGATAAAAAATGTAGGAACTGTTTTCTAAACGCACCTTTTTATTGTTAACAGGATCGGGCTCCGAATTGGATTCATATCTAATGAAAACCACGGGCCACCGGGCAGATAGGATGCTTGACCGCCTGCAGCACGCCTTTGAAAATTACCGTGGCTTTACCTCCGATGTATCCAACGAACTGAGAACCCCTCTAACGATAATTAAAGGCGAAATAACCCTGGCCCTGCAAAAAGATCGCGATATTAATTATTACAGAGATGTATTGAATTGTATTGACAGCGAGATTGACCGTTTAGCCAGGTTATCCGGGCAAATGCTGCTTCTCGCCAGGGTGGAGGAGGAAAAAATGCATTTAAGGGTCAGGCGCTTTAACCTGCTAGAAAGTCTAACCCCTTTATTGAAGCAAGTTTCATTACAGGCACAGGCGAAAAATATTCGTCTGGAGTGGCAAGTACCAGTGGATATATTTTTAGTTACAGATAGTGATGTTTTGAGGCAGATAGTTCTCAATCTCCTGGATAACGCTGTTAAATACCGGTATGGGTGGGTATATCAATCTGACAGCCAAAAGTATGCCTTCCAAATGTTTGATTAGTGTGTCGGATAACGGTAAAGGCATTCCTGTAGAACATCAGTACGCAATTTTTAAACGTTTTTACAGGGGAAACTCCAAAGAATTACCCGGTGCAGGACTCGGTCTGGCTATTGCCAAAAAGATGGCGGGCGTACTGGGAGGCAATATTCGGGTAGACAGCATTCCCGAAGAGATCACCACTTTTACGGTGGAAATTGAAATTGTATTACTAGGCAACCGGGCAGAATACTGCGATCTCCTGGGCTATGCCACGGCAATGCCGGAACACGGGTTTCATATAGATATTTACCGGTTTTTTGCTATTTTTGTAAATGCTCTGTATATTTGCAGGGCATTGTTGATTTTTTTATTATTTTTTCGAACTTTTTTTTCTTTCGTGTCTCTTTATAGATAGACGTAAATTTAGGGGGGTTGAAGAATGAACTTGGACTATGAAATTTTCAGTAAAATCAACGGCCTTGCCGGACATTTTCCTTCTCTGGATATACTCATGGTGGCAATAGCCAGGTGGGGAGTATTTGTATATGGTATTGCCCTGGTATACTTATGGTTTAAGAAAGCCCACCCCGGGCAAATGATGAAGAATAGAAAAGGAGTGCTTAAGGTCATTTTTAGTGCGGCCATTGCTTTAGGAATTAATCAGATTATTGGCCTTGCCTATTTCAGGCCGAGACCCTTTGCAAAACACAAAGTTACACTGCTTCTTGACCGATCAACGGACCCCTCATTCCCCAGCGACCATGCAACAGGATCAATTGCTGTTACGGCAAGTCTCTTTAGCGAAAATAAAGTATTGGGAACAATATTGACAGTTATGTCCCTAGTACTGGTCTTTTCCAGAGTCTATTGTGGAACCCATTATCCCCTGGATATTCTTGGAGGGATAGCGAGCGGCTTTTGTGGCAGCTATCTGGCCAATAAGCTATGGCCTTATGTGGACGGGGTTGCCGGTAAACTGGTTATGATTTGGAATCGCCTTGCAGGTAAATTTGTCGGCGCATAGAGGGGGCTCGCCCGTTGATTGAGGTTTCGCTTATAGAACAAGTAAAGAAAGGTGATTTGGCTGCCTTTGAAAAACTTGTTTACAGCACTCAACAAAGGGGGCTGAACATAGCCTACGGCATTTTAAACGATCCCCTTGACGCAGAGGAGGTCCTTCAAGAAGCTTACCTGCAAGTCTATCACAATATAGGTAAATTAAAGATGCCGGAGGCCTTCCGGAGCTGGTTCGGCAAAATCATCACCCACCTGGCCTTCAGGCGTTCACGGAAAAAGAAAAAATACAATATAGTCCCTCTTGAAAATATTAGCCATATAGAAGATGCTACCGCTGATGGACCTGAAAATATTGTTTTGAAAAAAGAACAACAGGGCCGGTTGCTCAATACATTAAAAACATTGCCTGACGAATATAAAGCTGCTTTAATCTTGAGAGAATGGGAGGATTATTCATATCAAGAGATCAGCGAGATTTTGGACATACCGGTGGGGACGGTTAAGTCCCGTATATTTTCGGCCCGCAAAATTTTATTGAAAAAGCTGGAGGAAGGAGGAATTTGAGATGTCTCATGCAGATTGCTGCAATGAAAACCTGTCCGGGTATTTGGACGGGGAGCTTTCCAATGAAGAAGCCGGAAACATTGAAAGTCATCTGCACACCTGTGCTCATTGCAAAGAAACACTGCGTAAAATGCAGTCGCTCTCAAACGCAGTCCGGCAAGTTCCCCGTCCTGCTGCGGGCCCGTTATTGGCAGCACGGATTCTAAACAGGATTCAGACTTCCGAAATATATAACGAAACCCCTTTTAACCGGCTGTTTCAGTCATGGGGACTGCTCAGCCTGTTTGTCCTGGGCGCCATAGCAATTCTTTTCGGACCTGTTTTGCTGGAGATAATGCGCATTACTATCAAGCATATGGCTATCGTAATGTCATTAGTGATAAAACTAAGCTGGCAATTGCCTTTAAATAGCACAAACCTGACCCTGGGGCTGATTCTTATAGTTGGAGCTATAGCCGCATTTTACGGTTTTGGGCGAATATATTCTGCAATGACCAGAGAGGGGTATACCTCATGAAACGAAAGATATGTTTTCTATTCATTCTGGTTGTAATGTTAAGCTGCTTTACTGTCAATGCCTGGGCAGCAGAGAATATATTCAACCATAATATCCATAATAAGGTGGTTAATGAAGGCCAGAAAGTTGAGAGTGTTTTTCTTTACGGCGAAGACGGAATTATTTCCGGCACGGTTACCGATGAGGTTATTGTCATCAACGGCAATCTTACCTTAACCAAGACAGCCCTGGTTAAGGACAGGGTATTTTTACTTGGCGGCAAATTAACCCAGGAGCCGGGGGCCGTAGTTGGCGAAGGTATTTTTCATATCAATTTTGCCAATGAAAATTTCAACAACCTGCTGCTAAGTTTTGGTGCCTTTGCCCTGCTCGAACTGGCTAAATTATTCCTGGCATTGTTAGTTTTTTCGCTCAGCCTGATATCTATATTTGTGTTTAAAAACAGAGTCAGAAAAGCAAAAGCCATGCTGCAGGCCAAAGTGCTTAAGATCGGTTTGCTGGGATTATTAGCAACCATCGGGCTTATACTGCTCTTCACAGCTTTAACAGTAACCATCTGGGGCATACCGGTAGCCGTTTTGCTGGGACTTGTGCTGATTATTATTTTGCCTGTTGGACTGGGGGCGTTGAGTTCAATAATCGGCGGGCTGTTGTTAAAAAGCTTTGACTGGGGGCAAAAACCATTTTACCAGATTCTTAGTGGCTCAATAGTCATAGTTGCCCTCCTAAACTTCCCTGTACTGGGAATATTATGGGGATTGCTGGTACTTATCTTTGCCATAGGGGCTTTAGCTTCAAGCTTTCTGCCGGAAATTGTAAACCCTAATATATAACTAACCCAAATGGATTCTTTATGAAATAATGCTCCAATTTTACCCGAAAATATAACCGTGTTTTTATATTAATCTGTTATATAGGAGAATAGCAATTGGAACATATTCAACACTGGATTTACCATTATGGATACTTCGGAATACTTATTATACTTTTACTCGAAATGATTGGCATTCCGTTTCCGGCAGAAACCACATTAATAGTCTCAGGATTTGCGTGGCAAAAAGGAGTGTTTTCCCTTCCGCTGCTATTGCTTTTTGCCAGTGCAGGCAATATTACCGGATCAATAATTGCTTATATAATAGGCAGGTACCTTGGGCGACCGGTTGTAATGAGGTTTGGTAAATATATAGGCCTAACCAATGAAAAATTCGACAAAATGGAAGGTAAATTTAAAAAATATGGTAATTGGTTAGTGTTATTCTCAAAATTTATTGCCGGCATTAGAGTTTTGGTCCCATACTTATCCGGAATTAACCGCATGCCGCTAACCCGGTTTACCGTTTTAAACATCATTAGCGCCATATTGTGGACATCAACATTTATTTTATTGGGCCGCTATATTGAAATTACATGGCACCGTTATTACCAGTCCACGCACCAACTGCTACTGCCTGTAATCATTATTGCCTCCATTTCTATAGGCTTATATTTTTTTATTAAACACCGAAGAAAACGACCCAAAAGCACAGAGCAACTGGGTACAAAGAACAAAATCTAATACAAACTATATTTGAAATAAAAGTAATGTTACCAACATGAAATGAGGTGCCGCCGTGATGCTACACCAACTGATGCAGCTACTTGCCTCCATTGCCACTGGTCTAATTAATTCACTTGGTCACTGGGGCGTATTCATTGGCATGGTTCTTGAGAGTGCTTGTATTCCTTTGCCCAGTGAAGTGATTATGCTTTTCGGAGGATTCCTGGCTGCCCAAGGGACACTCAATTTTTGGGGTGTTGTCTTGGCCGGTGTGCTGGGCAACGTGGCTGGATCTGTAGTTGCCTTTTGGATTGGGGCAAATAAAGGCCGCTATTTTCTCAAGAAGTATGGAAAATACATCCTGTTTAACCATGAGCACCTTGACAAGGCAGATCGCTGGTTCTCAAAATATGGTGAATGGACAGTTTCTTTTGGGCGCATATTACCGGTTATACGAACATTCATCTCTTTACCGGCAGGTAAAGCATTAAGGGAACGGGACGTTCGTTAATCGTAGACTTAATGAGCGGCAAATACTCGGAGGGTGGAAGCACGATAACGCAACAACTAGCCAGACAGCTCTTTCTTACTGATCAAAAAACCATTTCCCGCAAGTTAAAAGAAATGATTCTGGATAATGATTCGCTCATGCTCCAAATAAAAAAGACTATTCATACACTCCAGAAAAAGAATGCTACGGAAACAATTGTGCTCGATATTTTAAACGAGATTAAAATTTTGGAAATGGAACGTATGGCAACATAATGTCAATGTAACAAAAGATGGGTAATCGTGATGATAATTGAAAACAATTATTTTCAGATAACAGCTACCAATTAGGGGTTCTCCCCGGGGACAATAGTATATTTAAGCGGGAGCGAATTATATAATGACGTCCTTTATTGATGAATTCTTTGGCATGTTCTTTGGGGGATATATTATTTTGCCCACATTGTTAGGCCGTTTTCTTCATATCGGCGTGCACTGGCAGGGCTACCGGGATTCGGGAAAGATTGCCTTGACCTTCGATGATGGCCCGGATCCCATCTACACCCCACAAATACTGGACATATTAAGTAAATACAATACCCGGGCAACTTTCTTTTTGGTCGGTAAACATGCTGAAAAATACCCTGGACTGGTACTCCGTATCAAACACGAAGGGCATACCCTTGGAATCCACGGATACCACCACAGGCTTGCCTGGCTGATGGGCCCGGTTTCCTCAATTCGGGAAATTAATAGGGGAAATCAGGCAATCCGTAAAATCATTGGCAGATCCCCCTTGCTTTTTCGGCCTGCCTGGGGCGTTTTTAACTTTTGTTCCTTAATGTATCTTTGGTTAGGCCAACAAAAAACAGTTATGTGGTCTTTTATGGCAAGAGATTGGGAAATTAAGGCAACCCCGAACTCAATTTTCAATAATGTTATTCACCAGATTCAACCCGGCTCGGTGGTAGTTTTCCATGACCACTGCACCAAGCCGTGTGCGGCTGAGGACGGTCCTGCCAAAACAATTCAGGCATTGCCCGGGATATTGGAGAGCATTCATTCCAGGGGACTGCGGCCCGTACCGATTGAAGACCTTCTGGAGTTTAAGGAAGAAGAGACAATCAAGACACTTCCAGGGTATAGAAGTATATAAATAGCTTTACAGTACTGAGCTAAATTTTTGACACTATTTAAGGTGAAAGTATAGGATGAAAATATCAGGATTAAAATCTTTCTTTCATTCCCCACCGGGAAAGTTTAGTGTTAATATAATTTGGGGCATAGTAGCCGGAGCTTCCCTCCTGTCATTATTTGCTAAAATATCGAAGGATCTTCTGTATCATGAACTGGGTACCTTTGACAAGGTGGTAACTCAATATATTCAGAGCTTTACCACCGGTGAAATTACGAAAATCACTATTTTTATCACACAGATTGGCTCCCCTCTAGGAGATACTATTGTAATGCTGGCTGCCGATGGTTACCTGTTATTCCGCTTAAAACACACATGGGAAACATTGGTGCTGGCTATTAGCTTAGCCGGGGGAGCACTATTAAATCTCATCCTTAAAGATATTTTTCACCGTGCCCGCCCTAACATTGTTCATCTTGTAAAAGTCGGCGGCTATAGTTTTCCCAGCGGTCACGCCATGATATCAGCAACCTTTTATGGAATGTTAGGCTACATAATATGGCTAAACCTGCATGAGCACGGTAAACCATCCTGGTATGTATGGATGCTGACAATTGTCTATGTTGTCGCTATCGGGTTCAGCCGTATTTACCTGGGAGTACATTTTCCCAGTGATGTTGTGGCCGGCTTTGCTGCAGGCGGCGTCTGGCTAACAGGATGCATATTGGGCTTACAGGCTATCCGGTATTACAAGAGTGAAAGATAGATAGAGCTTTTACAGGATTAACTTCCAGTTATTGAGCCCCGTCAGTAGAGAGTGAGAAGAAAATATGTTGGCTTAAGATATTTATTTTACGAGGCATCTCCTACCTTGACTTTGACTTTATTCACTCAAACAGTTAGTTTTAAAACATTTCAGCAGAATCCAGACACTTATATGAGCAAAGGTCATGATGGACTTGAGTGGTTCAAAAACTCTGAATTCGGAAAATCAATTAAACTCGATCATATTAACTATATATAGGGAAGAATACATAATAGGTGGGATCGTGCGCGGAAATACTGTCAATATTGCATTAAAATAAAACCTTATGAGAGAGCATATTGGCTTCTTCGGCATATCAATGTTTTGTCCTTTGCTAAATGATACTTGCAACTACTGCAATAAAATTATAACACTTAATGACTTATTAACTGGATTATGCAGATGGTGTGAAACTGATTTGTGGTGTTCTGGAAATACAACAATTCTAGTTCGACCACTAACTATTAGTTTTCAGTATTATGTACTGCTTCAGTTAAAACCTTGCTGACTGAATTACGCTCCACGGCACATCTTAGTTCACAGGTCTTGCAACCCCAGACATTTACCTTGATCTACAAAAATTCTCTTCATTGTACTAAAGTACCTGACCAAAACGGGGCAAAAAGGCGACCGGTGCTGGTGATAAGCAACCTAGTATCTATTCAGTGGTTTACTCAGTCCCAAACTTTTTGATTACAGTCTCAAACTATATGAGAACCCACACACAATGTGGGCCTATAATCTTAGCTCCACCACTGTTACCCCCATGCCGCCCTCACTCATGTCGCCCAAGCGAAATGTCTTCACCCGCTGGTGCCCCTTTAATTCCTTCTGCACGGCAGACCTGAGGGCTCCGGTGCCCTTTCCGTGCACCAGGTAAACCCTGGTCAGTCCTGCCAGATAGGCGTCATCCAAATATTTTTCTATTTCCTGCCAGGCCTCGGCAAAGGTCATACCCCTTAAATCCAGCTTGGTGGAAATCTCTCTGGCCTTGTCCGATACCAGCGCGCCCACCTGAGATCCTCCACCG
Organism: uncultured Peptococcaceae bacterium; assembly: GCA_964643075.1. Classification (GTDB taxonomy): domain Bacteria; phylum Bacillota; class Desulfotomaculia; order Desulfotomaculales; family Desulfocucumaceae; genus Desulfocucumis. The sequence continues at coordinate 52,679 of CAZXQO010000006.1, forward strand.
CCGGATCTGTCGTTTTCCGCCGGGCGCAACTCGGCAACCGGAACATTTATTTTAATTATACCTACCTGTACCTGCACCTCTCCCCCTTCCGGGGAAGTCAGTACAATACCCTTCTGGTTGAAACGGGGCAAAAAAACCTCCAGACCGGGAACTATGTCCTGCGTCGGGACTCCTCCGGGCTGGCTTCTGCGGGATATTTTGGGCTGGGTTTTACTCTGGAGCGCCTTTAGCTGCTCCCGGGCCGCCTGAATCCCGGTTTCCCGCTCCCGTGCGGTTGCACTGGAGAGTCTTTCCCTTAATGCCCTGATAGCTTCCTCCGCCTCCAGCCTGGCGTCCTTTACCAGCATCCGGGCTTCTTCCCGGGCTTTTTCCAAAATATTATCCCGCCGCTCGGAAAACTTTTGCTCCATCTCCCTGTAGCGGGCCAGTGTTTTTTCCGCCTCCAGGCGGAGCCTGTCCGCCTCCTCCCGGTCCCGCTCAGCCTGCTGCCGCTCTTTTTCCAGGTTGTTCATCAGGTCCGCCGCCTTAACCAACTCGGCTCCCATGAAATCCCTGGCCTTTTCCACAATGGCAGGCTCCAGTCCCAGCCTTACGGCAATTTCAAAGGCATTGCTGCGGCCCGGCTTGCCAATCAGCAATTTGTAAGTCGGCCTTAAGGTGACGGGATCAAATTCTACGCTGGCGTTCTCTACCCCCGAGGTGGAGTAAGCGAAATTTTTCAGCTCGCTGTAATGGGTGGTGGCGATGGACCTGGCCCCGGTGGCATGCAGCCTTTCCAGTATAGACTGGGCCAGAGCGGCACCCTCCGCCGGGTCCGTGCCAGCGCCCAGCTCATCAAGCAAGACCAGGCTTTCCTGCCCCGCCCCGGCAATTATATCCACTATATTTCTCATATGGGAAGAAAATGTGCTTAATGACTGCTCTATGCTCTGTTCGTCGCCTATATCGGCAAATATCCTCCTGAAAATGCCCATTTCGGTGCCTTCCCCGGCAGGTACGTGCAGCCCCGACTGGGCCATCAACGCCAGGAGCCCCACCGTCTTCAGCGTTACAGTCTTGCCCCCGGTATTGGGCCCGGTAATCACTACCGTGCTGAATTCCTTGCCCAGGTGGATACTGACGGGAACCACCTCGCCCCCCAGCAGGGGATGTCTGCCCTGCCTGATATCCAGCACCGGCCCGGCCAGCATTTTCGGCTCCCAGGCGTCAAGCTTCAGGCTATACCTGGCCCTGGCCATGATAAAATCCAGTCTGCCCAGGCCATCCATGGTGGACGAAAGTTCATCCGCCCGGGCTGCAACCGCCGTGGACAGTTCTTCCAGTATCCTGGCTATTTCCTGCTTTTCCGCCGCCTGCAGCCGCCGCACCTCATTATTGGCCTCCACCACGGCCATGGGTTCAATAAACAGGGTGGCCCCGCTGGCCGACTGGTCGTGGACAATACCCGGCACCTGCGCCCTGTACTCCAGTTTTACCGGTACCACATAGCGGTTGTCCCGCATGGTAACTATGGGGTCCTGCAAATATTTCTGATAGGACGATGAACGGATAATATTTTCCAGCCTGGCCTTAATCTGCGCTTGCTGATTAACCAATCCCCGACGGATTTGCGCCAGTGAGGCCGAAGCCCGGTCTGCTATCTCCCCGCCGGGTATGATGGAATCGTTGATACGCTGCTCCAATTCGACAAACTGAAACAGCTCAAGCCCTATTTCAAATAGCAGGGGGTATTTTTCCTGCCTTTCCAGCAGAAACCTTTTCACCCGCCGGGCGGCGGTAAGGGTCCTGCCCAAGGACAGCAGGTCTTCCGGCTCGAGAACTATTCCCCGCCTGGCCTGTTCCACCTGTACCCGTACATCGTACCAGCCGCCCACCTCCGCTGTGGGCTCCAGGCGCAGCAAATCCCTGCCCTGGGTGGTTTCCGCCTGCAGGCGCCTGATTACGTCGATATCCTGGTAAGGCTGCAGCTCCAGTGCCCTTTCCCGGCCCAGGGGGGAGACGGAATAACCCGCCAGTTGTTCCAGTATTTTATCGTATTCCAATCTTTTCAGAGTACGCTCATCCATTGGTCTTACCCCCTTTTTGGGGTCAGGCACCCAACTTATTAACTTATAGCCATTTTCACTACAGGGAAGTTTCCATCGTTTTCCCTTCGCCCCTCCGTTGCATTTCGGGAACACTCGAACCATCCCCATGGCTTCGCAAACCTTTAAATTACGCTGTAGCGATAATAAGACTCTTGTAATTATCCACCCCTGCCCACTATGTCGGCACCGGTAGTGAATGAATAAGTTAATAAGTAAAGAGCCTGATCCCCCTAAACCCCGCGGTAATAATGCCCTTTGGTTATGCCTGCGGAACTGAGACTGGTCAAAGCCTCTTTGGCTATAGCGGCTTGCCGCTGTTGCACAGCCCCCGCTCCCGCATCAAGCACCCTGCGGTAAGCTCCTACCGCCTCCGACACGTATGACGGAGATTCCCGGCGGGCCTCTATCCGCAGCGATTCAACGCCGTAAGAGGCCAGCGTGTCTACATCGTCGATCAGACATAAATCCCGAGAGTTAAAAATGTGCATCCGGCAAAAACTGTCGGTCTCCACAGGAAAAACTGCGCTGATCCGGTCTTTCAGGGCTAAGGATTGCCCCCGGCAGGGCACCCGGCAATGGCTGTCCCGGCATGCTCCCCCCAGCAGGCTGCCTGGGGCGCAGTATTCGGTAATCATCAGTTCCATGGCTCCCTGCACCAGCAATTCCACTGGGTAATGGGCCAGGCTGCACACCTGCTCCATGGTTAGCTCCGGAGACAGGGTAACCTTGGAGCAGCCCAGCCCCAGCAGATAATTCAGCGTACTGCGGTTAAATACGTTAAACCCGAAATCGGTGCTTACCGGTATGTCCGGAAAAAGCTTTCTTACCAGCCGCAGCATGCCTAAATTGCCCGTCATGATACCGTCCGGGGAATGTTCGGCCAGGAGATTGATTTGCTCCAGTATCTGCTCCAGTTCACTATTCCAGGTTATTCTCGGTGTGTTAAAGACAAAGCCGGTACCTTTTTCCCTGCAGTAGCTCAAAGCCCCGGCCAAGTCCTCTGCTTTAAACGTGGGTTTGGAGCGAAAATGCTCAGCTCCCAGATATACCGTGTCCGCACCGGCCTTCACGGCAGCCCGGAGGGAGGCGATATCCCCCACGGCCACGGCAAGAAGCGGCCTGCCCTTTTTCTTGTCCCGGGGTGTGCTATTTTTTCTCATCGCAGCGGCATACCTGCCGGCGAAAGTTCCTTCCGGCAAAGCGGGGTTCCGGCGGGAAGCCAGCAACAGTCTTTCCAGTTGGCTCAGCGCCTCCCGGCGTACCTCATTAATTTCACTAACAGGATATATTACCTCACCCTGAATAGCACAGTCAAGCTCTTCTATAGTAAAGGGTGTATTTCCCAAACGCCCCAGCTTGGACAACAGGAAATCCCTGTCCAGAGGGCGCTTTTGGGCCGGCTGGCCGCTGGAAGGGGTGGCCGCCCGGGAGATCATACCCCGCCCGTCGTCCATCGTAAGCGTAAGCGGCAGACCAACCCCGGCCTCTACCCTCAAGCGCAGGGGGATTTTTTTGATGCCGCCGGGAGTGGCAAAAGTTACTTTGGCCCTTTCCATGAGGTCTGCATCGTGGGTTTTGAAGACCCTGTCCCCGGGCCTTATCCTGCCTGGCACGGGCAGCCTGACAACAGCACCGGCGGGAGCTTCTTCCACCCGCCTGCCCTCCAGCAAAATTTCGCCCACCTCGGTGCCTGTTCTACCGCCTTCGCTAACCCAGATCTCCAGGCCGTCACCCTTGCGCAGGGGCTCTTCCAGGGCTATCTCCACCAGCCGGTCTTCCCTGTGGCAGGCTTTAACCCGGCCCAGCCTTACCCCACGGTTGTTGGGACGCCTGTAGCTCATCATGTCGCTGCCCTGTCTGCCAAAAAAATAACCGCTGGTAAAATCCCGGTTGAATATCTGGGTCAGTTCTCTGCTTTCCTCCGGTGTTACCTCATATGGCCCCCCGGCCAGGGCGCGGTCAATCAGGCTGCGGTAAATCCTGACCACCGTGGCCACGTATTCCGGGCGCTTCATCCGCCCCTCAATTTTGAAGGAATTAATGCCGGCAGCGATTAATTCCGGCAGCCGCCGGCTAATATTCAAATCCCGGGGGCTCAGTAGATAGTCCCCCGGTGAAGTGTAACCGGCCACCGCCCCGCCTGCCGCTTCCACAAGGCTGTACTGCATCCGGCAGGGCTGGGCGCAGCGCCCCCGGTTGCCGCTCCTGCCGCCAATCATGCTGGACAGCAGGCACTGCCCCGAATAGCAGATGCACAGCGCCCCGTGGACAAATACCTCCAGATCCGCCCCGGTGGACTGCTTTATTTTTTCTATTTCCTCAAGGCTCATTTCCCTGGCCAGCACAACCCTGGAGAAGCCTGAATCCAGCAACTGCTGCACCCCGGAAGAGTTATGCGCCGTCATCTGGGTGCTGGCATGCAGAGGAAGCTCGGAAATAACTTCCCGGGCCAGGCTGGCCAAGCCCAAATCCTGCACAATGGCCGCATCGGCGCCAACGTTTTGTAAAAAGTGCAGGAATTTTAAGGCGGATTCCATTTCGGTATCCGCCACCAGTGTGTTCACCGTTACATAGACTTTTACACCGTGAATATGGGCGTACTCCACCGCCTCCGCCAGCTGCCTGTGGTCAAAGTTGGCCGCCGACTGGCGGGCGCTAAACAGAGTGCCGCCCAGGTATACGGCATCCGCTCCGTTTTCCACCGCCGCCGCCAGAGCTTCGGGCCCCCCGGCCGGCGCCAGCAATTCAGGTTTTTTATTTATTGTCATATTAACCTTCCAGACTGCTCCTTTTGAGTTATTTTCTCCTGCGCCGGATCAGGCCCGAGCAAGGGATAATCTCCATACCCCTGGCCTCCAATTCGTCCAGCAGCAGGTTCATGCCCAGGGAATCACTGGCCATGTGGCCGGCGATCACCACGTTGATGTGGTTTTTCTCCGCCTCTTTGCGGTGCTTTTCGCTAATGTGCATACCAACCAGGGTGCCTACCCCGGCCTGGGACAGCTTGGCGTAGGCATCTTCGGAGCCCCCGGTACCGCCGGTCATATCCACCATTATTTTGCCCGCCCGTCGCTCCTTTGAGCCCAGTACCAGCGTGGGGCCGGCGCTTAATTTGGCCGCCTCGGCGTATTCCGGCTCTTCCTTCAGCATTTTTATTATATCGCTCAGGGTCTCGGGCTTTTTATTATCAAATTTTTTCTGCAAATAAGTATTGACCATGTTGTCCGCCACAGTGTGGGTACACATCAGGGGGAAATTCAGAATTCTGGCAGCATCCACTGCCCGGTTGTGATTCATTGGCAGAATCCCCCGCTTGACCTCCCCAATCCTGGGGGCCATAATGCCCTCGGCAACATTAATGGGAACCCCGAAGTGGGCCAGAGTGTCCTCCTGCAGGTGCATCACCTCATAAAGGGCGGCCATAGCCCTGCCTTCAGGGTGATGGGAGAGAATAAAATCCACCGGCCTGCCCTTCTGTACCAGGCGGTCTGCCAGCAACACCTCGCCCACCTCCATATCTATGCCCACCAGAGCGCACTTCACCTCTTTTTCCGGGTCGCCCACCAGCAGGCGGCTATCGGCGTAAGGGTTGGCCAGGCGGTCGGTGTCGTACTCCTTCTTCTCGTCCTCTTTCATTTCCTCATACTTTTTCTTTTCTTTTGCCAGCAGTTTTGTAACGGCCTCCAGCCCCCGGGGATCGTTTTCCATCCCTCTGGCTATTACCAGTTCATAAATTTCCCTTATTTTCATTTTGTTCACTCCAATCAATCATAAATTTCAGGTATTCAGAATTCAGACCCCTTGCTTCCCATTTACTTGCGGGATATATAGTTATTGCCCTTTATGTAAAACCTCAGGGGCAGTTCCGCCCCCTGGCTGATACCCACTCTGGTAGTGGTTACCAGATCGTCCTCTCCGACAGCCTCACCCTTGCACACCACCAGCCTGCCGCCCACCACCATATCCTCACCGTTGTTGTTACGGGATATCCCCATGGCCTGCGCCAGCATGGCGGGACCCCGGCACAAATCCTTCAACTTTTCTTTTCCCCGCCTGACCTGCATCAGAGAAATGCCCTCCAGCGGCTCCAGTGCCCGGATCAGCACTGCCTCCCCCACGCCCTCCCGGGCGGTTACCACATTGAAGCAGTGGTGCATGCCATAGATGATATAAACATAGGCGTGCCCGGGCGGGCCGAACATAACCCTGTTCCGGGGGGTCATTCCCCGGCTGGCGTGGCAGGCCGGGTCACCCTGGAGATAGGCTTCCGTCTCCACTATCCTGCCGGCGGCAAGTCCCTCCGGGGTATCGTGTACCAGCACATGCCCCAGCAGTTCCCTGGCCACCAGCACTGTATCCCTGGCGTAAAATTCCCTCGGCAGTATAAATTCCAAAATTCCTCACCCGTTTTATTTTATGCGCAATACCTCTAATAAATCCGGCAGGTCCAGAGTATTCACCACATCCCCGGGCCCCAGCCAGCCCCGGCGGGCCGTGGCCACTCCATATTCAATCTCATCCATACGCTTCAAATCATGGGCATCGGTGTTGATGGCTATGCTGACTCCGTACTCCCTGGCCAGCCTCACATTTTCATCGTTTAAGTCCAGACGGTCCGGTGAAGAGTTTATTTCCATTATTTTGCCGTGCCTGGCTGCGGCCTCCAGCACCCTTTGCACATCAACAGCATAGCCCTCCCGCTGGCCGATCATCCTTCCGGTCAGGTGGCCTATAATATCCACATGTGGGTTTTCCACCGCCTGCATTATCCTGGCGGTAATGGTTTCGGCGTCCTGCTTGAAACCACTATGCACAGAGGCCACCACCACATCGGCGGTTTCCAATACTTCATCCTGCAGGTCGAGCCCTCCCTGGGCCAGGATATCCACTTCAATTCCCTTTAATATGGTGAAGTCCTTGTTTTTTTCGTTCAGCCGGTCAATTAAGCCGTACTGCTCCCTGAGGCGTTCCGGGGTAAGCCCCCGGGCAATTTTCAGTGACTGGGAGTGGTCTGTTATGGCCAGGTATCTGTAGCCCTTTTCCCTGGCCCGGGATGATAATTCCTCTATGGTGCCGCCCCCGTCGCTCCAGTTGCTGTGTATGTGCAAATCCCCCTTGATCATACCGGTATCCAGCAGTTCGGGCAGCTCATGGCGTAAGGCCAGCGCCACCTCACCCCTGCCCTCCCGCATTTCGGGAGGAACGTACTGCAGGCCGAGCAGGGTATAAATATCCTCCTCGGATTTGATATTTATTTCTACCCGGCCTGCCGCCTCGAAGAGTCCTTCCGATCCCAGTTCCATTCCCTTGGCCTGCGCCAATTCCCGCAGTTCCTCCAGGTGTTTTCTGCTGCCGGTGTGCCAGAACCGGGTGAAGGTGAATCTCTCCGGGCTAACCGCCGCTATTTCCACCGGAATACCCCACCAGGTCATTACCTTAACAATATTCTGCCGCCGTTCTATAATTTCCTTGGCCCTGGGGTGTGCGGCCATGACCTCCAGCACCTGGCCGGGGTCCCCGGCTGAAACCAGTATATCAAGGCATCTCACCGTCTCCCGCCAGCGGCGCACACTGCCCGTGACCTCCGCCCGGCCAACCCCGGGCAATATTTTTATAAACTCCAGCAATTCCGCCGCCAGTTGCCTGGCCAGACCCAGCAAAAAAATACCGCTGCGGTTGCGCAAAATATCAATATTCCTTATTAATTCAAGTTCAGTTTTGGCGCCCAGCCCCGGCAGTATCCTGACCCGGTGGTCCCTGGCAGCCTGCTGCAATTCATCCAGGCTGCAGGCGCCCAGTTGTTCATATAAAAATCTGGCACGCTTGGCACCCACTCCCGGCAGGGCCATGATTTCCAGCAACCCCCGGGGAATTTCCCGGCGCAGTTTTTCCAGCTTTTCTAACTTCCCCGTGGTCAACAGTTCTGCTATTTTAGCCTGAATGTTTTTCCCTATGCCGGGTATCGCAATCAGCCTTTTTTCCCTGTACAGCACCTCCACGGGCTCCGGCAGCCCGGCCACGGTCCTGGCGGCATTACGATAGGCCCGCAGCTTAAAAAAATCTTCCCCCTGCATTTCCAGCAAATCAGCCAGCTCATAAAGAGACCAGGTAATTTCCATATTATGCATGGTCAACACCCCATGACAATTTTATTTTATATCATTTCCCCCGAATCCGGGGAATAGACAGTCCTGACCAAAGCATAAAACCGGTTACCGGACATTAAGCCGGGTACTCCGTGGGCTGCAATAAAACAGCCCTTCCCATTGGAAGGAAGAGCCATAAATACAAAAATTTTATTCGTCATTTGACTCCTGCAGCAATTCCTCCAGGATATTGTATTCCTTGCGCAATTTAAAAAATTCATCGGCAATGTTTAGCGCTGCCAGAATGGCCGTCTGGGACATGTTCAGCCGGGGATTGCGGGAGCTGATGTCCCTCATTTTATTGTCAACCAGAGAGGCCAGTTTTTCCAGATGCTCTGTAGGTTCTTCCCCTTTTAAATTATACTGGCTGCCAAAAATGTCCACCACAACCCTGTTAACCGCACCGGACATGGATCCACCTCCCACGGTTTTAACAGGGAGTATTTCGGCGGATAACCAGCATATTCCTGCCTGTATCCCCTTTTTTTTGCTAATTCCTTAACTGCGCTTCGAATTTACCGGCCATATTTTCCTGGATAGCCTTCAGCGGCCCGCTAACCTCATCTTCGGTTAGGGTTCTGTCGTCCGCTCTAAAGGTCAGGGAGAAAGCCAGACTCTGACAGCCCTGCTTCACCTGCTCACCGCGATACACATCAAATAATTCGATTTCCCGCAGCAGCTGGCCGCCAGCCCTTTTAATCACGGCCATAATATCCCGAACCGGCACCTGGAGACTTACCACCACCGCCAAATCCCTTTCTATCCCCGGGAACCGTGGCAGCTGACTATATTTCCCGGCTCTGCCGGATACGGCAGCCAGCACGTTGAAATCAATCTCCATGGCTACCACCCGGTTGGGCAGCTCGTAATTATCCACCACCCCGGGATGCACCTCACCAATTATGCCCAGTTGGCTCCCGGCCGCAATGACCCTGGCCGCCCGCCCGGGATGATAGGAGGGGTTATCTTTGAGGGGATCGTATGCTATTCCGGCAACCCCAGACTGTCTGAGTAATGTTTCCAGTACCCCCTTCATATAATAAAAATCCTTTTCCAGTGCGGGCCTGTTCCATCCCCGGCTGGTGCGGCCCATGGCCGCCGCCGCCAGAACCGGCCGCTCCTCGGGCAGCACTTCACTGCCGCCGGGAAGATATACTTTACCCAGCTCAAATATAGAAAGGTTGGTAGTCTTCCTGTTGGCGTTCCTGTGCAACACCTCCAGCAGTCCCGGCAGCATGGTGGTACGCATCACCGACTGCTCCTCGCTGAGCGGGTTTTGCAGGCTCATTACCTGCCGCAGCGGGCTTTCCGGGGGCAGGTTAATATTAGTGAACGCCTCCGGCGAAATGAAGGCATACGTAATGACCTCGCGCAGCCCCATAGCCGCCATCCTGTCCTTCACCGCCACCTCCAGGACCTGCTCCCTGGTCCTGCCGCCCCTGGTGGAAGCGCCAAAGGGAAGCGTGACGGGTATCCGGTTGTAGCCATAAATCCTTGCTACTTCCTCTATCAAATCAATTTCCAGGGATACATCCGGCCTGTGCCCGGGAACCGTAACCATCAGCTTGCCGCCGTCCTTCTGCACACCGAACTCCAGGGAACCGAGGATGCCCGCAGAATCCTCCGCACTCACCGGGGTACCCAGTATGTGCTCCACCCGCTCCGGCCTCAACACTATGGTTTTAGGAACATAGGGTGAGGGATAATTATCCACCTCGCCCGGGACCACTACGCCGGCGCCCATATCCGCCAGCAACCGGGAGGCCCTCCGGGCGGCACGCAGGCAGCCGGTAAGATCAATACCCTTCTCAAAACGAGAGGAGGATTCCGACCGCAGGCCCAGCACCTTGGAAGTTTTTCTGATGCTAATGGGGTTGAACCAGGCTGATTCCAACAGCACGTTTCTGGTGTCTGCCGTTACCTCCGTGGCCAGGCCGCCCATTACCCCGGCTACCGCCACCGGGCCGCCCGGGTCGGCTATCACCAGCATATCCCGGTTCAGTTTGCGCTCCGCTCCGTCCAGGGAAACAAGCACTTCCCCACCCGCGGCCCTGCGGACAATAATGTGCCCGTCTTTGAGGGTGTCGTAATCGAAAGCATGCAGCGGCTGGCCCATTTCCATCATCACATAGTTGGTAATGTCCACCAGGTTACTGATTGGCCTGACGCCGGCCGCCCTCAAACGCTCCTGCATCCAGCCCGGGGAGGGGCCTATTTTGATGCCGGTAAATACTTTGGCCACGTAGCGGCGGCACAATTCCCCGTCCTCAATGTCAATCTTTACTTTCCCTCCGGTGCTCTCCCCGCTTTTTTCAACGTCCAGCGCCGGCAGCCGGAGTCTTTGTCCCAGCAGTGTAGCTACTTCCCTGGCCACACCCACCATAGACATGGCATCACCCCGGTTGGGAGTCAAATCAAGCTCCAGAACGGCGTCATCCAGGCCAATGACAGGCTTTATATCCAGTCCCAATTGGGTATCGGGGGACAGAATCATGATGCCGTGGGCCTGCTCCGCAAGCATGGTCTTGGGGTCCAGCCCCAGTTCCTGGCCGGAGCACAGCATGCCCCTGGACTCCACTCCCCGCAATTTCGACTTCTTAATCACCAGCCCCCCGGCCAGATGCGCCCCCTCCACCGCCACCGGGATTACATCCCCTGTTCTAATATTGGTGGCTCCGGTAACTATTTGCAGATCTTCAGGCCCGCCGGCGGTCACCTTGCAGACGGTCAGCCTGTCTGCGTTAGGATGGGGCTCTATGGCCAGTATTTTACCGGTGTAAACTTTTTCTATGCCTGCCCCCTGCTGGTGTACACCCTCCACGGCAATCCCGGCCAAAGTAAGACGGTCGGCCAAATCGCCGGGTGATACAGGTATATCAACATACTCCTTCAGCCATTTATATGAAACTCGCACTTGTATTCCTCCTCGCAGGCTGCTTATACAGCCACAGTTTGCTTTTTAAACACTGCCGGCGCGGTATTCAGTAACAACACCGGTAAATGAACTATCACCCCAAGAGAATGCTGCAAAACATACATAATCAGGAGCGGCCTTCTAAAACTGCTCCAGGAACCGCATATCGTTGTCAAACAGCAGCCGCATGTCGTCTATATCGTATTTAAGCAGGGCGACCCTCTCCACACCCATGCCGAATGCAAAGCCGGTAACCTCCTCAGGGTCGTAGCCTGACATCTCCAACACCCGGGGGTGTACCATACCGCAGCCCAGTATCTCCAGCCAGCCGGTGTGGGAGCATACCCTGCACCCCTTCCCGCCGCACATGCCGCAAGAAATATCCACCTCGGCGCTGGGCTCGGTGAACGGGAAAAAGCTTGGTCTGAACCTGGTCCTGGTCTCCGGTCCAAACATCTGCCCAACGAAAGCCTCCAGTACACCCTTTAAATCCCCCAGGGTAACCCGCCTGTCCACCAGCAGCCCTTCCACCTGGTGGAACATGGGCGAGTGGGTGGCGTCGTCATCCCTCCTGTACACTTTACCGGGGGCTATGATCTTCACCGGTACGGCCGGCGCAGTGCGCTCCATGGTCCTCACCTGCACCGGGGAAGTGTGAGTGCGCAATAGCATCTCCGGACTGAAAAAGAAAGTGTCCTGCATATCCCTGGCCGGGTGGTCCTTGGGCAGATTCAGCGCCTCGAAATTATAATAATCAAGCTCTATTTCCGGCCCCTCGGCCACGGAGAACCCCAGGCCGGTAAAAATATCCTCAATCTGGCGGGCCACAGTGGTCAGCGGATGGAGGCCGCCGGCATCAAACACCGTTCCGGGCAAGGTAACATCTATTACCTCCCGGGCCAGACTGGCGTTCCTGGCCATGGCTTTAACCTCGCCCATCCTTTTGTCCAGTTCGGACTCTATCCTGGCCCTTATTTCATTGGCCAACTGCCCGATAACCGGCCTTTCCTCAGAGGACAGGGACCCCATACCCCTGAGCACGCCTGTGAGCTCCCCCTTTTTCCCCAGGAAGCGCACCCTTATATCGTTTAACTCTTCCAGATTGGATGCTGATTTTAACTTCTCCAGCACCCTTTCCTCTATTTCCCGCAGTTGTTTTTGCAAAGCACTCATTCCTCCCACGTACCGTATTTTCCCTGCTAAAATACAAAAACCGCCCCCTAAAGGGACGGATTATTCCGCGGTACCACCCTTGCAACCTGGTCTGCATACAGGCACATCATAACTCAGCCGGGTACGTGGTTAAAATCAAACCGAATACCCGCTCCCCTTTAACGGAGGGAATGCCGGCTACACCTACTGGCGCCTGTGCGCTTTCAGCTGCGGTTCAGGGGTGAATTCAACAGGCCGCATCCCCGAGGAAAGCTTTCAGTCGCGACTTTCCATCCCTTTCAGGAGCCCTCCCTCTACTCTTCCCCTTCACTACCGTTACCTGTATGGTATGTTAATAGCGTAATCACTAATTTCATGCCTTAATCTGTAATTGCAATCTGGCACAATACTCATATTTAATTATTTTTTATATGTTTAACTGCATAAAAAGCTACCAGAACAAATACTGCCACTAAGCACCAATATTCCAGTGCTTAATTTGCGAAACAGCAAGCTCTTTAAAAACAAATCAATGAAGAGCCAGTCTCCGGTATATCATATAAGCACTAACAGAGCCTGTTGCCTCGAATAGCCTCCAAAAAAATTCGGCGGTTAAACGCACTTAACCACAACCTTTCATCATTTTTGGGGACCCTTCGCGTATGATTATATCACAAGGCAAAACTGAAAACAAGGAAGATTACAGAAAAATCACTTATTCGCTAGCAATTTTACTGCCAGAAAAGATTACCATTTCCCCGGCACTGGCACGGGATTGTCATATCATATTACGGGTTGGTCGCTAATATATAGTAAAGAAAGGGTTTTTCCGGGGGTACGGGGATGGTAGTAAAGATAACATACTGGCAGTTAAAAATACTGGGCTCGGTTGCCTTGATATTCCTGGCCGGCTGGCTGTTCATGGGCCATACCGTGCGGCAAGGGCCCGTCAACACCGGCACCGGCGGTAGTCTATACGTGGACATTTCCTTCTGGGCGCCCATGAACCACACCAGGGCCATGGAACACTTTTCCATCTATGGCCTGCCGGGGGACAGGCCCGCAAAGTACAGCAGCCAGTGGATATCGCGCAACACCGTGCGCATAACCGTAGATGAAAGCGGATATCCCAGGGGCTTGAGGTATTACTACCACTTTCGCAAAGCTCCGGCCCTAATCCCCCCGTTTACCGTAAGTAAGCGGGGAACTTTCAGCGCCCGGGTGACACCGGAACTGGTGACCGTGGAACCGGCCTCAAACGTCCCCACCACAGGGCCCATCGTTCTTGTTTTTAATACTCCCGTGGTGCCCGACAGTTTTTACCGCAACGTATCCGTCAACGCGACCGGAGAATTCTCCCCCGTAAAGTTAACATACCCAGGCAGGGCAAAACAATACGACGATTACAGCCGCTGGATATTCAAACCTTCAGCCAGACTGGAAAACAATCACAAATACAGCATAAACATATCCCCCGGCCTCATGTCGCTGGGGAACGGCAAGCTAAAGGACTCTACAAAAAAAATTTTTATCACGGCGCCGGCCCTGGAGGCGCTGGACATATACCCTGAGCCTAATTCACCCAGTGTCTGGCTTTCCAGGAAAATAAGGCTGGTGACCAACCTACCTCTAAAAGAAGCGCAATTTAAGGTATCGAACCTGGAAGGAAAAATAGAAAAGAAAATGACAGGAAAGGTGGTTGTGGAGAACAATAACGCCACCTTTGAGCCGGATGAAATACTGCTGCCGGCAAAGCGTTACAGGGTAAGTGCCCGGCTGCTTTCAGTGCACGGAGAGGAACTGAAGATTGATTATCATTTTAACACCACTAATCTGGGAAACCAGCGCTGGCTGGACGTAAAGCCGGGGAACCCCTGCGTAATCAAGATTATGGAGGGCAATAAAACACTGAAAAAATTTGATGGCTGGCTATCCCTAACGGAGGATAAAATCCCCCGGGTAACCATGTACGAGGAAAAAAGGGGCAGTTCACTGGAGTTTAACCCGGAACAGAAAAACCCCGTACCCTACATAAAATTAAACACCGATATTATGCTGCACCCCCTGCCCGGGGCGGGTGGTGACGACCACGAACAGATAGGACTGCCCCGGACATACTGCTGCATATATCTGAACAGAAACGAAATCAACTGGATAATCAACAATATGCCCTTCAAAATAATGGCGGTGGTTCACTAAACTAAGTGGAACTTCTCTGGCGGGCCATCTCATACAACATGATAGAGGCGGCCACTCCGGCATTAAGCGACTCCGCCCGGCCTGGCATGGGAATGCCGGCAGTGATGTGCTGGTGGCGCACAAATTCACCGGAAGGTCCCCGGGCCTCACTGCCCACCAACAGAGCCACGGGCCTGGCAAGATCCACCGCCGTCAGGGGCAATTCCGCCTCCGGATCGCCCAGCACCAGGGTAATTTGATGCTCCCCTAAAAAACCGGCTATGTAATCCACCTCCAGATTAGCCAGCACCGGCAGGTGAAAAATAGAGCCCATGGTAGAGCGGAGGGTCTTGGAATTGTACAAATCCACCGTACCCCTGGTAAGCATGACCCCGTCTACCCCGAAGGCATCAGCGCTGCGTATGATGGTGCCCAGGTTGCCGGGATCCTGAACCCCATCCACCACCATCAGGGCGGCACTCCGGCGGGGCACTTCCCGCAGTATGCTCTCAGGTCCCCACCCGGGCATAGCGGCCACGGCAATGATGCCCTGGGGAGACTCCGTCTCCGCCAGCTCATCAATAATGGCCGCGCTTACCTCCACCAGCCTGATGCCCCCGGACTTGAGCGCACCCGCCAATTCGTCCCGGCCGGGGCCGGCAAACCCTGGCCCGGTCAGCACCACATCCAGCGGCCAGCGGGAATTAAAGGCCTCCTCCACAAACCTGACGCCTTCCACCACAAACTTTTTTTCCTTTTCCCGCTGACGGCGCCTGGCCAGCCTCCTGATACTTTTTATCAGCGGGTTTAAACTGCTCACAATTGGCTCCATAAGCATAACTCCTCATATTAAAAAAGCACGGTACCAAGACCATGCTTTTATTCAGGAAGTAAACCGGAAAGTAAGCGGAAGCAAGGGGACGGTTCTCGTGCTTCCTCAGTGTTGTTTTCGCCTATTCTCTCATTCTGACTACTGAATACTGACTACTGAATACTGAATACTGAGTAAATTGTTTAGCTAATTTTGGCCTTGGCCACCTGCACCAGTTGGCCAAAGGCATTGGCGTCGTTGACAGCCATATCTGCAAGCATTTTGCGGTTGACTTCCACGCCGGCTATTTTTAGGCCGTTCATAAGCCTGCTGTAAGATATACCGTTCATGCGGGCGGCCGCATTGATGCGGGCTATCCACAACTTGCGAAATTCCCTTTTCTTAGCCTTGCGGTCACGGTAGGCATAGGTAAGCGACTTCAGTAACTGCTGGTTGGCAATACGGTACAGCTTGCTCTTTGAACCCCGGTAACCCTTGGCCAGCTTCAAAACCTTTTTATGTCTATGACGTGAGACTACACTGCTCTTTGCCCGTGGCATAGTATCTCCTCCTCAATCTAGCTTCAAAAATATTAGTGCTGCATTAAGAACGGCCTAATACGGCAGAATACGCTGCAACTTACGGACATCGGCCTCGCTGACCCCTACTGCCTGCCGCAGATGACGTTTGCGCTTGGCAGTCTTTTTACCCAGAATATGGCTGGCAAAGGCATGAGAACCTTTAAATTTACCAGTGCCGGTTTTCTTGAATCTCTTGGCGGCACCACGGTGAGTTTTAATTTTTGGCATGATTATATCCCCCTCTAGTCCTGTTTAACATCTAGTTTTGGCGCCATAATCATAATCATGTTCTTGCCCTCTAGTTTGGGATACCTTTCCACGTTAGCCAGTTCTTTTAGCTCGATGGCAAGCCTTTCCAGAAGCTTCTGGCCGAGGGCCGGGTGTACTATTTCCCGTCCCCGGAATATGATGGTCGCCTTAATTTTGTCGCCGTCTTTTAAAAAGCGGGCGGCGTTTTTGGACTTGACGTTAAAATCATGATCTTCAATGTTGGGACGCATTTTAATCTCTTTTACACTAATAATGCGCTGCTTCTTTTTAGCCTCTTTATCCCTTTTGCTCTGCTCGTATTTATGCTTGCCAAAGTCCATCACCCGGCATACGGGAGGCTTTGCCTGGGGCGCAATTTCCACCAGATCCAACTGTTTTTCTTCGGCCAGCCGTAAAGCATCCCGCAGGGGCATGATGCCTAACTGGTTGCCCTCGGGGTCCACCACCCGGACATCTCTGGCGCGTATTTCTTCATTAATGCGGACATCTTTGCTGATACATATCACCTCCCTGGTAAAATAAAAAGCGGGTGGAATCCACCCGCACAAAGGCAAAAGAAATAGATTTCTTTTAACCTGACCATGCTGACAGCCCCAGGCGTCGCATGGTGAGAAGCGGATGGCCTCTACTTGTAGGCATATAAACCAAATAGAATTATAACACAACACGTAAGTCAAGTCAAGGCATACAGTATTTGTAACCGTTCAGTCCAAAGTCCAAGGTCAAAAGTCACCTTAAAGAACTTTCGACCTTTAACTCATACTTGAAAGGACTGCTGAATAGTTACCATTATTTTGCATTAAATTATTAACACTGCCTGGTATTTATCTCTGCGCTGATATCCCGGATAAAATCCTCCACCGGCCTTGCCCCCAGGTCCCCCTTGGAGCGGTGGCGCACCGAGGCCGTGCCGTTTTCCGCCTCCCGGTCCCCCAGCACCAGCATATAGGGTATCTTTTGATTCTGGGCCTCCCTTATTTTGTAGTTGACCTTTTCATTGCGGTCATCCAACTGCACCCTGACACCAGCTGCGTCCAACCTGGCCGCCACCTCCCGGGCGTAATCCAGATGCCGGCCGGTGATGGGCAGCACTATAGCCTGCACCGGGGCCAGCCAGGCGGGGAAAGCACCGGCAAAGTGCTCGATCAGTATGCCGATAAACCTTTCGATACTGCCGAAGACAGTGCGGTGAATCATCACCGGGCGGTGCTTCTGGCCGTCTTCCCCCACGTAATTAAGGTCGAAGAGCTCCGGCATCTGGAAGTCCAGCTGGATAGTGCCGCACTGCCAGGTTCTGCCCAGGCAGTCCTCCAGGTGAAAGTCTATTTTGGGGCCGTAAAAAGCGCCGTCGCCCTCGTTCACCCTGTATTCCATGCCTACGGTCCTAAGGGCATCCTCCAGGGAGGCAGTGGCCATTTCCCAGATTTCATCGGAGCCAATGGCCTTTTCCGGCTTGGTGGAAAGCTCTACCTTGTACTTAAAGCCAAAAATGCGGTAAATCCTGTCCGTAAGGTTGATTACCCCTATTATTTCCTCCTTGGCCTGTGAGGGCAGCATGTATATGTGGGCGTCATCCTGGGTGAAGTTGCGCACCCGCATCAGACCGTGCAGCACTCCGGACATCTCGTGCCGGTGCACCAGCCCCAGCTCCGCCATGCGGATGGGCAGCTCCCGGTAGCTGTGCAAGCCGCTTTTGTATATTAGTATGCCGCCGGGGCAGTTCATAGGCTTGACCGCGTAGTCAAAATCATCAATTTTTGTAAAATACATGTTCTCCCGGTAATGGTCCCAGTGGCCGGACTGCTCCCACAGGGCGCGGTTTAATATGATGGGCGTCCTTATTTCATGATAGCCGGCCTTTTTATGCTCTTCCCGCCAGAAACTTTCCAGCTCGTTGCGCAGCACCATGCCCTTGGGGTGGAAGAACGGAAAGCCCGGCCCCTCCTCCTGCAGGCTAAAGAGGTCCAGTTCCGCCCCCAGCTTGCGGTGGTCCCGGCGCTTGGCCTCCTCAATTCTGAACAGGTGCTCTTCTAACATGGACTTTTTAGGAAAAGCGGTCCCGTAAATCCGCTGCAGCATTTTGTTCTTTTCATTGCCCCGCCAATAGGCCCCGGCCAGATGGGTCAGCTTCAGCGCCTTCAGCCTGCCCGTGGAGGGCACGTGGGGCCCGGCGCACAGGTCGGTAAAATCCCCCTGGCTGTAGCAGGAAATAGCTGCCTCCTCCGGCAGGTCGTTGATCAGCTCAACCTTATACTCCTCACCAGCCTTTTGAAACATATCCAGGGATTCCTGCCTGGACATGGCAGCCCTTTTGAACGGCAGGTCGGCCTTGATGATGTTTTCCATTTCCGCTTCTATTTTAGTCAGCTTTTCCGGAGTAAAGGTCTCCGGAGAATCGAAATCATAATAAAACCCGTCGGCAATGGCCGGGCCTATGGCCAGCCTGGTGCCGGGATAGAGCTTTTGCACGGCCTGGGCCAGCACATGGGAGGTGCTGTGCCGGAACACCTGGCGGCCCTCCTCGCTGTCAAAGGTAAAAAACTCCACCGTTGCATCGTGGTCCAACGGTGCGGTCAAATCCACCAGCTTGCCGTCCACCGAAGCCACCAGCGCCTCCTTGCCCAGCCTGCCGCTAATGTCTTTGGCAATGTCCAGCAGGGTGGTGCCTTTGGCATATTCCCTCACCGAACCGTCTTTTAAAGAAACCTTGACCATATACATTACCTCCACGTTTATCCTGTGATTATATTTTTCCCACGGCCCCCGGGGCAAATAAAAAACCCCGGTCCTAAAAAGGACGGGATTCTCCCGCGGTTCCACCTTGCTTGGGCAAAATAAAAGCCCCTCTTCACGACGTATACCGTCCGTCACCCGGCAAACCTTAACGCCCTGTCAAATGAGCTTTCCGGCTGCGGCTGCTGGGGTGGTCTTCGATCCGTTTCAGTCTGAAAGCGCTCTCAGCCCCCGGCGCATTCTCTCTGCCTGGCCTTTTGGTACGAACCTACTGTCCCCGTCATTACCTGAATATTTTACACATATGTATTATATTGTAGTGGTAGGGCAGTTGTCAACAAAGGGGTAATACGTTAGGGTAGCTGTAGTCGTGAAGTTATCCTTTTATCTCGCTAACAGCCTGTAAGACCCCGTCCTCGAAAGTCGGGATCTTACAGGCTGCAAAGCTCGTTTAGTTGGAGTATTCCTCTGACCCTGGATCCAAGCTCCAAAGAGAGGTGTGTCCCCATACCTTTATGTTCGTTCCATGGGTTCGGTATGGGCACAACACCCAGGATTCCCTTTACTTCTAGTAGGGAGTAGTGTAGCACGGCAATCAGGTCTATTCCTTATCTCGGTATATTTAAGAAATCGGGGTTCTGTCTTGCTGTTTTTTACAATTTCCCATTATTATTTCACGGAATTTTCATTTCTTTTTCAGTGTTATTTAAGGAACGGTGGCTAAAATACAATCAATCGGTGCACCGTTAATATAATAAAAATTCTCAAGGGGGTTTCCTATTTGAAATCTAAGAAATGGCGCATTGGAGCCGTTCTACTGGCGGTGGTCATCCTGGCCGGAACTGTGACCGGTGTGGCCTTTGCCAATTCCGACCAGACTAGTAAGCCGGATTTAAGTGCTGTATACCAGAACTTTGTATCAAAATTTGCAGCCAATCTGGGTGTGAGTCAGGATAAAGTAACAGCTGCTCTGGATGCTACCAAAAAGCAAATGGTTGATGAAGCTGTGCAGCAGGGCAAACTCACCCAGGAACAGGCCGACAAAATCGCAGCAAATAAAGGTTTTGGGTTCCGCGGATTAGGTTTCAGAAATGGTAAGGACCATGATTTTATGGGAAAAGGCCGGAATCTTGACAACGTGGCGAATGTACTGGGTATAACAGCCGACCAACTTAAAGCCGATTTACAATCAGGCAAAAAGATTCAGGATATGGTGGCTGAACACGGCATGACTATGGATCAATTCCAGCAAAAGATACAAGAGCTTAGGAAAGATGCAATTTCCAAGGCAGTTACGGATGGAAAATTAACACAGGACCAGGCCAACAAAATTCTGCAAAAAATGGAGCAGCGTCTCAATAACGCAACCCCAGACAGCACAGATAATCAAAACCAGTAAAACCTTTATCTCGCTAACAGCCTGTAAGACCCCATCCTAAAATGTCGGAATCAACAGGCTGTATAGCTCGTTTAGTTGGGACATTCCTCCGGCCCCAAGGTCAGGCTCCAAATGGAGGTATGTCCCCATACCTTTATGTTCACTCTAAGGGTTCAGGGGAATAATCCCTTCCGAACCCAAGGCTTACTTATATCCTTCAAAACCCCGCCTTTTCCGGTGGGGTTTTGTTTTCCCCAGACTAAGAGATTTTCATATGTATAAAGATCATTTCTGCCGGTATGTTCAAACAACAGTACTTTGCCATTATCAATGTCTCTGCAGAACTGGCGATTGTTCTCAGGGAAAAAGCGCAGATTTACTGTGCCACAAGCGCTGAGGCACAATAAAACTTACAAAAATATCTAAAAAAAAGAGGGACACCGCTCAATTTTGACCGTTTCCATCGGCACCTATGTGGTAAGCTCAGGTATATTCACAATTCTTGGCACTATTCCACCTGTTCTGGGCAGTAAAAATGTGGCCGGGCTTCTGACCAGCGGCGCTGAAAAGGTTGTGGGTGCAGCATTTGCTGTAGAAGAAGATCCGGCTGCCGCCGCATTGCTGGCTATCAACCACATCACCGCAAAAAGAAAAGCCCTGGGACTGGGCTAATGCGGAACCGTCCCCATGGCGTAGTAGCGGACACAGCGAAATAAACAATATTACGCTGTAGTGCTAAGAAAAGAAATATAAATGTGAGGCAATAAAAGTCACCCCTGCCATTGCTTCATGGCAGGGGTGACTTTTTTCCATACTGAATTCTGACTACCTGAATAGTAAAACCTATTGTCCTTTAAAATTGGGTTTGGCTTTAGCTAAAAAGGCTGATATACCCTCGGTTTTATCGTCAGTAGCAAATATTACACCAAATAAATCTGCTTCATGTAACAACGCTTTTTCCATATCCATTTCCAGTCCTTCATTTATTGCCTCTTTAGTCAGGCTCATAGCTACAGGACCTCTGGAAGCCATTAATTCAGCCTTTTTCAAACAGAAAGGCATTAATTCTTCAGGAGCCACCACGTGGTTTACCAGCCCTATTTTGAGTGCAAAAGCGGAATCATATATATCGCCTGTAAGCAGCATTTCTTTGGCTATTCCCGGGTTAACCAATCTGGTTAGTCTTTGTGTTCCACCAAAACCGGCAATTAGTCCAAGAGCAACTTCAGGTTGGCCAAACTTTGCATTGCTACTGGCTATTCTCATATCACAGGCCATTGACAGCTCGCATCCGCCGCCCAGGGCAAAACCGTTAATGGCGGCAATAACCGGCTTAGAAAGATTTTCCATTCTAGAGAGAACCGATTGGCCAAACTTTGCAAATTTTATTGCCTCCAATACCGACAGGCTTTGCATAAACGAAATATCAGCACCGGCGATAAAGGATTTTTCTCCTGCCCCGGTTATAATTAACACTCTGATATCATTATCCTGCTCTACTTCAGATATTGCCGCGTCAAACTCTCTCATTGTATCAAAGTTTAGAGCATTCAAGACTTTAGGCCGGTTAATTGTTATAGTTGCTATATTACCTTCTTTTGATAAAAGAATGTTATCATATGCCATTAAAAATCCCTCCTTATTCCTGAGTTACCTCCATACCGGAATCCCGCAGAGCCTGCTCCAGTACTTTGGACCCACGATCGTAACCGTCCAAACCCGGTTTTGCCACCAGTACGCATATGCGTCCAATCATCTTTAACACCCCCAGCTTGTTATATGCCTGTTCTTACTCCCCTATTCAACTTTAATAAGAACTGCATCTCCCTGAGCAGCACCGCTACAAATCGCTGCTATACCATAACCGCCTCCCCTGCGGCGCAGTTCGTAAGCAAGTGTCATTAGAATTCTTGCACCGCTGGCGCCAATAGGATGTCCAAAGGCTACAGCTCCACCATTTACGTTAACTTTATTGCTATCCCAGTTGCATATTTTAGCACTGACCAGTGTTACAGCAGCAAAAGCCTCATTTATTTCAAACAAATCAATTTGATCTACTTTCATACCAAGTTTATTTAACAGTTTATTAGTTGACAAACCTGGAACTGTGGCAATGTACGATGCCTCCTGGGATACTGACGCATGTCCTATAATTGTTGCCAGAGGCTTCAAATTCAATTCCGCTGCTTTCTGGTCAGACATTATCACCATTGCTCCGGCACCGTCATTAATGCCCGGTGCATTACCCGCTGTAACAGTGTTTTCAGGATCAAATACAGGCTTTAACCGCCGCAATGCTTCTATACTTGTATCTTTCCTGGGGCCCTCATCACTGTCCACAATTTTTGGGTCCCCCTTTTTCTGGGGTATAGCTACCGGAATTATTTCATCTTTAAGTCTTCCGGATTCCATCGCACTAATTGCATATTGATGACTTCTTAATGCCCATTCATCCTGCTCTTCACGGCTAACCCCGTACTCCTTGGCTACTACCCCTCCGTGAATGGCCATATGCCTGTCATAAAAAGCGCACCACAGTCCATCATGAACCAAGAGATCGATAAACCGGGCATCCCCCATCCGCAATCCCCAGCGGCAGTTCACGAAATATGGCGCGTTACTCATACTTTCCATACCGCCTGCCACAATAGTGCTGGCATCACCGCACCTGATCATCTGGTCGCCGATGGTAACCGAACGCAAGCCTGATGCACAGACTTTATTTATCGTTTCAGAAGGTACTTCCCAGGGCATGCCTGCCTCACGGGTGGCCTGACGGGAAGGAATCTGACCGCACCCCCCCTGCAAAACCTGGCCCATAATAACATTCTCGACAGAAGCCCCGTCCCCCAGACCAGCCCTGTTAAGAGCTTCCTTGATAACGATACCTCCCAATTTAGTAGCCTTAATTCCGGAAAGCCCGCCATCAAATTTACCAAACGGAGTTCTTGCCGCGCTTACTATAACTGTTTTCATAATATTATTCTCCTTTGCAATATAGGTCAATACAATTACCATTATTAGCTCTTAACTTGTATACTCCCATGCCTCTATAGGGCACAATCCATGAAACTAAAAAACATTTTCTCTTTCAATATCTATTTGGGATTTGATGCATTAAATATACCACATGCTGTATACACGAATAGCTTTGAGTAACCCCTTTATTTCGACCTATGTTCCCATACTAAACATAATCCACTATCCTACTTAACAACTCTGCCTGTTATAGAAACAATTAAACTTAAAATACTCAGTACCATGCAACTTGCAAACCAATAATCTCCGTAAAACATCTCATTCACTTATTTATTCACACAACCCCCCTTTGTACGCATTTCTGCTATTCCTATAATACAGAGGGTTATAAATTACCGGTCCGATGGCTAGCCCAGTAAACCCCACTTTATTATAAAACTTTGTCTTTGTTTTTCATAACTCAAATACTCTGAGGCTTCAGTGTGTTCATATACAATTTGGCTCTCTCTTGGTAAGCATCATTTATTTTTACAAGTAAGTCTTTTTCTTCATCTGTTATATACCGGATAATCTTCGCCGGCACCCCCATTGCCAAAGCGTATTCAGGAATTACCCTTCCTTCAGGAACCAGTGCTCCTGCCCCTATTATTGCCCCCTTGCCAATATGAGCGCCATTCAAGATAATTGCACCCATACCGATAAATGCATAATTATCAATCTTGCACCCATGTATTGTGGCATTATGACCTATGGTGACATGATCTCCTATTTCAACATCCCTTTGCACAGGCAGTTTGGCCCCATGGATAATGCTTCCATCCTGAACATTTGTATGGCGGCCAACTTTAATGTTTGACACATCGCCCCGCAGAACACAATTAAACCATATACTAGCTCCTTCCGCCACCTGCACCCTGCCTATTATAAAAGAACCTGGGGCGATATAAACACCGGGTGATATGTCTGGAGAATATGTATCAAAGGAATAGCAATTCATGGCAACAAACTCCTCCAGTATATTACTTAATTAATACACTTAACAACCAGGATAATGTAAAAAAACTCAGTAGTGTTGTGAGTATGATTGAACTTGAAGTGACATCCGGCTCACCATCAAACTCAATAGCAAGAAGCATATTATTAACTGCTGTCGGCATTGCCGCTTCGAGCAGCAATACATTAACTAAAATTTGGCTTTCCGTTTTCATGAGAAAAGAAAGAATAAATAATGCCAGGGCCGGCGATATAATTAGACGAAAAACTGTTACCCCCACAACCAAACGTATATGTTTTAGTTGTTTTATTGACTCCAGCTGTAGGCCTAAAAGAACCAGCATAACAGGTATTGCAGCCTCGCCCAGCATTCCAGTGGCAGTTATCACCGCCTCCGGAATGTTAATCTCTGTTATTCTAAATATCGCTGCCAGCAATACCCCATATATGGTGGGCAGGTAGAGTACTCTCTTCATTGCCTGCAAACGGTTGGCTGAACTCTGACTTCCCCAGTACACCCCCATAGTATTAAACAAAACCAACTGAGTTACCACAAAAATTATAGCTCTCTCCATGCCGGCTTCGCCAAAGGCAAAAAGAACAACCGGCAAGCCGTAATTTGCGCTGTTCATAAAAATAGAACTTAATATTGCAGAACTCTTAATGCTATGGGACATGGGAAATAAATAAAGAACAATGGTCATCAATAAAAAACTTAAAGCAAAATGTATGATTGTAAATATAATAATCTTAACTGTTTCACCGGCAGTAAGTTCTATTTTCATTAACCAGCTGAACGTAAGGCATGGGGATAATATATACAGTACCAACTGTGAAAGCGATCTCACTTCTACCCGCAGGAACCTGCCCATAATTGTGCCCAGGGATATACATATTAAGATAGGAAACAGTATATTAGCTATTTTCATTTATTATATGGCACTTAATTCTTTAATTTAACCTTTTCAATGTAAATAGCACAGTCTGGGCAGATATTTTCACATAAAGTACATGCTCTACATCCCTTTTCATTATGACCGGGCTCAACGGACGGTGTACCGTAAACTCCTAACACTTTGGACCAGCCGAGATTATTGACAGGACATTTCTCAATACATAACCCGCAGCCTTTACAAAGTCCGGGGAAAATGTATATTGCTGCTTTCCCGCTCTCAAACCTGATACTGCTATAGTCCACTTCCTAATGAACCCTCCCATAAAAATAAAATGGTCTTCTCAAACAGTTTCATGCCCCGCTGCAGTATTATATAGTAGCAATCTTAATCAAATTGCTTATTGTTGTCCACCCTCTGATGCGAGTATTTTAAATTCCCTCACCTTGAAATATTTAGTCATATTTTCCTCAAGATACTTTAATGTAGCTTTTGCATCGGTACGCCAGTTTGTAGGACAAGGGGACAATACCTCCACAAGAGAGAACCCTTTGCCGTCTATCTGGTTTCGTATGGCCTTCTTCATGAAGTCCTTCAACTGACGAACATTGGCAACAGTTCCCCTGGCCGCATACGCTCCTTTCTTGGCGATGGCAGCCACCATTTCCGGACCCTGGACGAGGGGATAACCTGTTTCATTTATGTCCCATAATTGGGGACATTCCTCGGCCCCAAAGTAGGCACCAAATAGAGGTGTGTCCCCTTTCCTCTCATAAGGATTAGTTTCCGTTTTCCTGTCTGTCTGTATGCCTGGCGCCGTTTGACCACCCGCCATACCATAGTTAGAATTATTAACAATAATGGCTACTATCTTTTCATTTCTTATCGCTGAATACAGTAAATGTTGAAAACCGGTGGCATATCCCGCGTCATCACCCATATAAGCTATACCGATTAATTCAGGATTTGCCCGTTTCAGCCCGGTTATTACAGGAGTTGTACGACCGTGACAAGTCTGTACAATATCAACATTAAAAAAATCCCAGGCTTTTAATGAACAATCCATATCACAACCAAATACTACCTTGTCTTGAATACCCAATTCATCAATAGCCATCCCCAATGCCTTAAGGGCCAGCCCATGACCACAACCCGGACAAAATTTATGTGGTTTGCTTTCCTTACGCCAGCATTTTGGCATTATGGGTTTCACAGTCATCAAGCAAATCCCCCTTTAATGATTTTGTCGACCTTCTCAACAATTTCCCCGGAGATTATGCCCATGCCCGGCTTAGCTATTGTTTTAATCGAAGTATTACACCCATATATGGCATCCTTGACAGTCCTTGCCAGTTGTCCCAGCGCAGATTCCACTACCAGAAGCGTTTTAGCTTTTACAGTTCTGTTATATAACTGTTTTGAAGGAAAAGGGCGTAGTGTGATGGGACGGAAATACCCTACCTTATTTCCTTTACTACGCAATTCAAGGACTGCTTCCAGAGCAGCCCTGCTAACGACACCATGAGCAACTATAATAATTTCCGCATCTTCAATATACTGCTCATCATATTCGGTTATTTCAGGCGCAATTTTATCAAATTCCTCTGCGTTTGCCATAATAACATTATAGAGTTCATCCTCTGTATTATAAGCATTTCTTAGATGGACCGGAGCACGGTCAACCCCCGGCACTCCTTGCTTACCTAAAATTTGCTCAGTGGGCACCATATCAATTCCCCTGGCCTGCGGATCATACAATACAAAGGATTCACTCATTTTTGCCTGATAACCGTCTACCAAAACCAAGGCAGGAAAACGGTACTTCCAGGCAGTGTTAAAGGCTTTAATAGTATAATCAAACAAATCCTGGTGCGTAGCCGTGGAATAGACAATTCTCAAACCCTCGTATTTGCCGCCGAAACATGTTAGATTATAATCCTGCCGGGAATAAATTACAGACGCTGTTGATGTCCCTCCATGCTGTTGCATCACTGTCACCACAGGCAGGCGTATTATTTCAGCCATTGATACAGATTCCTGCATCAGGGTATTACCCGGTCCGGCTGCACACGCAAACGCTCTTTTCCCCGCCAGCACCCCGCCGATTGTTGAAAATCCGGCTGATAATTCGTCCCCGGTTTGCAGAAATCTTTTTCCCGCTACAGGAGCCAGTCTGGTCCAAAAATGCATTATTTCATTTTGAGGTGTTATAGGACAGCCGTACATTATGTCAGCCTGGGCAGCTAACGCTGCCCAGGCTACCACTTCATTACCGGTCATAAAGGCTTCTTTTTCACCTTCAATCAGGTTTTGACACATGCAATTTTCTCCTGTTGCTACACATATGCAGTATACAGTTTAAACTATTAAAGAGGAATATTACCATGTTTTTTCCAGGCTAAATCTTCCGACTTATTTTCAAATATTTTCAGTGCGCCAATTATCCTTACTCTTGTTTCATTTGGTTTAATAACATCGTCAACATGATGTTTAAAGCAGGCATCGTATGGATTGGCAAATTTATCCTTATACTCCTGAATAAGTTGATTTCTTGTTTGCTCAGGATTTTCTGAGGAAGAAATGTTCTTTTTAAAGATTACGTTAACCGCACCCTCAGGACCCATCACCGCTATTTCCGCTGTTGGCCAGCTTAGTACCAGATCAGCACCCAGATGCTTGCTGCACATGCCTATATAAGCTCCACCGTAAGCCTTCCTCATTATAACAGTGATTTTGGGTACTGTTGCTTCAGAGTAGGCGTATAGCAGCTTTGCGCCATGTCTTATGATCCCTTTATATTCCTCCTGAGTTCCCGGCATATAGCCCGGCACATCAACCAGTGTCAATAAGGGAATATTAAAGGCGTCGCAAAACCTTATAAACCGGGCAGCTTTATCTGAACTGTTGCAATCAAGCACACCTGCCATGAATTGTGGTTGGCTTGCCAGTATTCCTACGCTTCGGCCGCCAATATGCGCGAATCCTACCACCATATTCTTTGCGTATTCTTTCTTTACCTCGTAAAAGTCACCGTCATCTACAATAGCCTGGATGATTTTATTAACATCCATTGCTTCCCTGGGGTTATCCGGAATAAGCGACTCTATATCCTGATCCGGTGTTTTCGTATCACGGGCATCTATCTGGGCCGGCTTTTCCCTGTTGTTCTGCGGAATATAAGCTAACAGTCTTCTTATATGCTGTAGACATTCTTCAGGGTTGTCCACCACAAAATCAGCATTGCCCGCAACCTTGGTCTGTACATCGGCTCCCCCCAGTTGTTCCATGGTTACATCCTGACCCATTACCTCTTTAACAACCGCAGGTCCCGTGATAAACATACAGGCGTCTTTGACAACATATATAAAATCAGTTATAGCGGGCGAGTAAACCGCCCCTCCCGCACAAATGCCCATTATAGCAGTAATCTGCGGGATTACCCCCGAATAACGGGTGTTCCTGATAAATATTCCCCCGTATCCCGCCAGCGCATCAGTACCTTCTTGAATTCTGGCTCCGGCCGAATCGCATAAACCTATAATGGGAGCTCCAGACTTAGCTGCCATATCCATGATATTCCATATTTTTTTTGCCTGAGCCAGTCCTAGAGAGCCTCCCAGATTAGCAAAATCCTGGGCATAAACATATACAGTCCGGCCTTGAACATCACCGTATCCGGTTACTACGCCATCACCAAGAGAACCTTTTTTCTCCATGCCGAAGTCTACGCAGCGATGTTTTACGAACATGTTGACTTCAACAAATGTGCCGGGATCCATAAGCTTACGGCACAATTCCCTGGCACTGATTTTTCTTGAGGGACCGGACGTTTTTTCAGCTGTAGCGCTTTCCCTCATTTCATCCAGCTTCTGCATTGCCTCGGTTATCAATTAAATATCCCCTTCACATAATAATATGGCTTATATCATGCGCTCCTGTCCTTCCCAGTAGGGCTTCTTGAGAATACGCTTTAAAACTTTACCAGTTGCGGTGCGTGGAAAGTCATCTCTCAGTTCAATTGTCCTCGGCCTCTTATAACCGGCCAGAGAATTTTTGCAGAAATCCAGCAATTCCTGTTCTGTAGCCTGAGCACCTTCTTTCAAAATAACCATGGCCTTAACCTCTTCACCCCATGATTCGTGGGGGACACCTATGACTGCAACCTCTGTAACCGCCGGATGTTTAATTAAAACCTCTTCAATCTCAGCTGGATAAACATTTTCTCCACCACTTATGATCATATCATGTTTTCTATCTACCAGGAAATAGAACCCCTCTTCATCTACAAAAGCCATATCTCCAGCCGTTGACCATTCTCCGTCAATAGACTCAGCAGTCTTAACAGGGTCCTTATAATATCCAATAAAGGCTGAAGGAGCTTTTGCCCACAAAGTCCCTCTCTCATTGGGCTTGGTAACAAGATTCCCCTCTTCATCTATAAGTTTAATTATAATGCCAGGGTTTGGTTTACCGATGCTGCGTACTTTTCTCAACTGGTCCTTGTGACGCAGAGTTGTAAGCGCTCCTGTCTCTGTCGAACCGTAACCTTCACTAAAGCGAGCATTATTGAAAAACTTCAGTGCTG
The DNA here is from genome assembly GCA_964643075.1 of uncultured Peptococcaceae bacterium. Lineage (GTDB taxonomy): Bacteria > Bacillota > Desulfotomaculia > Desulfotomaculales > Desulfocucumaceae > Desulfocucumis. The sequence continues at coordinate 82,379 of CAZXQO010000006.1, forward strand.
CTTCTTTAGTCTTGGTCAGCAAGGGAGCTGAAGACGAACCCAGGGATGTTAAAGAATCCATGTTGTATTTATTTTTGGTCTCCTCCGGCATCTCCACTATTCTCGTAATCATGGTCGGCACCATAGATGTTGTGGTAACCTTTTCCTGATCAATTATTCTCAATACATTTTCCGGATCAAATCTACCCGATGGTAAAATAACATTTGTTCCACCCATCCAGCAAGTAATTAGTGTGGCCCATATGCTGTTGGAATGACAAATTGGCATAATCGCTAAAAATACCCTTTTGCTCATGTCAACCTTGCCTGAATTACGGACTAAGGCATTTTTTATAATTTCCAGGTTGCCTCTGGTTTGAATCATGGCTCCTTTGGGAAAACCTGTGGTACCCGATGTATAACCCAGATAAAATAAATCTTCCTCATTCTGGTCCACGTATGGCTCAAAATCAGGCATACCTTCTAATATGCTTTCATACTTGACCAGACCCTCACTTACTTCTTCACCAACAACAATTATGTTACCGGCAACATTTGGAGTATTCTGAGGATTAAAATCCTTCACAAATTCAGCGCCGAGAATTAAACCAACAGCATCTGAATTATTAATGATATACTCCCTTTCATTTGGAACCAGACGGAAATTAATAGGAACTGTAACTACATTTATACGAGCCAGAGCATGATAAATCTCCAGAAATTCTACGCAGTTATATAAAACAACCGCTACTTTATCTCCCCGTTTGAAGCCCCTCTTGGCCATCCCGTGCGCCAATTTGTTGGCCCTGGTATTCAAGTCGGCATAGGAAAGCCTTGTTTCCTTAAAAACCACTGCCGTTTTGTTCGGGTTACGCCAGGAATTAATTCTTAAACCATCTGCTAAATTCATTTAATCTCCCCCATTTCTCATAATAAGTATGTTAAATCATGTATTTCTGCAAGCTTTAACAACTCAATTATACCGCTGCGGAATGCGTCAGACAAGATTGTTTTTAACTGCTTGCTTTCGATTTACCATATTTTAACATTTTAGTTCGGTTCAATATTAATTATCGTCATACTTATGAAACCCCCGGCCAGTTTTACATCCCAGCCATTTGGACCTGACATACCTTTCAAATAACGGACAAGGCTTGTACTTATAATCACCGCTGTTTTCATACAATCTATTGAGTAATGCCAGGCATTCATCAAGACCTATTAAATCAGCCAGCGATAACGGTCCAATAGGAAGGCTTGCCCCCAATCGCATGAAATTATCAATTTCTTCGGCATTGCTTACACCTTGCATTAGACAGTAAACAGCCTCATTGATCAATGGCATTATAATTTTGTGTACTATGTTGGTAGGATAATCCTCAAATTCCATTACTTTTTTATTCAAACTCAGGGCAAAGTCTTTAATTATCTGTACAGCATCATGGTTGGTAGCCATATTTCTAATAATCTCAACAACGTCTCCCCCGGGATCAATGTGCAATCCCACAACATTCGCAGGCCTCTTTGTTTCTATGGCTATTTTCATTAAATTAAAATGAAAACTATTAGTAGCGAATATTGTATTAGGAGAACAAACCTGATCTAAAAATTTAAATAAACCAATTTTATAAATCAGGCTTTCCTCCGTAGCCTCTATAACTAAATCAGCTTCATAAAAAACCTTCAGGCTCTTATCTTTTTTTAACAGTTGTTTTTTTCGGGAATGATACCGGTAGTCTTTTATAGAAGGGCCAATAGCATTATTGATTATAGTCTGCATAGTATCGCTCAAAATATCAAAGCTGTCCATAACAATACCTGTTGATTTAGCTTCTTCAGCCAAATTCGAGCCTATGCTACCATCAAATATAACTATGGCCCGACTTATATTCATACAGGATTCCCCTTTCATAGTAAAAACCCATATAATCCTGTACAAGACCCATTATCATACACTGTTTTAAACGTTTTCCACAACCATTGCAGCACCCTGGCCCCCGCCTATGCACAAAGTGGCCAGACCAAGCTTGCTGTTTGTCCGTTTCATTCCATATAAAAGTGTCACCAGTACACGGGTGCCGCTTGCTCCAATGGGATGCCCTATGGCTATAGCTCCCCCGCTAACATTGGTTTTGTCGGGCGGCAGCTCCAGCCCTCTCATCACTGTTATCGCCTGGCTGGCAAAGGCTTCATTAGCTTCAATCAAATCCAGATCCGCAACAGTTAAGCCTGCCGCAGCCAGTGCTTTGCGGCTGGCCGGAATTGGGCCAGTACCCATATAAGCAGGATCAACCCCTGCAACAGCTGATGATTTAATTACAAATAACGGTTTAATATTAAGCTCTTTGGCTTTTTCCGCTGACATGACTACCACTGCGCCGGCGCCGTCATTTAACCCCGAAGCGTTTCCTGCAGTGACAGTACCACCTTTTTTAAAGGCTGGAGGTATTTTAGCCAGTCCTTCAATTGTTGTCCCCCGGCGTGGAAACTCATCGGTATCAAACATTACCGGATCACCTTTTTTCTGCGGTATGGGCACAGGAATAATCTCATCCTTAAAATTGCCTGCATCTATGGCGGCTATTGCCTTTTGCTGACTGGCTACCGAGAAAGCATCCTGCTCTTCCCTGGAAATACCATATTTTTCGGCGAGGTTTTCCGCGGTAATACCCATGTGGTAATTGTTAGTAGCGCACCAGAGCCCGTCTTTGATCATCAAATCAACTAAATTACCGTCACCCATGCGGTAACCCCAACGAGCCTTTTCCACCAGATAAGGCGCCGCACTCATATTTTCCATACCGCCGGCTACTACAATATCGGCACCACCCGTGGCAACCAGACCGGCAGCGGTTGCAACGCTTTTTAATCCCGAACCGCAAACAATATTCAGCGTCCAGGCCGGTATTTCCTGTGGCACCCCTGCCTTTAGGGAGGCTTGTCTGGCCGGGTTTTGCCCCAGCCCGCCCTGCAGCACGTTGCCCATAATAACTTCATCCACCTGGCCCGCCTCAATGCCGGCACGGCTGAGGCTTTCCTTGATAACCAGTGCGCCCAGATTCGCAGCAGGTATATCCTGCAGGCTACCCCCGTACTTTCCTACCGGCGTACGTACTGCGCTGACAATAACTACTTCTCTCATCAATTAACCCCCTAAATTTTTATTGCCATTTTATTTTATAGCCTTTATATTCATCGACTAATTCCCAGGAATAATTATCTCCCTGAAAATTACTCAAACTGAATATTCCCTTTTTAACTTCATCAATAGAAGGCAGATTAAGGATTAGCTCATTCAGGGCAGCTACCTCCATGAATCCCATTTCTTCCCAAAGTTCTGATTGAATAACATCTCCTGCTTTGTAGTGCCAATTCGTGGCCAGTACTACCATTACGCCCTCGGTGCCTAAACCCTGCTGAAAAAGCTCGGCAATCCTCAGCAATATATGCTCCTTGTCCAGGTTCACCAGGGATTTCGTAGTCATTTCATGCACTCTCCTTATATATTAAGCTACAAGCTACAATCCTCATTAAATAATATATCAAAAGGATCAACCGGCATAGGCATATCATCCGCCGACTGGCACAGCACATTTTTCAAGCCCGCGTCAAGAAGTATTTGCATAGCTTTATCCGAATCGTCCTCAGTAAAAGCCGCCAGATCCCTATTTCTGAAAGCAGGCTGATATTCAATCAAATTAACCGGCACGTCCGGCTTGATACCGGCCAGTTTTTTACCGGTTAAATATAGTTCCTCAGCTGTGACTAAATCTTTATGATATGGAATACCTACCACCGTAAACAGTCTTCCCTCACATTTTTCCAATATATAGCTGACACTCTGCCATGTATTATTCAAATATCTATCTGCAACAGCCGGATCATTAATGCCGGTGAGCCGCTGGAAGCCTTGCAGCGTAGCCGCTTTGATATCCGGGCTAATATCCGTTAAGCCTGCATCTATTAAAGCCTCAATATAATCACTGTTTAAAAGGCTTGCATTTGTATCCAGCTGTATTCTTACTTGCTTTGGGGCTAGCGTGGAAATTTTACGAATGAATTCCAGCAACCACCTACGGTTTAGAGTAGCTTCCCCTCCCGAAATACCGATACGGTTTACACCGGGTTCCCCGTTATCATTAAACAATTGCCGAACAAGCTGGTCCGGGGTTGAGGGCTTGTCAATATTGCTGAAAGTCAAGTTCCAGTTATGGCATGCCGAACATTGCATATTACAGCCGTGCATAAAGAACGATATCTCTTTAATGCCATACATTGTTGCCATTTCATGAATGTTTTTGTTTAATACTGTAACAATCCTTTGCGGGGGATAACTTTTTATTACAGATTGATCTGTAACAATATCCATGCCATCTTCAACCGGGGTTACGCAACTCGGTTTAACAGCGCCATTCACCACAACGTTGCATTCACCGCAGCCACCGGTCCTGCAAGGCGCATGAATACCTTCTTCTTCGTGAGAATGGTCCAAATTTATTTTGCAACCGATTATCTCAAGCGCTTTTAGAATGGTAATATTTTCAGGAAACTGATAATCTACGCCATCTATAGCAACTTTTACAGTATTTCTATGGCCTGACACTTCCACCAATTCCCTGGCGTTATTAGGACAGCCAATAACACACGCACCGCAACCAGTGCATTTACTTCCCCACTTGCAGGCAAAATATTTACAAAAACCACAATCCATGCAATTGCTGTCAGCCCTGGCTACTTGCATTATTGTCACTAATATTCACTTCTTTCTGTCAGTTTTACCCCCTCCATTATAATGGAGGGGGTAAAACTTAGCAATAATCTTACAGCTTCATTTCGTCTTCGGTAAGAGGTTCCCAGGGATCGGCGGTTTTCATCGGCGGCAGATCTGCCAGACCCGGGAATGGACCATTTGCTTTGCCCCAGATGGCCCGGCGTGCTTTCTTACCACGCTGCGGCACATCTACCCACGGAATATGACAATACATCAGGCAGTATACCGGTGAGGTAACAGCTTTGTTAACAAGATGAGTATCCATCATGCAATTCAACACGGCTGGCTTGCCGCTTTCTGCCTGTTTAAAGCAACGGTCCAAAGCCGCCAGGAAGTTCTCATGCTTATCAACCATTTCACCATAGCAGCCCAGTTCCTCAGCAATCTTGTCCCATCTTACTGCCGGCTTGCGCTCCTGTCCCTTCTGAATCGATCCTTGCCATTCAGTGCCCATGCGGTCCTGCTCGCCAAGAGCATCCCAGTTCGGACCGTACCATGGATATTTCATGCCGGGCATCCAGCCGTTATTCTCTGTCACGAGATAAACGATGGGTAGATTATAGCGAGATGCTGTTTCAATTTCTATGCCCGCGTTGCCCATGCCTGAGTCACCCATCAGGGCAAGAACGGGGGTTTTATCACCCATTTCCAACTGCGCCAGGGCAGTGCCAATAGCCATGGCAACCCCGTGGCCGACCCCGGCCTGCTCGGAAGAGCTCAGGATCTGGGAGGGGCGTGTAGCTACAAGATAAGGCATTACATAATCCGACATGGTATAGCCGTCAATCATAATGCGAACTTTGCTTTCGTACTTTTCTTCCAGATAATCGGCTATGGCCTGGGAGAGATATCCATGATGCATAACATTTTCCGTTTTATATTTCGGATGCTCAAAGCCGTAATACATAGACTTGTCCCTGCGCCGCTTCTCCGCTTCCTTTTTGCCCTGCTGGATCTTGCTGATCCACGCGTCCCTGCCTGTCGGCGGCTGCAGGTTGTTGGCCTTAATATAGTCTATCATTTGCTGGGCAACTAACTTCGGGCTGCCCACTATGGCAGTGCTGGTGGGAATATAGGTCCAGATCTGACTCGTGGTCTCGTTAATCTGTATCGACTCCGGCCAACCTACACCGAAACCGTCAAAGAACCCAACCTTGACTCCAACGGGAACCATCACATCAATTTCATTGCGGAACGGTGGGAGGCCACGGTAATAATATTCATGTTTTTCTGAAACAACGGCACGGCCGATACGCCTGGTGGTAAAAGGTATTTTGGCCAGGGTAACTAGTTCGGTCAATTCCTTGGACGCATCGGCCCAAGTGGCTCCATCACCAAAAATCATGAACGGTTTATCTACCTCGTAAAGCCGTTTGACCGCTTTCGCTATATCCTCGGGAGCACCTGCACTGGCCAAAGGCTTGACAGTATCTTTACCGCGCCATTCGGGTATCCAGCTGACATGATCGCCCCAGAGGCCAAACCACACGTCATTCTTCGCGTTATCATTGGTAAAGAGGCAGCTGACACCCATTTCCATAACTACCGGGCCCTTGGGTGCAGACTGGCAATCTTTAAATGCACGGGTGAAGAATTGTCTGATGGTGTAAGGATATGTTATACGCTGGGCCCACTTGGATATGCTGCCCATCAGCTCTGTAGCATAGCTTTCCTGAATGGTGTTGTACAGCTTATCATGTTCAATTTCATGGCCGCCGCACAAGAATATCATCGGTGAATTACTAAGGTTTGCCTGCTGTACGGCGCTAACCGCGTTACCAACACCGGGTCCCACAGTCGCGTAACAAATAGCAGGCTTTAAGGTAATCTGCGCATAAGCTTCACCGGCATAGACAGCATTTTGCTCATGCAGGAAAGTTATGGTTTTTATTCCAATACGACTGATAGCGTCAATAAAGTGCCAGATATGGCCACCCGGTACTCCAAAAGCTATTGTTACGTCGTGCTCTTTCAGTGTCTTTGCAACCCACACGCCAGTGTTCGGGTATAATTCCCTGGTTCCTAGTTTATAGTCAAGATTCTTTTGAGCTTCCTCATCAAATTCAATGCCTATTTTTGCCACTGTTGAAAATTACCTCCTTTATAATTTGGAGTAGACAGATCTCTTCACTTCATTTGCATACATAGCCCTGCTTATCAATAAGAGCTCTTATATACCCTGAAGCAGCAGATACCCAAACCGCAATAACCAAATCCATGCGCCTCATTATATTTTTATTAATTCCCCACTTAATAGATTTTAATTTCGATAAATTATAAAAATTCTGTTAATTTTAATTATTATAAATTATCGTAATCAGTCAAGTGTTCCGTCAAGGTAAATTTTAAACACAGCATATAGCGAATCCAATAGCTGTAAACACAATATGCTACTATAAAAAATGACTTTGACGGAACCGTGACAATCAGAAAGAATCTTTACTGATACTCGAATTAAAATATAATGAGGCTAAAAAACCCTCCTTTCTTTATAAACTAATTAAGTATATAAAAGTTAGCGGTTCGGGTGATTCCAGGGCTGAGCTATATATGGCGGCATATTTGTACCCCAGTCCACTCTACCCTTGGGTATTCTCCCTGTCTTGGTAGTATATGGACGCAAATCACGCTCTAAAACATGTTCCAGTATCCGTCCTAATTCCAGGACCCTATCAACATCTACGCCGGTGTCAACACCCATTTCGTCAAACATGACTACTAAGTCCTCGGTTGAGCCGTTGCCAGTTATATCACTGGGAGTATACAGCCAGCCCGTACCGATTCCGGGAACACCGTCTACAATATATGATGGCTGACCTCCCAGTTGGCCTAGTGAAGCCTCAAATACAGTAACGCCAGCCATTAAAGCAGCAAAGTAATTAGTCAATCCCATGCCTCTGGAGTCATGGAAGTGAGCGCGGTGCACATCATCATTAGGAAACTTTTCCCTTAACCTGGTGAAAAATTCATAAACCCTGTCAGGTGCGGCCTCTCCTGTTGTGTCACAAGGAGAAGCACAACTGCAGCCCATTTCCAATCCTTTTTCTATTAACTCAAAGGTTTTTTCCAGTGGCACGGGTCCCGTTATGGGACAGCCAAATACACAGGCAATAGCCATATCAAGTTTTATTCCGACACTATTGCACATTTTTGCCCAGTTAGGTATTTGCTCAAAAAACTTTTCCACTGGCCTGTTGGCATTACGCATACAGTGGGCATCGGTGGTGGAAATTGTAAATGCCAGTATATCCGGACCATAGCCTGCTTCTTTTGCTGCAACAGCCCTCTCCACAGCTTTATCAGTCATACCGTAGCATTTGTATTCCACACCAGGATTACGCTTAATTCTTTTTAGCACCTCTTCTGCGTCCTTAGCCTGCGGCAGATACCTGGGATGGCTGAAATTAGTTACTTCTACTGTTTTATAACCCGCTTCCGAGCAAGCATCAATAAAAAATACTTTGGTATCAGTAGGAACAAAATGCCTTTCATGCTGAAACCCATCCCTTGCCAGCAACTCTGTCATACTAACTTTTTTCGGAAAATCCAATTTCATACTGCTTCCCCCTTTTGTCTTATATAATTGGCGCCAATTAATACTCAGCCCAATTTTTTAAATTTTCTTACTATTTAGTTATAGCACGAATTGTGCCAATAAAAAAAACCTCATTTTAACGACTTTTTTTCATGTGTAACAAAATTAAGAAACATAATTAATTATTTTTTGAATGCTCTGATAACAATGAAAAAACTTTTTCCGTTAAGCTCTGCATTTGACTGTTTATCCTCACTATGTAGCCACTGGCAGAATGATACGTAACGTTTTTTAACAGTGTTTCATACTGGAAAGATGCTCTTTAAGCGCTTTATAGCAGTCTCCAGAAGAAGGCGGGCAACCCTTTATTTTTATTGCTTGCTCAATATGTTTATTTGCGCCAATAGCGCATTTCCCGAAAAGTAAAACCCGGTTTGAACTGGCTGAGGCCTTTACTTCCCCGGATACACACATTTCTACATTATCAAATGATTGTCCAGGGCACTCTCTAAAAAATGTGTGCAGAGCCAGGACAATACCAAAAGCGCAGCCAGAACATAAAGACAGTCCCGGAGCAGGCATGGATACACCTTTAATAGCGTACAAATCTAATACTCTTTCTGGCCAGTGGTCTTCCCAATCTGCATTAATTTTGAGCTTTTCAACTGGTTCACCAATTATCTTTACTGATTCCATGCTTAAAGGCTCGCCGGTTATGGCGGCATACTCAGAAAGATGTTTTACAGCCGCCGGGTCTTGTCCTAAAATGTTTGTTCCGGCCATATCCACCGCCAACATGTTTGTCCCGGCCAGGATAACACCTATTTCCTGCCATTCAGTACTTACAGGTCCCTTATTAACAGTATAGATTCCATCAACAACATTTAGCTGAGGCTTGATATAAGATCCTAATAAAGCAATGCTTTTTTCCAGGCCTGCTGCATGAAAACTTTTTTTACTTTTATAGCTTAATACGCCCTTAAGATTTTTCATGCTCAGACTAACCCTGGTTTGGTGATGTGTTTTCAATACCGGTACATTAATAATAAAATCCGAGTCCTGAACAATGGATGATATTTCTACTTTATTTTCTCCAAGCTGCACCTCATCAAAGGGATGTTTGTAAAAATCAATTAACTTAACATCATAGCGCCTGGCAAGCTCTGTTATACCGGCGGCCTCAAAAGCTGTTTCAGTATTTATGCCTAAATCCGGTAGAAGAACAGAACCCTCCCCTATTGAAATGTCTGTACATCCAAATTCCCTGACGAATTGAATTATTTCTTCAAGAACTGTAGTAGTCGTCAATACTCCTTTAATGAAATTTCTATATATTTTGCCTCCGACTACAACGTTGGGTTTGATTAAAACCTTATGGTCGGATTTCAGTTCTTTAGCACCATTACACATTGAAATTGCTTGTGCAACGCTTTTTGCCCCGGGTAAATATTTTACAATTGCAATCGCCACTATACCAACCTCCCAACCCCCCCTTTAATATTTGAAAAGGGTTTTCCGTGAGTAGTTCTTGTCCTTATGTTTTTGACAATAGCTGCATCAACCAGCAAACCTTCTTCAGCATTTTTGATCAAGTAGCAATTTACAGTTTAAACAGAGAAGAGTGGAATGGTTAATTCAAACCGATATATATCCTTTGAAATCTCCTCTACATATCCCATTGTTTTTACCTTTCTGATTAAAAGGAAACATTAAAGCCAGTATAAAACACTGTATATATTTTAAAAGGAACAGTTTTTCAGCCTTGTAATTATTATGTAACTTCACCTGAGTTCATTATTTCTGCCAGTGATTAGAGAATCACCAGCAGTAAAACACCGCCTGTTTTGCAGTATTATAACTTACCAGCACGGCCACGTCAAAGTAAAAAATATACCACTGGCCGTCTAATTTATAAAAATTGTCAGACTTTTCTTGCAATATACTCTAAAATATTTTTTATGGACAGAAAAAAAATTGCAAAATCCATTAATAATTACAAAAATTCTAATAATAATTTTATTTACTGAATAATTTTATTCAAGTATTCCAGATTTCTCTACAGCTATCAATGCAGCACCTATAGCACCGCTAATCAAAGGCTCCTCCGGAACCAGGAGTTCTTTTTTAATAACTCTCTCAATTGTCTTGATAAGACCTATATCTTTAGCTCCTCCCCCTGTAATAGCACATATTTCTTCCATTTTAATTTTTTGTATCATACTATAAATTTTAATAGCCATAGCCTGATGCAATCCTGCTATAATGTCTTCCTTACTAGCCCCTTCAGCTATTCTTGAAATGGCTTCCGTTTCAGCAAAGACAGAACAACCGGTGCTGAATCTAACAGGATTACTTGACTTTACAGAAAGGGCTCCCATTTCTTCCAGGTTTATTCTTAAAACCTTGGCAATAATTTGCAGTATACGTCCGCTTCCGGCTGCGCACCTGTCATTAATCACACAATCCGCAACTCTTCCCTTGTCGGTTACTTTAATTACTCTTGTAGACTGGTCGCCCACTTCAATTGCAATATTGACGGAGGGAAAAAGAAATTTTATCCCCCGGCTCTGGCAGGAAACCTCACTGCTTTCAACATAAGAATAGGGAATAAAGGACGCGCCCAAACCTGTTGCCCCTATTACTTTCAAGTCACTAAAGGTCAAATTTGCTTTTTCCAGCGCATTATTTAATACAGTCACGGCAGCATTTTGAAATTTACCGCTGCTAGGTAGAATACTGTAAGATATAATTTTTTCGCCCTCAATGATCACGGACTTTGACATAAACGAACCAATATCCAGACCTGCTTGGTAGACCATTTTTTAGCACCTCTCCGCTATGCTCCGGAATTACTTGTAATATCTTCTTTAAAGAAAGTCACCGCTTCAAGTTTTCTATTTTTTTTCATTTCAGTTAATTCTTGCCCGGATATTTTGCATGCTTTTTCCTGGGCTATGACAGCTGCACCCAGCGCACCTGTTAGCAAAGGCTCGTCAGCAACCAGCACAGGATAGCCTATCTTTTCTTCCAGCCATTTCCGCAAGCCTTGATTCTTAGCCCCTCCACCGGTAAGGACAACTTCTTTCTCAATTTTAATTTTTCCAACCATAGTATATATTCTGTTAGCAAAAGCTTTGTGAAGGCCGGCCAGTATATCTTCAATGGAACAACCTTCAGAAAGCCGCAACAATACTTCCTGTTCGGCAAATATCGTACAGGTTTTACTAACCTCTGCCGGTTTCTTTGAGCGGAGGGATATCTCACCAATATCCTTCAATGCCAATCCAAGTGTATCCGCGATTATTTCCAGAAACCTGCCGGTACCTGCCGCGCATTTGTCATTCATAATAAAATTTTTCATTCTTCCATTTTGTACCTTTATTCCCTTACTATCCTGCCCGCCTATATCAATTATTGTTTTTACACCGGGGAAAATCGAGTCAACCCCGCGCATATGACAGGTAATCTCACTTATCTGGTCATCTGCAAAAGGAACATTTATTCTGCCGTATCCGGTAGCTATAATATAGTCAATTTCTTCAAAACCCAGGTTAACCTTTTGCAGCGTCTCCAGTACGGCTTCGTGGGCCATCCTGCGGTGCTCGGCCCCGGTCGGTCTGATTAATGTTGATATAATCTCTTTTTCATCAGTCACAACTATTTTGGTAATAGTTGAACCGATATCTATACCTGCAAAAAACAATGTTATACACCCTTTACAAGGTTTATTAGTAGTAAAATGAGTTAAGCATCCTGACAGATGCTTAACTCACCAACCACTTAACCTATATTTTCGGCAAAAGCTTGAAACCTTGTCCGTAAAGGTTCTAAAGCGGTTGTTGAATAATCCTGCTCAATTACCAGTACAGGAATACCTACATCCTCAAAATAGTCCCTCACTTCAGGTATTTCGTAGCCGTGAATATCACAGTTCCGGATGATATTAAAGTATACTCCGTTGACATTCCATTCTTTCGCCATTACTTTCAGGTATTTAAATCTATTGTCAAGGTCTTCACCGCGCGTTGCTTTTGTATCTCTGAAAGTCCTTGGACATACTATCTTGTCCAGATAGCGGACAGCCAGTCCCTCAAAAGGATCATCGGTTTCATCCACGTCAATCCAGAAGCTTCTGGTGCCTATGGCAGTATCGTCAATTACAATATTCAGACCGCAGTCTTCTATTAACCTGGTCAGGGCAATATTGTCAACTAACGACCCCCAGATCAGTATCCTGCCTTTCTTTTTCGCGGGTCCCGCAGACCTGTTGCTGACTTCTGCAATAACCTCTTCCAGCAGGCTGTTGCCTTCCTCGGCAGGTATGCACATTATGGCAACCATAACCTGCAGCATTTCGGAACCGGATACCAATGGAGGATCTTGCCTGTTTAGCTTATATAAACTGCGCACTAAAGATCTTTGCTTGTTATAAAGCTTGACAGCTTCTTTGAGCGCTTCCCGGCTAAAATTACAGTCGGCTGTTTTTTCCATCTCGTCTTTTAAGTAGACAAGCTGTCCTTTAAAGAATTCAATTGCTGCGGCATGGTTGGTATGAGGGACATCCAGATAAAACGAGCAGGGGCTTTTAAAATACGACCTCCATATATAGCTCACTCTTTCTGCCCCGTCACAGGAATGCGACCCAATAAAGGCATCCAGGAAATCATATCTGCCTTTCACGGCAACATCCATTATACTCCGGTACATAGCACACATAACCGTGGGCAGATAAGTATCCGCTTCGGTAATTGGCTCATTCATGTCTCCAAAAATCCTAACCGGAACATAGCCCAGCGCAGTCATTATTTCCACGGGAGGATAGCAACACAAATAACCTGCTATTTTCTTGCCTTCCGCTTTTAATTCCCTGGCTCTTTTTAGCGGGTCAAGATAAATTTGCGCCGCCCTGGCCAGTCCTTTTAACTCATTCACGCATATCCCTCCAGTTCTTACCATTTAAAGCCTTCTTTTTTTCTTAACTCCCTGTAATAATCCATTGTCTCAACAAAAGCGCCAATCTTGACACGGGCTTCTTCTTCATTAAACACCCTTAAATCAACAATATCGCCTTCAACCACAACCGAAGGTACTTTAAATTTTTCCATAAGAAGATTGCGCATGTGCATCAGTGTGTAAGTAGCTGGACGACATGACAACAAAGGGTGACAGAACATGCCGTCAATCCTGTAATCCTCTACCCACTGCAGATAGGGAGCGGTAAACATGGTAGGATCTACGCAATTCATTTGAGCGGCAGGGGTATATTCGTTAAATTTATGGTATGAATACCTGGCAATGAGTTCCAGCGGGTCGTTGACCCCTTCTCTTTCAGATTCCGGAAGCGGGCACGGCGCATGATAAACCCAACTTTCAATAGCAAAGGCAATCCCGTGTTTTTCTGCAAATTCATCAAAAATGCCCAATGTGTGCCAGGGGGGCAGTTCAGCAAAAGCCATCCTGTATTTCTCATTGGGTATAGCCCCTATCTTATTGTCGACTTTATATTTTACTTCATCGTAAACTCTTTGATAAAAGTCAAGCGCTTCTTTTTCGTCAGGCAGAAATAGATGAGGTATCATAATAGACCAAAAATCTGTATTAACCGCCGGCGAAGGAACCGATTTTCTCAATAAATCCACTTTATGGGCAAGTTCATGCGTTTTGAATGTAGTATCCAGGCGTTCGCTGAGATTGTCCCAGTCCATCTTTCTGCCTGTCAGTTTTTCCAGGAATTCAACAAAACTCCTTAATTCCCGCACCATAAATTTGATGTTGTCTTCCTTGTTGTCTTTGATGAAATACTCCGATACACCTGTTTGAGGGAATTCAAGCATCCATACTGGAACATCCATATACCTTCCCAGACCCTGAAACCACTTATACCTGGCGTCACATACAGCTCCGCAGCCAAGTAGAAATAACGGTTTGGGCATGCCACCGCCCGGCGCGTCGGCAGGTATAACAAAATTATTTTCCTTTAGCTTCCGGGTGTAGCCGATACAATTCCTGGCGTAACCGCAGGTTGTATTGGGTACACCGTCATTTTCAGCATAATCCAGATTAGGCTCTGCTTGCCTCACTGCGGCGCAAAAAGCGCCGTAATTTTCCGGGTAACAAACCTCAATTCCAAAAGATTTGGCAATTGTAACTCCGAGCCACCAGTCAACCATAGACCATGCCACGGGCTTGCCCTCTTCCACGGCCTGGCGTGTGTTAGCAAGTATTTTCTTGCCAAAATAACCGGCTTCCCTGGCAGTCTGTAGTGTTTTTGCCGAAGACGTTTTTTTCTTTTTTTGTTCCAAGTTAACCACTCTCCTTTCTTTGACGGACCTTTTGAAGCAGGCATTGCCTTAAAAACTGTCGCAATTATTCGTTAATTACGAACATTTGCATCAATCGCTATATCACCATCTCTGTCCTAATAAAGAACAGAAATAATTCCAGAACTCATCAATAACAAATAATTATAGTTGCTTAACTGATAAAATACCGCCAATCACAATCTGACGAACTCAGGCCCAGTTTCCCTTTAATATTCTGCTTTAATTTTTCAGCTCCTTCCAAATCACACTTGTCGATAATAAAAATATCGACATATATACATAACACAATAATACAATAGTTTGCATACAATATTACATCGTCACACCCACTGGTGTCAAGAACCTTAAATTACATCCCTGGCAGCCCTGGAGAGCCCGCCAGGACTTCCCCTGGCAACCATCATCTTCTTATGAAATCCCCTTTATAACCAGCATAGGTGTTAAATTTATCCACAACAAAAACATATTTACAAGAAAAACCGCCCTTCGGGCGGCTCAATCCTGATGCTTTAATACGTAAAAATTGTAAAATTACTAATCCGTCTTTGGCATACGTGTTTTTATTGCTATCTTGTAAACATCCTCTAAACATTGACGTGAATAGGCCGCTTCTATTTTTTCTTCTACAGATAAGCAATGGGTATAACATGTGCCATGCACATAATTATCACTAAAATGTTCAAACTGATCTGCAGGAATGAAGCAAGCTCCGGTCTGAATAATAGCCTTAAGAGCATCCTGCGACAACTCCTCCAATACTAAGCACCCTTGCTTTCCACCAATCAGTTGATTAACAGTTTTTGCCTGTCCACTGTTTATTACTTTTAAGCCTACAAGATTTTTTACCAAATCAGATACTTTATGGCAGTGATAATAGGGCACTCTCAGCATACTGGAACGTGCATCAATTATTTCCATTTTGCTATAGTCAACAGTAATTGACAACTCCATTTCATGTACGGTATCCACCAAACTGGCTTCTATTTGAACAATGAAATCATCTATTTCTTTGCCGCTAATGAATTTACTCCGATGGAAAATCTTCAATATTTTGCACCCCCAAAAAATAAAAATATTTAATGATTACTTGACTTGCCCACCTGAAAATTAGCTCTAAGGCCTTGATTTTACTGGCTTTTTTCAACTCCAGAAAGGAGGATGGGAAGTTTTCAACTCATTTGCCGCTACCCTTACATTCGGCATCCACCTGTAATATATCTAAACTCACCTCCCAGGTTATATCTTATTTAAAAGATAACCGAAGATGGAGAGAAAAATCTTGAGGTTTTTTACCAAAATAAATTCAAATTCTAAAACAACGGAAAAATCGGCACATTATGCAAGTGCCGATTTTCTTATTTAAATGATTATTATGTAAATTGCCAACGGTCATTCTTTATGTGAATTTATACTTGGCTCAGATAAGTTTTCTTTGAGGAATTCAATTGTCATCGCCCAGGCCTGATAGAACCCTTCTACTGAAAAATTGTGTTCTTCATGGTCTAAAATAGAAAGTTTACAGTCTTTGTTAAGCCGCTTAAATTCCCTGGCCAAATTGAGTGCATGACTTACGGGAACAACTTCGTCATTTTTACCGTGAATTACCAATAATGGAGCTTTCATATTCTCCACAAAATATACAGGTGATCTTTTATAGTATTCATTTTCCAGGTTGGCAGGAGAACCGCCTATGATATCTCTTAACATAAGGGGGTGTATATCATACAACTCAAATAAGTTAGTAGGGGCAGACCATACAGCTACAGCACTTAAGGGTATTTCAGCGGAAGCCATTAAGGCATGATGACCTCCACGGGAAATACCCAAAACACCTATCCTTGTGGAGTCAACATAATCCCGGCTGATTAATTCGTTGATCAGATTTTTAATATCCTGAGCTTCTCCATGACCATACATCTGTTTTCCTTCGGAGGGATAAAAACCCCGGTACGTCATAACTGCCGCCACCATGTTTTGCAAAGCCAAATGACGGCAAAGATGCTCATAGGTGGAACTCATTCCTCCTCCTCCGTGGTTAACAATTACAAGAGGGTATTTCTGCTGAATTTTGGGTTTACAAAGATACGTTCTTAACCTAAGACCTTCCGATAAGAAAAAAAATTCTTCGCACTCTAAATGATTTTCAGTATCTTTGTAAAACATATAATTGATACCACCCCGGCAAATATTAAGGAGGCTATATTAATTGAATGAGCTCGAATATGATGATTTGGCAAAAGAGATTATTCTAAAAGCCGTCCCGGGATCGTTAAGCGTACTTGAAGAACTTGGATTATCCGATGTTTCCAGTATTACAACAGATCAACTACTCTCCGCTGTAGCAACAACTGCGGGAACATCCGCCAGTATCAGCATTTCTATTACCCTGGAGTTGTTAAGGAATTTAATCATTAAAAGAGAAATAAACTTTTAGATGCTAAATCTAATGCAGGGTTTTTAAGCCCTGTATTCAGGACCACGTCAAAGTAAGCATAAAAACAAGACCAACTCATTAAATGCCAATTAGCTCCAATGAACGTTCAGCATTCCAACTAATTTTGCGCAAGGCTGAAGCAATACATTTCTCACCTTTTAATCGCAGAAGGCTAATGGCAAGATTGCGCATAGTTGCAAAAACACGGGGCACAAACCCGGTCCGGATTTGGGAACGGTCTTCGTCAAAGGTCACATCACGTACCCAGTGTAATGAATTTTCAATAGACCAGTGTCCCCGAATCGATTCCAACAAATATTTTGCGTCTGCTCTTTCCGGAGATAAACTGGTTACCAGGTAAGCGGTATATTGTTGTAGATTGTCACCATTAACGTCAGTAGTAGAACGACCTCTTACTGTCTTACTGTACAAAATAAACTACCCTATTTTGTCCTAATTTCCATGGATATGTTTTTTTGATACAATATATTAGCCAAGTTCCCGGCAATAATATTACCAGGAACTTGGCTAATTACTATTTTTATCTCCCGGCTATTAATTAAGCAAGTATTGCCTTCTTAATACCGTTAATGATTTGTTCACGGGATGAGCCACTGGGATACACATCAGTGTAACCCATAGCCTTGAGCTTCGGAATATCCAGAGGAGGAATTACGCCGCCAATAACAAAACCGATTTTCTTATCAATGCCTTTTTCCCGGGCTAAATCCAATAAGATTTTGCCTACACCCAGATGTCCTCCCGACAGAGAACTGACACCGACAACTTTCACGTCTTCTTCCATGGCAACCTTGATGGCTTCTTGCGCCGTAGCATTGCCAATATATACAACTTCCATTCCTGCATCCTTCAGATAGCTGCTAACGGTTAGAATTCCCCGATTATGGGTTTCCGGACCAACACAGCACATCAAAACCTTAATTTTCTCTGCCAATTTCAATAACCTCCTGTTTACTCGTCATCTTTTCATAGCAAAAGTATACTTTCAATTTCTTAAACGCTTTTAACTCAAACTTTTTAGAATATGCCCGGTCTGTTCCAGGTTCCAAATGCTTCCTTGAAGACCTTCCACTGTTCTCCGACTGTGCAGCCAACTCTCGCACACTCGAGGGTATAAGCCATAGTATTGACACCCTTCGTTTTACAAGCTTCCAGTAAGTCTTTAAGCGCTTTGTCAACCTTGGCCTGGTCTCTTGTTGCCCTGTGTTGTTGCAGTCTTTCAACCTGAATCCGCTCGGCATCTTCAGGATATTGGAAAGCTTCGAAATCTTCGCCGCCCATGCTCTTCTGCCAGTTGTGAGCTACGATCTTGATTTCACCGGTTTCAATCTTCTTCTGTTCGTTATAGAAGTAGTTGTAGATCTTGTTGATCAGATAGCCGTTTTCGATTGCTGCGATGTAGCCGCCTTGTTTCTCGATCTCGGTGATCTCATCAAGGATTCTCTGTTCGATTTCATTGGTGAGTGCTTCTACATAGTAAGAGCCGCCCAGCGGGTCTACTACAGAGTTTACACCGGTTTCATGCTCAATTATTTGTTGGTTACGCAGCGATAAGAGGGAAGACTCTTCTGAAGGAACTGCAAAAGCTTCGTCGTAAGAGTCAACATGCAGGGATTGAGCGCCGCCCAGTACGGCAGCCAAAGCTTCATAGGCCGACCTGATGATATTGTTTAAGGGCTCTTCTCTGACCAAACTGATACCGGAAGTTTGAACATGGCATCTCATCAGCATGGAGCGAGGACTCTTGGCATTGTATTTATACTTCATAATTCTGTACCAGAGTCTCCGGGCAGCACGCAGACGGCTGACTTCTTCGAAGAAATCCATAGCCGGTGACCAGAAGTAAGCGATTCTTTCTCCTACCCAGTCAACATCATGGCCTCTGGCGATCATCTCATCCAGAATTGCCATTGCATGCGAAAATGCCACTGCCATTTCGGTTACCCCTGAAGTACCGAATTCTCTCAGGTTGTAGCCATTCAAGGTAACGAAATTCCATTTGGGCACGTTTGTTCTGATAAATTCAATATTGTCGCACTCTATCCGGAAATTGTCTCTGGGTGGAATGTAAACTTCGGCATTACGTACGACAGATTCCATGGTAACGTCATTTTGCACACTGCCTTTAAGCTGATCCCAAGGCACATTGTTGCGCTCGGCCATAACCAGGTACATCGGGAATAAACAAGAACAGTTGGATGGTAAATGAGTAACGATGGAAACGGTTTCCTTGGCAATATCAATACCGTCAAATAGTCTCTCCCAGTCGGGAGCGATGTCAATACATACTCCGCAGGAACCAACCTGACCGGCTGACATCGGATCATCTGAATCATACATTTGAATAGTAGGCATATCAAAAAGCAGATTGACACCGGTTGCTCCGGCTTCCAATAAGAACTTAATCCGGGCATTGCTGTCTTCAGGTTTGCCGAAACCTACCAACTGGCGTTGGGTAAAGGTTCTGCCACGGTACATATTACTGTGAATACCTCTGGCAAACGGCTCCTGTCCGGAGTTTCCGATATCTTCCATGTAGTCAAAGTCTGCAGTGTTCAGCGGAGTGTAGAGCAATTGTCTGGGAAGCTCGGAACCTAATACGGTCTGCGGTACTACATTCCAGTTTTCCTGATCTTTGGCCTTAACCTTCTCGCTTTTCCAGCTATCGAATTGATTTTGCAGTTTGCTGATAGCCTCCGGATTATAAAGAGGGGTACGTTGTTTACCTGACAGGGCTCCTTCAATAATTTCCCTGGTTGTTTTCTTTACTGTCATCATATACTTCCTTTCCTTGATTTCTATTTGTATTTACTAACAGGACCTCTTTTAATGATGATTCCTGTAGAAACCTAAGCCTATAAGGCCGGCTCCGGCAACTTGTCCAATTCCCTTCATGCAGTAAGCCTGAACCTTATTATTTTGCTTAATAAGCTAAGTTAAGTAAGAAATAATCGTATTTTGCCTCACCTCCCTAACTTAATTTTAAAATCTCAGCAGAAGCAAACAATTTTGTAATAAACTCTTCGGCTCCGCTGTAGGGATCCAGTTCTCCTTCAGACACACTTTCCATTATATTCTTTAGCTCGGCCACCTCCCCGGCTTTCTTATGAATATAACCAGTCACTGCTTGTTCCATGATTGAAAAACAGTGGCCCATGTTACGTTCTCTTCGTCGCTCCAGCCACCTGTCCGACTTGATCAAACGGTCCTTATGTTCGAAAATAGCATCATACATTTCTTGCATACCCTGATTCTGGGCAGCAACTGTAGTGAGCACCTTAGGACGCCATCTCCCTTCCGGCATCCAATCGAGCATCATATTAATATCCCGTACAGCGTCTTGGGCACCTTCACGGTCAGCCTTGTTTACAACAAATAAGTCGGCAATTTCCATAATACCGGCCTTAAGCGCCTGCATCCGGTCTCCCAGACCGGGTACAGTCACTACCACAGTAGTATCAGCAATATCAATTATGTCAGCTTCCACCTGTCCGGCTCCTACTGTTTCAATTATTATTACTTCTTTACCAAAGGCGTCCATAATTTGGACGATCTCTTTGGCCCGCGGTGCCAGTCCGCCTAATTCACCCCTGTTAGCCAAACTGCGCACAAAAACTCCTTCATCACCAATCGCCTGCTTCATCCTTATACGGTCCCCTAAAAAAGCTCCCCCCGTAAAAGGACTGGAGGGATCCACACATATAACTCCTAAAGTATACTGATTTTGACGGAAAAGTTGAATCAGCTTATCCGTAATTGTACTTTTTCCCGCTCCGGGCGGACCTGTAATACCTATAATATAGGCCTTGCCGGTATGACGGGTTATTTCACGCATAATTGGCCAAGCTGAAGGATCACCGTTTTCCACAAGTGTCATCAGCCTGCTACAGGCTAATTTATCTCCCTTTAAAAAATTATCAAAAAGTTCTTTAGTCAATTTCTTAACTCCAACTTCCCAGTAAAATCTGCCTGGAAATACTCCTTGTCATAACACTTATTTACTGCCATGCACTTGCTCCTCACTTCAATCTTGTTTATAATAGGAATAGCTTGACCTTTTGGAACTATTCGGAATTTTCACTCAAGGCCAATTATTCTTTCACAAAAAAAATAAATTGCAATTCTCATGCCTCTTGTTATACATATAACCCCTGAGGGGGTTTATATATACTTCCGCAGTTAGGGAACTGTAAAGCACCTATATACAACAGTCCCGATTTAACTCTTTTGCAAAATCGTCTCTGTCATATTCATT
Organism: uncultured Peptococcaceae bacterium; assembly: GCA_964643075.1. Taxonomy (GTDB): domain Bacteria; phylum Bacillota; class Desulfotomaculia; order Desulfotomaculales; family Desulfocucumaceae; genus Desulfocucumis. Next base: position 103,697 of record CAZXQO010000006.1, read on the forward strand.
AATAACCATTAACCATGTACCCTTCCACCAAACCGTTTATAGAAGGATGGTGCTGCCAGATGCCTGATAAAAAAACACTGTGGAAAAAAGCACTTGATAGCGGAGACTTTACAGCATTTAAGAACAACCCGGTAATCACCAAGTCCTGGGAAAGATGCATGAAGTTTGGCATAAATCCTTATAATGTTAATAATATGGGGGACGAGCTGGAACATAGCCGTCTCAAGGAGATCCGGGACAAGTACGTTGAGCTTATTTATATATCCTCGCCAATCATGAGCGAATTATATTTCAGCTTAAAGGGCTCGGAAACAGCAATTTTTTTGGTTGCCCCAAACGGCTATATTTTAAAATCATTCGGGGATAAAAAAATAAGCAATGAGGTATCCAGCATCAGGTTAGTTGAGGGGGCCAACTGGCAGGAGGAAAGTAAAGGGACAAATGCTATAGGTACTGCCATCCAGGAGCAAAAGCCCGTTCATATTCTGGGAGGTGAGCATTTCTGTGAGCCTTTACATTCGTTTCATTGTTTTGCCTCGCCCATTTTCGATGTTAACAGAACTATAATAGGGGTATTGAATGCGACTATTTTAAGCAACCAGCCGTTCCAGCACTTGATGGCCCTGATGGTAGCTACAACAAAGGCTATTGAAACCCAGTTGCTCTTCATTAACTTGCAAAAACAGCTATTATATAATCACAAGAAATCAGCCGCCCTGCTTGATAGTATGGACAACGGCATCTTCTGGGTAAACCAGGAAGGACGCATAACCAACTCTAATTCCCGTTGCGGTGATATTATGTATTTTGACGCAGCCAGCTTTCATGGGCGGCACATAGATGATGTTTTCGAAATGCCGGCGCCTTTTACTGAACTGATGGATGGTTTTAATAATATTGATTTGTCAAGGATACAACTAAGATATAAGCAGAACACCTTACCTTGCCAGATCAAGCCAATACTTGGCAACAGCAGTGAAGTGCTAGGAGCAGCCGTTGTATTAGAGAACAATATTAAATCAATGGTAGACAGGCCCAGGAAAGAAAAAGGAAAATTAACCTTTGAAGATATAATAGGTAATAGTAATGCAATACTTGATTCTATTAGACTGGCAAAGCGTGGTGCTGCCACATCTTTAATTGTCTTAATTACGGGGGAAACAGGAACTGGCAAGGAAATTTTTGCCAGGGCCATTCACAATGCAAGCAAATACAGTAATGGCCCTTACATTACCATAAACTGTGGTGCTATACCGGAAACGCTCATAGAAAGTGAGCTTTTCGGTTATGAAGAAGGAGCATTTACCGGAGCAAAAAAAGGGGGGATTCCCGGCAAGTTCGAATTGGCCAACCATGGCACTATATTTCTTGACGAGATTGGAGAAATGCCTTTAAATATGCAGGTTAAGCTACTTCGCGTATTACAGGAAAGGGAAATAGTCAGGGTTGGGGGTACTAAGCCGGTCAATATTGATGCAAGGGTAATTGCGGCTACAAATAAGGATCTTAAAACAGAAGTCCAAAAGGGGAGATTCAGGCAGGATCTATTTTACAGATTAAATGTTATAAATATTCGGATCCCGCCGCTTCGGGAGCACAAGGAAGATATTATCCCACTGGCCAACCACTTTCTGGAAAAGCATTGCTATCAGTGCAGGATCTCTCCACCTGCCGAATCTGCCTTGATAAACTATTCCTGGCCGGGCAACGTTAGAGAGCTGGAAAATGTTATAGAAAGGACGGCCAGCTTTTGTGATCATGGCTTAATAAGACTAAGCAATTTACCAGAGGAAGTAAAGACTCAAAATTCGGTAAAGGCCTTTATATCAGAAGAAAAAACCAGCCTTAAAAATTTAGAGGCAAAAACTATTGTTGATACGTTGAAAAAATATAATGGAAATTGTACGCTCACAGCCAATATTTTAGGCATTAGCCGTACTACCCTTTATCGTAAAATGAAGCATCTTGGGATTAACAAAGATCAGTTTCATTTTTGAACACAGTAGCTTTTTGTTATGTTATAATACCTCGCTGGTTAGTTTTGGCCCCTAAATGGTCGTAGACAGATTTTAACGGACGCTGGTTTTTCAGTCTCTCGTCTCAAAACCTTAATGTTTTTTATTGCCCGAATAGTGACAGGTTTCCTTTATTGTAAAAATCTTTTATATAAAACTCTCCATGGCCCTACGGGCTCCAAATGAATTTTTCTTATTCCTTAATAGTTCTTGATTACAATCTTATTTTGTTGAATTGATTAGAGAAAAAGTGGCCTAGGGTTTGTATAAAAATTATTATGTAATCTGTTGCATAAAGCGAGGTGATCAAATCTAAAAGAGAATTAATTTACAACCAAACAATATTGTTAAATTTCAGAAGGAGCACAAAGTGGTTGATGTTAAAAAAGTTTTTGTTATAGGAGCGGGACAAATGGGTGCCGGTATCGCACAGGTTGCTGCCACAAAGTTAAGCTGAATGATTTAAGTGACGAACTGGTAGCCAAAGGTGGAAAATATGAGCATCAAGACCAAAATACTTAAGGAGCTTAATAATATATGCCCGGATGTCACAATTCTGGCTACCAATACATCATCCCTACCCATCACTGAATTGGCAGCTACTACCAAAAGGCCCGAGAAAGTAGTCGGCATGCATTTTATGAACCCGGTTCCGGTCATGAAACTGGTAGAAATAATCAGGGGACTGGCAACCAGTGACGAAACTTTTAATGTGGTTAAGGAAATGTCGGAGAAAATGGATAAAACTCCGGTAGAAGTCAATGATGCTCCTGGTTTCATCAGCAACCGCGTTTTATGTCCAATGATTAATGAAGCTATCTATACTGTTTACGAAGGTATTGCAACTCCAGAAGCGGTGGATCAAGTTATGAAACTGGGCATGAATCACCCTATGGGGCCACTTGCGCTGGCAGATTTGATTGGTTTGGATACAATACTGTATATAATGGAAGTTCTGCATCAGGGCTTTGGTGACTCAAAATACAGACCCTGCCCGCTGCTTCGCAATTATGTAGCTGCCGGTTGGTTAGGCAGAAAATCTGGCAGAGGGTTCTATAATTACCAGTAGCTAAGCTATTTTCAATATCTATCATTACTGTTGCTTTTTTCTTATTGACAAAAAACTCCATTAAGTGAGGTTATTTTATGCAGATCATGTTTGCGGATTCTTTACTAATTCCGGAAATGGAACTAGAAAACAGAATAGGTAAATTTCGGTCATTGCTGAAAAAAAATGATTTAGATGGTGCACTTATAGTCCAAAGTGCGGATGTGGTTTATTTCTGCGGAACTTACCAGAATATACATCTTTACATACCTGCAGAAGGAATGCCTATTATTATGGTCCGTAAAAATTTTGACCGGATTACTTCAGACTCAAAACTCAAAGCAAATATTGTCCCTCTAAAGAGAATAGGGGATCTATTGCCTATTATTAAGCAGCATGATCTGCCATCACCTGAACGCCTTGGCCTGGAAATGGATGTTCTCCCTGTATCAAACTTCCAACGCTACCAGGGGATTTTTCAAACAAGTGAACTTATTGATTGTTCACTCCTTATTAGGCAGTTGCGGGCCGTTAAAACTCCCTTCGAGATATTGAGAATAAAAGAAACCTCAATGATGATGGACAATATTTTTAATTCCTTACCTTCAATTTTAAGAACGGGAATAAGTGAGTTTGATCTGGTCGGGGAAATTGAAAACGTGGCCCGCCGGGAAGGTCATCAGGGCTGGATAAGAATTCGTGGGTTTAATGCAGAGTTTTATTTTGGTCAACTACTGTCAGGGACAAACTCAGCAGTAACCAGCTATTTTGACGGACCGATTAACGGTGTTGGCATGTACCCCGAATTTCCTTTTGGTTCAGGAAGTAAAATTGTCGAGCGAGATGAGCCTATACTGTTTGATTATGTAGGTGCCAAAAGCGGTTATATGGCGGATATGACAAGAACATATGTCATAGGTAAGATAACTAACAACAAGCATCTAAAATCATATGAAGCAGCATTTGAAATACAGCAATCAATAATTCAAAAGGCAAAGCCTGGCATACCCTCAAGAGAAATATATGAATTATCATTAGATATCGCTAAAAAATATGGATTGCAGGACAACTTTATGGGAGCGCCACCAGTTTCTTTCGTAGGACATGGTATTGGCCTGGAATTAAACGAACTTCCTGTTCTGGCAAAGGGAGTAGATGCTCCCCTGGAAAAAGGAATGGTATTCGCAATTGAACCCAAGTTTACCTTCCCCCACGAAGCTGGCATTGGGCTGGAAAACACCTTTGTCATGAATGAAACTGGAGTGGAAAAACTTAGCAATTACCCTGATCATGAGATAATTAAAATCTAAGATAAACCAGAACCGAAACAGCGGAGCAGCTTTGCCGAGGCAATCTGCCCCGCTGTTATTTTACTCAGGAGCCTCTAACATCTATTCGAGAACATAAGTAATTTCCATAACCGAATATATTGTTTTAAAGAGTTTAGTAATTGCTTCCAACTCCAGAAACAACAATGTTATTCAGATCATTTAAATCCTGAAAAGATATAATAGCTCCGTTTGTTCTTCCTTCAACTACAATAGGAGTTATATTGCACAGCAGGCTAATTCTTCCTATTGTTCGTTTTACACCTATTTCTGACTTTCCGGTCATAAATATTTGATCAAGCCTTATACCCGGCAAAAAAGCTTCCAGTGGTTTTCCTGTTGCACCGGAAGATATAGTGTTGAACATTTTTTCTGCCGCCCGGTTAATGGAGATGACAAACCCCTGACAGTCAACCACAATCAAGCCGTTATGTATTGTCTCAATGATCATCTGTAGCTTGCTAATTAGCTTGGCGCCCTCCTTTAACATGGCCATAATCCACTCTGCTTTATTAAAAATGCCTACAACCTCATAACTGTCATTGACCATCAGAGCATGCCCCACATGGCTAGTATGAACAAATCCGGCCATTTCCTCGTATGATATACTTTCGTGAATAGTAACAACATTTCTGGTAAAGATGTCCGTAATGGGTGTGTCGGGGCTAAAGCCTGAAGCCACTGCATCATAGAGGTCTGCCTTTGACATAAATCCCATCAGTTTACCATCATCTCCTATTACAGGAAGGCCATCCTGTTTAAACTGCTTGAATAGATGGGCAGCTTTTTGTATATTATCGTACGGCTTAAGGGGCGTAAATTCTCTGTTCATAATGTCAATGATATTCATTCCACGAACCACCTCTGTATTGTCCTTCATGACTGGTGCAGATAAGACTCCTACGATGTATTCACCATGCAAAATACAGGCAAATAAAAAGAACTGGCAATGCCAGTTCTTTTTATTTTTTATAACTTTATAATTTATTGCTTTACACTCAAGCTGTCAACCTGAAGTTAATCAACATGGTTTACTGATTAATCAAACAGTATCATGGGTTTAATTATACCGTCTCCCTTTGTTGCCATCAACTGGAAGGCTTCTTCAATCTCGGCAAATTTAAAAGTATGTGTTGTTAATGGCTTCGGATCTATGCGGCCTGTTTCAATAAGGCGAAGCAAGCGGCCCATACGTTCCTTTCCTCCCGGGCAAAGGCCGGTACGGATAGTTTTGTCGCTCATTCCCACTCCCCAATCAAGTCTCGGTAACATCATATATTCACCTTCACCGTGATACCCCACATTGGAAATAGTGCCCCCCGGCCTTGTTGCTTTAACACAGTTTTCAAAGGTTAGCTGAGAGCCCAGGCATTCAATAGCTGAATCTACACCTATTCCACCAGTTATATTAAATATTTCCTGGACCGCATCGACCGCTTTAAAATCAACTACTACATCAGCCCCGAACTTTCTGGACAACTCCTGCCGTTTCGGATTTGTTTCAACAGTAATAATAAGGCCGGCTCCCAGAAGACGCGCACCCGCAGTAGCCATCAGGCCGACCGGTCCCTGACCAAAAATTGCCACGGTGCCTCCAAGAGGAATACAGGCATGTTCCGCCCCCATGAAACCGGTACTGATCATATCTACAGTATACAGAGCTTCTTCGTCGGATATTGCTTCGGGAATTATAACGAGGTTTGCCTCGGCATCATTTACGTGGAAATACTCAGCCATACTACCGTCCTTTATATTAGCAAACTTCCAGCCTCCCAACATGTTGGTACACTGAGAAGTAAATCCGCGCTGGCAATTTTCACAGCGGTAGCAAGGAGTAATAGCATTTACTACTACTCTATCCCCTTCTTTTAAACCCTGTACGGCACTACCAAGTTTATGAATGATTCCTACTGCTTCGTGACCCAGGGTCAGGTTTTCCCTTGGCCCTATTGCACCATGAACGGTATGAACATCAGATGTGCATACAAGGGCTCCAGTAGTTTTAAGAATCGCATCGTTGGGACCAGGTTCAGGAATCGGCTTCTCCATCATGCCGACCTTGCCGATTTCATGCATTACGAATGCTTTCATCATTTGCGCCATTTGTAAAAATCACCCTCCTTGTTATTTTGAATAAATAATATAATATTGTTTTGCAAATGTCCAGTAAATAATTTGAATATTTAAAATTGCAACATATTTCTTAATTTTCGATATACCGTCGTTTTTTGTCAGTTGAAAGTAATCGGTACCATAACTATGCTCATTTTTATTCGTTAAAAAGCCGGATGTAAAAGAATGAAAAAGCGTAATAGGCTAAGTATAATTTTACGTAATATTCAGTCAACTATTTACAAATACATGTCTGGGGTTTATATTTATATTTATATTTATATTTACATTTACATAACTCTAAATAAATTGCCAGGAGGGTTTATATTGAAAATAATTGCTATCAATGGCAGTCATAGAAAAGGAAAGAATACAGCCGTCCTTCTGCGGACGGTACTAGATGAAGCAGGCCTGTATGGAGCATCCACCGAATTATTGGAGCTGACAGATTATAGCATTAAGTACTGTGTTTCATGCAATAAATGTCTTAGAAAAGCCCAGTGTTCCATTACTGATGACGACATGACAATTATTGCAGAAAAACTATTAGCGGCAGATGGCATCATTTTAGGCTCGCCTGTGTACTTCAGCAATGTTACTACCTTAATGAAAAATTTCATGGATCGCACTAGATGGATGTATATGGCAAAAGGTCTGCTGGCTGGAAAGGTAGGCGCAGCAATAACCATTGCCGGCTTGCGCAACGGTGGTCAAGACGTGGTATTACATATTCTGCAAAACTTCCTTGTGGCCCATAATCTACAAATAGCGAAAGCCAGGAACAATGATAACCCGATAAGTTTCCCCGGAGTAATTGGCACACTGCAGGATGGTTATAAAGATGGACAGATTACATGGTATAGAAGCGTGGAAGAGGATGAGGTTGCCATGCAAGCGTGTAAAGTGCTGGGCGAAAACATGTGTAAACTAATAAATTCCAAGATCTCTTAAATATCCAAAAAAATAAGATTCCTGAGGGTAAAGTCAAAAAAACGTACCCCAGGAATCCTTTTTTCATATACGTGTCAACCTGAAGTTAATCAACACGGTTTAGCTAACTAATCAAACAGTATCATTGGTTTAATTACACCGTCTTCCTTTGATTCCATTAACCGGAAAGCTTTTTCAATATCGGCAAATTTAAAGGTGTGCGTTGTTAATGGCTTCGGATCTACGCGGCCTGTTTCAATAAGGCGGAGTAAGCGAACCATACGCTCCTTTCCTCCGGGGCACAGGCCGGTGCGGATAGTTTTGTCGCTCATGCCCACACCCCAATCAAGTCTCGGTATCATCAGATAATCACCTTCACCGTGATACCCTATATTGGAAATAGTGCCCCCCGGCCTTGTTACTTTAATACAGTTTTCAAGGGTTAGCTGTGCGCCAAGGCACTCAATAGCCGAATCTACGCCAATTCCACCAGTTATATTCATTATCTCCTGAACCGCATCAACCTTTTTAAAATCAACTACTACATCAGCCCCATACTTTTTGGACAACTCCTGTCGCTTTGGATCTGTTTCAACAGTTATAATCAGGCCAGCTCCCAGAAGACGCGCGCCTGCGGTAGCCATCAGGCCAACCGGTCCCTGACCAAAAATTGCCACAGTGCCTCCAAGAGGAATACTGGCGTGCTCCGCCCCCATGAAACCGGTACTCATCATATCTACAGTATGCAGAGCTTCATCGTCGGTTATTGCTTCGGGAATTGGAGCAATATTTGCCTCGGCGTCATTTACGTGAAAATAATCAGCCATACTGCCGTCCTTGGTATTGGAAAACTTCCAACCTCCCAGCATACCGTTGCACTGGGAAGGAAATCCACGCTGGCAATTCTCACACTTGAAGCATGGGGTGAGAGCACCTACTACTACTCTATCCCCTTCCTTATAACCCTGTACGGCACTGCCCAGTTTATGGACGATTCCTACTGCTTCGTGACCCAGGGTCAGATTTTCCCTGGGCCCTAATGCGCCGTGAACGGTATGTACGTCAGATGTGCATACAAGAGCCGCAGTGGTTTTAATTATCGCATCGTTGGGACCCGGTTCAGGGATCGGCTTTTCCATCATGCCGATCTTGCCGATTTCATGCATTACGAATGCTTTCATCATTTCCGCCATTTGTTAAATTCATCCTCCTTTATATAATTAGATTCCTGGGATGAAGTTTCAAAAAATCGTGCCCCAGGAATCTTTTTAGTCATTTAAGGAGTCAATCTGAAGTTTATCAACAAGGTTAACTGATTAATCAAATAGTACCATTGGTTTAATTATACCGTCTTCCTTTGATTCCATTAACTGGAAAGCTCTTTCAACATCGGAAAATTTAAAGGTGTGTGTTGTTAATGGCTTCGGATCTATGCGGCCAGTTTCAATAAGGCGGAGTAAGCGAACCATACGCTCCCTTCCTCCCGGGCATAGACCGGTGCGGATAGTTTTGTCGCTCATTCCCACTCCCCACTCAAGTCTCGGTACCAACATATATTCAGCATCACCACCGTGATACCCTACATTGGAAATAGTGCCCCCCGGCCTTGTCACTTTAATACAGTTTTCAAAGGTTATCTGAGCACCCAGGCATTCAATAGCTGAATCCACGCCTATGCCACCAGTTATATTCATTATTTCCTGGACCGCATCGACCTTTTTAAAATCAACTACTACATCAGCCCCGTACTTTCTGGACAGCTCCTGTCGTTTTGGATCTGTTTCAACAGTTATAATCAGGCCAGCTCCCAAAAGACGCGCGCCTGCAGTAGCCATCAGGCCGACTGGTCCCTGACCAAAAACTGCCACGGTGCCTCCAAGAGGAATACTGGCATGTTCTGCTCCCATGAAACCGGTAGTAATCATATCTACAGTATACAGAGCTTCCTCGTCGGATACCGATTCGGGAATTGGAACGACATTTGCCTCGGCGTCATTTACGTGGAAATACTCAGCCATATTTCCTTCCACTAAGTTGGTAAATTTGTAACCTCCCAACATACCTGTACACTGGGAAGTAAATCCACGCTGGCAATTTTCACACTTATAGCAAGGAGTGATAGCATTTACTGCTACTCTATCCCCTACTTTTAGATTTTGCACGGCACTGCCCAATTTGTAGATGATTCCTACTGCTTCGTGACCCAAGGTCCGGTCTTCCCTTGGCCCTAATGCGCCATGGACGGTATGTACGTCAGATGTGCATACGAAAGCTGCAGTAGTTTTAATAACCGCATCATTGGGACCCGCTTCAGGGATCGGCTTTTCCATGATGCCGACCTTGCCGATTTCATGCATTACGAATGCTTTCATTTTACAAAATCATCCTCCTTTATATACTGTATAGATAATACAATATCCAATTACAAATGTCCAGAATAAATACTGAATATTTTTTATTGCTGCTATTTTCATAAAATTCGGCATATGGGGGTTTTTGTCAGTTAAAAAGTAATCGGTACTTTATAAATAAGAATTCCCCCTTTCTCCATGCAGCGACAGCAGGATGGTGCCCCCCAGTTAAGTCTGCTTGCCTGAACTTGAACGCATCCGTCCTAACTTCTCAGGTTATCCAACCTTCGGTCTTTCCCATATCTAGCAAGGTTACCCACCTGAGCAGCCAACATCGGTTCGCTTGCGCTATGTTCCAAATTCCCCCTTCAGCTTCCCTCAGACCTCACCGTTGCCAGTGACGCCCTTGCCTTATGGGTTGTCTTCCCGATGGTCAGATGACAGGGTTTCTTTCAACCCATTTGCTCGGCAGACATGCCGGGCAAACTAAAAGGCACCCTTTAAAGGGTGCCTGGCCTGACGTCGATTTATGCGGTTTCCTCTTTTTTCTTTTTGCGATCCATGGTTATTATGATCGGTTTTTCTTTTTTCAATATGGTTTCCTTGGTAATAACACACTTTGCTATATCTTCCCTGGAAGGAATTTCGTACATGGTGTCCAGCATTATTTCTTCCAGGATGGCCCTCAGGCCCCTTGCCCCGGTCTTGCGTTTCAGGGCCTCCTGGGCTACCGCCTTCAGCGCTTCCGCCTGAAACTCCAGAGCCACCCCGTCCAGCTCGAACAGCTTGTCGTACTGCTTAACCAGGGCATTCCTGGGCTCGGTGAGAATTCGCACCAGAGCTTCCTCATCCAGAGCATCCAGGGTTACGATGATAGGCAAACGGCCTACAAATTCGGGAATCAGACCGTACTTGAGCAGGTCTTCGGGTAAAATATGGCTTAATATTTCCCCGATACGAATTTCTTGCTGGGTCTGAATTTCGGCTCCAAAGCCCATGGTTTTCTTGCCGGTACGGCTTTGAATTAATTTTTCAATACCGTCAAAGGCACCACCGCAGATAAACAAAATATTGGTGGTGTCCAGTTGAATGAACTCCTGGTGCGGGTGTTTGCGCCCACCCTGAGGAGGCACACTGGCCACCGTACCCTCCAGTATTTTCAAAAGCGCCTGCTGCACTCCCTCGCCGGATACGTCCCTGGTGATGGAGGGGTTTTCGGATTTGCGAGCTATCTTATCGATTTCGTCGATATATACTATCCCTTTCTCAGCTTTCTCCACATCATAATCCGCCGCCTGTATGAGCTTCAGGAGAATGTTCTCCACATCTTCACCCACATAACCGGCTTCAGTCAGTGAAGTGGCATCGGCAATGGCAAAGGGTACGTTGAGGAGGCGGGCTAAAGTCTGGGCCAGCAGGGTTTTACCACTGCCTGTAGGTCCCAGCATAACGATATTGCTCTTCTGAAGCTCCACATCGTCTATTTTGCCGCCCAGATTAATCCTCTTATAGTGGTTATAGACTGCCACGGAAAGGGATTTCTTGGCTTCTTCCTGGCCGATGACATACTGGTCAAGGATGTCCTTGATTTCCTTCGGTTTCGGAATATCCCCCAGGTCAAGCCCCAGGTCCTCATTCAGTTCTTCCTCAATAATCTCATTGCATAACTCAATGCACTCGTCGCAGATATATACCCCGGGGCCGGCGACCAGCTTTTTAACCTGATCTTGCAGCTTGCCGCAAAAGGAACATTTTAGCTGACCCTTTTCGTTAAACATTATCCCACCTCTTTTACCTTTGCTTCCTGCTCAGGAACACTTCATCCACAATACCATATTCTTTTGCTTCCTGGGCCGACATAATGTAGTCACGTTCCGTATCCCTTGCCACCTTCTCCAGGGGCTGGCCGGTGTGCTCGGATAGCAGGCGGTTTAATTCATCTTTCATGCGCAATATATCCCTGGCATGAATTTCTATGTCGGTGGCCTGGCCCTGATAGCCACCGGAAGGCTGGTGAATCAAAATCCTGGCATAAGGCAGGGCAAAACGCTTTCCTTTGGTTCCAGCCGCCAGTAAAAAAGCACCCATGCTGGCAGCCTGCCCAAGACAGATGGTTGATACATCCGGCTTGACATACTGCATGGTATCATACATAGCCATGCCTGCGGTCACCACGCCGCCCGGAGAATTGATATATATATGAATATCTTTTTCCGGATCCTCCGCCTCGAGGAATAACAGCTGGGCTATTACCAGATTAGCGATATGGTCGTCTATAGCGCCACCGATAAATATAATTCTATCCTTTAAAAGCCTGGAGTATATATCGTAAGCGCGCTCTCCACGGTTGGTCTGCTCAACTACAATAGGTACCAGTCCGGACACTTTACAGAACCTCCCAGAAATTTTTTATAATACATTGTTTTGCTTTGTTTATCAAACTATTCTCCCGCTGCCGGGTTTGTTCCCTCTGTTAATACAGCATTATCCACCATGAACTGGGTTGCCTTATCCCTTATAATGCTCTTTTTAACGTAATCCAATTGATCCTGACCTTCCATTACCTTTTTGATTATTTCAGGATCCTGCTTCATTTCCTCGCTCATTTTATTTATTTCCCGATCCAGATCCTCGTCTGTGGCTTCGATATTTTCCGTCCTGGCAACGGCATCGGTAACCAGCATCTGCTTGATATTTCTCTCGGCATCCGGCCTCAGGTTTCCCCTCATATCATCTATATTAGAATTGGTGTATTTAAGGTAATTTTCCAGAGAGACTCCCTGGGACATAAGACGCTGTTCCATGCTGCCCAGCATCTCTTCCACACGGCCTTCTACCATTTCCGGGGGAATATCTACCTCGGCGTTTTCCACCACCTTGGCGATAACCTCACTGCGAAGCTGATATTTTGCCCTTTCCCCGGCAGCTTGCTTTAATTTATTCGCTAGATCAGCCTGTAATTCCTCTAAGCTGTCAAACTCACTGACATCCTTAGCAAACTCATCGTCCAGGGGAGACAGTTCTTTACGTTTGGCAACTTTAACCGTTACCGTAAATACTGCCTCCTTGTTACCAAGATCTTCCCTGCCGTAATCTTCCGGGAATGTAACGCTGATATCCTTTGTTTCCCCTATCTTCATGCCTATTAATTGCTCTTCAAAGCCAGGGATGAAGGTACCCGATCCGATTTCCAGAGTGTAGTCGCTGGACTGCCCCCCCTCAAAGGGTACACCTTCTATTCTACCCTCAAAGTCAATGGTAACCAGATCCTTTGCTACCACATCCCCCTCTTCCAGGGTTTGCAGTTGGGCGTGACGGTTCTGCAAACGCTCCAGTTCCTTTTGGATTTCCTCTTCTGAAACGCTCTCATCCGGCCTGGCAACTTCAAGACCGGTGTACTGACCAAGCTTCACCTCGGGCTTCACCACGACTTTGGCCTTGAATACTACCGGTTTTCCTTCTTCCGCCTGGACCATTTCCAATTCGGGCTGGGCAACCGGCTCGATCCCCGTATCCTCAACCGCCTTCATGTAGGCCTCGGGCAAAACCATTTCCACCGCTTCGTCGTAAAGCGCCTGTTTACCTATGTATCTTTCCAGGATCGTTTTTGGAGCCTTACCCTTTCTAAAACCGGGAACGTTAACCTTCTTTACCAGCTTTTTATATGCCTTCTCTATGGCGCTGGAAAACTGCTCCTGCCCCACTTCCACTTCCAGAAGTACGGTGTTCTTTTCTATCCTTTCCGCTGTCGCCTTCATAATTGCAATGCTCCCCCTTGAATTTAATAAATATTGTTGCCATTTATTTGTAGAGATATAATACATTTCTCCAAAATAAGGGCTGATTACCTGATAGTTTCAGGTTGCTTAAAATGTTCCGGATACAGATACCGGATCTATTCTACGGCCCACCGTTATTTCCTCCAAAAATTTGGTATCACTTTCCGGTTGCCAGACACAAACACGCCCACCCTTCGGGCAGGCACCTCCATAATGGTATTGATACGTTATTTTACCCTAACGGCGAGACTACATCAATAATAATGTGGTAAAATTTCTAGCAGGTATATAAAAATATAATGCCATATAAACGCATCCATGCATTCATATTAGCAAGAAATATTGTATATTTTTTCTGATCCCGATTGACCATTTTTCGTTGTTGTGCAATAATACATAATATATCCAGAAAGGTTATTATTCTTGTCATGCGGACATACTAACCAGACCGTAATAATTCCTGGTAGTCATAAATTCCGCATAAAACAGACAAGATTACGGTATTATAAATAATATGAGGAGGTTAATGCATGAGTGTTCCGGTAAATGCTCCTATGGTGGGCAAACTGATATCCATTGATGTGAAGATTGGGGACAAGGTCAAGCAAAACGATGCGGTGGCAACCATCGAAGCCATGAAAATGATGGTTAAAGTATTTTCACCCGCAGATGGAGAGGTCAAAGAGATAAGTGCTAACCCCGGGGACGTGGTAAGCCCGGATAACGTAATAATGACCCTGGGCTAAAGCAAACTAGCAAGTCCCATTTATTATAGCTCGGATAAATGTACAATCCAAACCGCCTGTAAAGGCGGTTGTTTTATTGCCTGGGCGACTGTCGTATAAACACGAATGAGCCTGAGAAAAATAATCCCGGAGGCGATGCACGTGAAGATGGAAACCGATAGTACGTGGCATGAGTGGAAAAACTTACTGGGAAGGGCCGTAAACCTGGGTAAAGCTGTAGGACTGTCGGATGATGCAATCCACGACACGGCTTACCGCTTCGGCGAATTCTTTGCGAATCATTTCGACCCCGGTAACAGGGAGCAAAGGCTGTTAAAAGAGCTATGGGAGCAGGGCGATGCAGACGAGAAAAAGGCACTGGCAGGGCTGCTGGCCAGAATGGTGGGCAGCGGGCAGACCCGTTAAAGAAGCGCAGATTCCACCAAGGAATCTGCGCTTCTTGGCGAGGCACGATGAAGCAAATATACTGTTCCCATTTATACGACTTCCGTTGATAACCCACAGGATAAAGATTATAATATATAATGTAAATTTTATGTGGATAGTGATGGAGGTTTTTATATTGGAATACCAGCATGTTATTCAAAAGATCGCGGAAATGCTTTTCAATTTCGGGGAACCCAAGAGGGATTTTGATGATTGCCTTGATTACGCGGACAGCGTCTATCACGACCTGGGAGCGGAAAATTTATCCCAGTACGCAGGTCTCGTATTTATTGAGTCCGAAGAAACCATAGAGGTAAAAAGGCAGTCTGACAGCACGAAGGTGGGTACTATCGACCTGACCGGAAAACCGCCCGCTCCACCTGCCCAGTAGCGATCGCCGAAATGTTGAAATCAAAATCAAAAAACTTATACGGATGCTAAAAATCCTTGTAACCTGTGAAGGTACAAGGATTTTTGTATTATACGCTGGTGGGTGCAGTAGGAATTGAACCTACGACCCCTACCGTGTCAAGGTAGTGCTCTCCCCCTGAGCTATGCACCCTTAAACCCATTTCGCAGATATCATTATGCCCTATGCCCGGCTAAAAGTCAAGAGCGTTGTATATCCTGGCCAGCACTCCCGGCTTCGGCACATCCTGGGCGGAGACCAGTTCCACTCTGGCCAGCTCTTTGCCCTCCAGCGTATATAAAGCCTGCCCCAGTCTCTGACCACGACGCACAGGCGCCTGGAGAGGTGCATCCAGCTTTATTTCTTTCTTTATACCGGCAAGTTGATCCTCTGCCAGAAACACTTCTACCTGTTCAACAGTAACAGCCGGAACCTCGGGCAGCACGCCGCCGACAACCTTTGGTCGGTCCATTTCCTCCTCAGCGCGGCAAAGGGAGGTCCTGACTACATGGTTGAACCCGTAATCCAGCAGCTTTACCGTATCGCTGTAACGGCTCCGGCTGCGCAACACTACGGTAATAAGATTCCTTTCCCCCCTGCACGCCGCTGTAATCAGGCAGTCCCCCGCCCTGGGTGTAGTGCCCGTTTTAACCCCATATACCCCCTCAAAACCGTCGCGCAAAAGCCCGTTGGTATTGCGGATTATTTTTTCACGCCCGTCCTCCCAGCGCATGGTAGCCTCCTTGGTGCCCACCAGTTCCCTGAATTTCCCGATACTCAGAGCATAACGGGTAATCAGGGCCAGATCCCTTGCGGTGGTATAGTGGTTGGGGTGGTGATAGCCATTGGTGTTGGCA
This sequence comes from uncultured Peptococcaceae bacterium, assembly GCA_964643075.1. Lineage (GTDB taxonomy): Bacteria > Bacillota > Desulfotomaculia > Desulfotomaculales > Desulfocucumaceae > Desulfocucumis. The sequence goes on from CAZXQO010000006.1 coordinate 119,698, forward strand.
AACCGTGTGTTACATGCCCCCAACAGCAGGGCCTTGGCATTCATCATGCGGATAAATCCCTCTTCCGAGCCGGCGATATGCTCCGCAATGGCTACGGCGCTGTCATTGGCGGAATATATCAGGGCGGCTTTGACAAGGTTTTCCAGAGTCAGCCGGTCCCCGGAGCGGAGGCCGATATCCTGGCCCATGGAGATTGAGGCTGCCCTGCGGCTAACGGTTACCACGTCCCCCATACGGCCATACTCGATAGCCAATACGGCAGTCATTATTTTAGTGAGGCTGGCTGGCTCCCTGCGGGCGTCGCCTTTTTTGGCATAGTATACCTGACCGCTGGCGGCATCCATCAATATACCCGCCGATGCTGTTATAACGGGAGCTTCCGCAGCAGCCGGGGGAACAAAAACCAGACGTACAAGCATAATCACAATAATAGTAAAAGTTTTTTTAAGCATAGTTAAATCTCCCCAATAATAATTAACAGCTCAGAATCAGCAGAAAACCCGATAGTTAGTCTGCCTTGCAAGGCCCCTAATCATTATAGGAAAAATTTTCTGGCTAAAACCATAATACCGACATATTAGCTTACTAAGAAAAATATGTATATGTAATAAATTTTCTCAAAAAATATGGGGAGGGATTACTTTTGAAAATATATTGCTGGAATCTTTACAAATTCAGGAAATACGTATTTGCCGGGAGTGTCACCCTGTTGGTTATAGTGCTGGTAGCGTCAGTTTTCATACGAGACGCCATAACCGCTTCAGCGATAAGAGCAAAACCGCACGCTATCTACAAAGTAAAGACTGAGGAAAAAATAGCAGCACTGACCTTCGACATCAGCTGGGGAACTAAAGTACCGGGGCCGGTTATGAACACACTGAAAAAATACAACGTCAAGTCTACCTTCTTTTTATCCGGACCATGGGCATCTAAATACCCGGAGTATCCCAAAAGACTTGTACAGGAAGGACATGAAATAGCATCCCACGGCAACAACCATATCGACTTGGACCAGGAAAGCAAGGAAAAAGTAAGAAAGGAAATCTCCACCGCCCATAAAGCTATCAAGCAGGTTACCGGGGTCAGCCCCACACTGATCCGTACACCCAACGGCGCCTGGAACGATATGGTGCTGTCAGAGGCAGATGAACTGGGTTATAAAGTAATCCAGTGGAGCACGGATTCTCTGGACTGGCAAAACCCAGGCGTCGACGCCATTGTAAACAACGTGCTGGACAAAGTACACCCCGGTGCCATTATCCTCATGCATGCCAGTGACACCTGCCTGCAGACCCCGGAAGCGCTGCCCCGGGTAATTGAGGGGCTAAAGGAACGCGGCTACACCTTGGTAACGGTATCTGATTTGCTGAAAAAGGGGCCCGGGGTGGCTGAATAATAAAATTAATTATCCAGTAACAGGCTCCCTCAGGAGCCTGTTCCATTTCACCAACATGATCATCTTCCTGATATATGTTTTCTAATTTGACAAGTTTTGCTATAGTATAATATAAAGACCTATCCGAACTGGAGAAAATAGATGAAGAAAAAACTGACTTTTATCATATCTGGCATAATAGTCCTGATATCCTTCGCCATAGTTTTGCACGACCTTTACGGCCAGCACCCTCTGGGGCTGCACAAACACTTTCATACCACCCGGGAGCTGGCTGATTATTTCCTATCCTTCGGGCCCTGGACGGTTGCTATAAGCATACTGGTAATGATTATGCAGACCCTGTTTACACCTGTGCCACTTTTCCTGGTAGCGGGAGCCAACGGTTATATCTTCGGGGTAGCCTGGGGCATAGTAATCACCATGGCCGGCGCACTGATTGGCTCCACCGTGGCTTTTTATCTGGCCCGCTTTATCGCCCGGGATTACATCTCCAAACGGATGGGGAAATACATGGCAAAGATGGACAATCTGAGCCAGGACACCGGGTTGAAGGTGGTATTTTTGGCCAGGTTGGTACCGGTGATACCCTCCAGCATTGTCAGTTACGCGGCAGGACTGAGCAAAATGGGATTCGGCCATTTTTTTATAGCCAGCGTTCTAGGCAAGCTTCCGGAAATAGTCATTTACAACGCCCTGGGGCACAGCATTGACAGGGCACATGGGATATTTACCAAAGTTACCATTGCCCTGGTGCTGCTGGCGCTACTGGTAATGCCAATGCTACAAAAAAAAAAAGCTAAAGTCTGTATAGATAAATAAGACCAGCAGACTTAAGCCCCTTTTAGGATTTGTCAACAAATTAACAGCGCCAGCGCCGAAACTTGCCAGCATCATGACGACCGTAACGGGAACCCGCCAGCCACACCACAACCCATCCGGTAAGCGCCCCCACCATCGCCCCCACCATGATATCAAAGGGATAATGAACTCCCACGTACACCCTGGAATATGCTTCCACCGCTGCCAACAGCAATACGGCAGGGGCCAACCTCCGGTCCAGCAAAACTATTGCCGTAGCTGCGGCAAAGGCAGTGGCCGCATGCCCCGAAGGGAAGGAATAATCGTGGGGTGCCGTTATGAGGAGGTTAACCGGTTCTATTACAAGAAAAGGCCTGGGCCTGTCAAACAAATGCTTTAACAATTCGTCCGCCAGGAGAAAGCTACCCAAAAGGGCCAGCGAAACAACAACGAAACCCCGCAGCCCGAAACGGCGGCTTTTCAGCCCCAGCAGTACGGCCAACAGAATCCATACGGCTCCGCTGTTGCCGGCAAAGGAAACGAGAGGCATAACACGGTCAAAAAATACATTACTTAAATCCCTGTTAACAATTACAAACAAAACAGTGTCAATACTGCCCAGGTAATCCAAAATCATATATCCGCTCCGGTGTTTAATATTTTGGTTACTATTCAGGTATTCTGACTCCTGAGTAGTTTCAATATTTATTTCTTTTCCTTCTTTTTAATAAGTATACCGCCAGCATTCCAACAATGGCCGCCCCCACCAACACATCTGCCCGGTGAAACCACGGTTTCAAAGCTTCCCAGTGCTCACCCAGCTTAATGCCGAGATAGGTGAGGAAAAAACACCAGGGCAGCGAACCCATGAAGGTGTAAAGTACAAAACGGGGGAAATTCATGCCAGAAATACCGGCCGGCAGCGAAATAAATGTCCGTATGATAGGCATCAGCCTGGTGAAGAAAACAGTAGCTTCCCCGTAACGTAAAAACCAGTTTTCAGCAACGGCAAAATTTTTCTGTGATAAGCCGAAATACCTTCCGTATTTTAACAGGAAAGGTCTCCCCCCGTACCACCCCAGGATATAAGAGAGTATTGATCCCACGGTGCCACCTATGGCACCGGCCATGGCCGTCCAGAAAAAATTCAACTGGCCGGTGGAAACCAGATATCCCCCAAAAGGCAGTATTATTTCACTGGGAAGGGGAATATTAGCGCTCTCAATGGCCATCCCAAGGGCTATCCCCCAATAACCCAGAGCGGCAATTCCGGCGGTAACCTCCCGGGATAACAAATCAATTAGATTATAAACAAAATCCACTTCATACCTCCATAAAGTTACCCTCATTATGCCCCGGCAGGGGAAATATAACGAGGGCGGCAAAAATCTATTATGTTAATTCTATGGTGGAGCCGCAAGCACTATAATCTGAAATTTTCCAGGATTTTGGCTAAAAAGGGGTTGGACTCCGTAAGCCCCTCCAGGGGAGATCTACGGGTGGAATAGCGGCGGTCATAGGCCATCAGGCCCAAAGCATCGCAAATAGCCCGAAAGTTTCCGGAAATGGTGGACGCATTTACCCCAAAACTGCGCGCCAACTCCTGCTGGCTGATAATACCGCTGAATTCCATTCTGTCCACGGCGTATACCACGGTGGCTGCCCAAACCGACTCCTTGCGCAGCTTAGGATTAATCAGACGGCAATAGTCCTGCCATAGCCGAATAGCCCCCTCTACCTGCTTCCGGTCGTAGCCCGCTTTGCCCAGGTATTCCGAAACGGTTCCGGCCACCCGGCCGTGAGCTGGCTGAAGCCATTCAGGCTCCGGAACCTTCCCCGCCAAATCCTCCAGAAAGGCATTGGTAATTTTCTGGTCAACAGCAGCAGTAGGCTGATCCTTTATCTTTTTATCCCAGATATTCCTTATTATAGCCCTGGGTGTCTTGCCGGTGTCCACCGGGCGGGGCATGCTGGCATTGATACCTATCTCCATGACCCAGCCATTGATCTTATGTGCCCTGTCCCTTAAATATTGCTGCCAGGCCTCCCGGTGAGATATACCTTTGCGGCGGTGATATCCGGTAAAATCATCCTGTATTTTCTTCATCAGCGGCAGCTTGCAGAATCCAGGAAGGGCCAGCCCGCTGGTGGAAAACTCATACTCGTCCCCCACCTTCAAGACCCGCATAAGCAGCACCGTACCTACTTCCACCAGATCAGCCACGCTGGGGTCCTGTACGGTAAATTCATTTCTGTGCATAAGGTCCTTGATAACCATGCATTTGCCTGGGAAAACATGAATTACCTCGTAAACTGAAATACGAGCGGCGGACCAGTACACCAAAAGCTGTTGTTCCATATCGGAAAATGTCTGGTTTTCTTTAAAATCCTCGATCAGGGTCCGGCCACCGGACATCACATAATCAAATATAAACCATTCAAAACAGCGTTCCATGGTAAAATCATCTTCCCTGTCACCATAACCGGAGGCAATGCTGTCCAGGTAGATTTCCTGCGCTCTGGCAGCTTCATCAAAAAATGCTGTCCTGTCAGCGAACTCACCGAGTCTACGGCGGAGCAACTGGCCTGCCTTGCGCCATCTAATCTGGTCTAAGTATATAATCTTACTGCTGCCCTGAACTTGTTCGGTTTTGGCACTGTTTTTTTTCATACCGCCACCTCCCCGTAAAAAAGCTGCTTAACAATTTAACTACGCAATTAATGTTAGTTCAACGCAAGCGGGTCTATTTCCTGCCCGCCTTCACCATGGTAACCTCATCGCTGCGTTCCACAACAGTAATGCCGGGGATAGCAGACGTCAGCGGCATATATGACAATCCTTCCCTTGTGGTTATGGGCGCTTCCAGCGTTATGCCCTTTCCGTTGATGACAGCTGAAGCCCGGTTCGCGAAGAGCCGGATATTTTCATTTTCCCCCACCAGATTAATACTCCGGGTATTCTCGTTCCAGCTTACGGAATACCCCAGTGCCTCCATGGCGAAACGAAGCGGTACATAAACTACTCCCCCAGCCTTGTAGGCTGCCGCCTGCAGGGGTATTTCCTCGCCGTTGATACTAGCCTTTTTATCAATCAGACTAAACTTTACAACGGTTTCAGCCGCGGGGCTGACTATATTTTTTGCCAGAATAAGCTGCAATTCCTGAGTTAGCACGCGCACATCAGGGTCAAGACCGATGCCGTTGATGGAGCGCCCCTTGGGAGTGAGGTAACGAGCCGTGGTAAGTTTTAGCGCTCCCCCACTCTCCAGGGGAATAATGCTCTGTACCACTCCCTTGCCGTAAGAGGTATCCCCCAGTAAAACAGCCTTACCGTAATCTTGTAATGCTCCGGCCAACACCTCGGAAGCACTGGCGGTTAATTCATTCATAAGTATTACCGTGGGGCCGTTCCAGCGGGCGTTGCCCCGGGAGCGATATTCATCCCTGATGGAATCCCTGTCCACGGTGGTAACCACCAGGGATTTATCCGGCAGGAAATTCCCAGCCATGTCCACGGCAGCTTGCAGATAGCCGCCGGGAGTATTCCGCAGATCAATCACCAACCCCTTTACTCCCTCGGCTACAAGCCTGTCCAGATCAACTGCAAACTCATCCGCAGTCCGGGAACCGAAAGAATGTACAACTATGTAGCCTATGTTTCCCGACAGCTTGCTTGAAACCACCGTGGGAGAGGAAAGAGATGTTCTTTTCAGGGTAACCTCAATGTCCCGGGAGCCCCGGCGTACTGTAAGCGTAACGGTAGTTCCTTCCGGACCTCTGACTTTGGACACCACTTCATCCAGTAACAGGCCGGCTACATTTTCCCCATTGACCTTTATGATTAAGTCCCCAGGCTTGATGTCGGCATGGGAGGCCGGTGAATCGGAAATCAAATCCAGCACCTGGGTGTATTGCCCGTTTTCCTGTAATCTAAGGCCCACACCCACAAAATCCCCATCCAGCATTTCCTTGTATTCTTTAAGTATATCCTCGCTCAGATACTCGGAATAAGGATCGTTCAATCTCTCCAACATGCCCGATATGGCACCCTCGGTAAGCTTGTTCAATTCCGGCTTGTCAATATGGTGCCGGTAAATATAATCCATAACTTCCTGTACCTGCAGGACCGCTTTGGTGGAAGGATCCAGATCCAGAGCTAGAGCCTGTGTGGAGGCCGACATGAGCATGATAACAACCAAAAACAAAACCACTAAACGACGGGGCAAAATAATCACCTCAAATTTAATTTCTGCTAGTTCTAACTCATGGATTAATTCTCCCGGCGTTAATTAATCTCCTGCCTTTATTTTACTCCTCAGAAAACTTTAAGGCGGCTCAAAGAAAGGTATTTTGACGGTTTCCGGTGAAATAATATAAAAAGGCCGGGAAATCCCTGTGTTTCTCTGCGGGAGCGGCCTGAGCGCCATTTTTCACAGTCCTGTTAACTGCTGACAGACGCAGTACACCCTTGCACTGCACTCAGATGGCCGGTGCATACTTATTAATAGTATAGTCGGACTTAAAATAGCTGATCAACAAATAAACTAAGGAAGGTGCTTGCCTTGCCCCCGGAAACTTTTATGGTGATAGACGGCAACAGCCTGGCCCACCGGGCATATCACGCCATTCCATCCCTTGCCACCAGCAAGGGTGTGGTCACTAACGCCGTTTACGGTTTCACCACTATGCTGCTGAAAATACTGGAGGAGAAAAAACCAGCCCTGGTGGCGGTTTGCTTTGACAAGGGAAAAATAAATTTCCGCCACCAGCAGTTTAGCGACTATAAAGCCCACCGTAAGGCGACCCCAGACGATTTGAGACCTCAGTTTCCCCTGTTGAAAGAGGTTTTGGAAGCCATGGGCATACGGATATTAGAACAGGAAGGCTTCGAGGCGGATGATCTGATCGGCACACTGATCACACTGGCAGAAAAACAGAGCGTCAGCAGTATCATAGTCACAGGCGATCGGGACGCCCTGCAGTTAGTATCTCCCCTGACCAGAGTATTGCTGACCAAAAAGGGCATTACCGAACTGGATGAATATGATGAGGGCAAAGTATGGGAGAAATACGGCATATCTCCGGAACAGCTAATCGACTTTAAAGGGCTGGTAGGTGACCCCTCGGACAACATACCCGGTGTGCCGGGCATAGGCGAGAAAACCGCTTCCAAACTGATCAGCGAATTCGGCACACTTGAAGAGGTTATAGAGCACCGGGAGGAACTCCCCACAAGAATTAAAAATAAAATCAGCGAGTTCACAGAGCAGGCGCTGCTTTCCAGAAGTCTGGCCACCATTATCCGGGATATTCCCCTGGACGGGAATATGAAGCTATACAGCTGGCAGGGACCCGACTACCCCAGGCTGCTCGCCCTGTTCAGTGAGCTTGAATTTAAAACCTTGCTCAGGGGAATAATGAGCCGCCGGGATGGGGGAGGAAGCAAGGGCAGGCAGGGCAGTTTCATTACCGATACACACGCCATCCCGGAACCCGATACTTTCAGCGTGGGCTATATCACCATAACCGGCGTAAAAATGCTGGCAGCCGCCCTGGATAAAATAAAGTCTGCAGGCGAGACCGCCCTGGCCCTGGCCGGTGACAAGAAGAACGGGCTGCACGCCGTAGCCTTAAGCATACCGGGCAACGTATTTTATCTACCCCTGGACAGCCGGCACGAACTCCCCCGGGACGAAGCGCTGACCTGGCTGGGGGAACTGTGCGGCGACCGGAACACCCGCAAGCTGTGCCACAATGCCAAGGATGACATGTGGCTGCTAAAAGCTAACGGAATATATCTGGAAGGACTGTCCTTCGACACCATGGTGGCGGCCTACCTGCTGAATCCCGCCACACCCAGCAGGGAACTGCCGGAGGTGGCCCTGGAGCATTTAAAAATTGTGCTTCCCTCCGGGATCGAACCGGCCCTCCCGGCCCGGGCGGAGGCCATACTCCGGCTGCGGGAACCGCTGGCCGCCAGGATAGAGGAAACGGGTATGGACAGACTGTATTATGAAGTTGAACTGCCCCTGGTAGCCGTGCTGGCGGAGATGGAAATGACCGGTGTTAAGGTGGACAATAGGCTCTTAGGTGACATATCTACCGAATTGGGGGGAAAAATACAGCAACTGACCGGTACCATCCACCACCTGGCGGGGGAAAAATTCAACATCAATTCCACCAAACAGCTGGGCCACATACTATTTGATAAACTGGAACTGCCAGTGATCAAACGCACCAAAACGGGCTATTCCACTGATGCGGGAGTACTGGAGGAACTGGCCGGCTCCCACGAAATTGTGGCCCATATACTGGAACACCGGCAGCTGGCCAAACTAAAATCAACTTATGTGGACGGGCTGGCCCCACTGATTGACCCCGACACCGGGCTGGTGCACACAACCTTCCACCAGGACGTCACGGCCACCGGCAGGCTGTCCAGCGCGGAACCAAACCTCCAAAACATACCCATAAAAATGGAAGAGGGCAGAAAAATCAGGAAGGTATTTCTACCCCGCCGGGAAGGGAACATAATACTATCCGCCGATTACTCCCAAATAGAACTGCGCATTCTGGCCCACATGTCAGGCGACCCGCTGCTGGTGGACGCGTTCAAACACGGGGAGGACATACATACCCGGACTGCCTCCGAAGTATTCGGCGTAACTATGAGCGAAGTTACCAGAGAGATGCGGGGACGGGCCAAGGCGGTGAATTTCGGTATTATATACGGCATCAGCGATTTTGGGCTGTCCCGGGACATCAAAGTCCCCCGACGGGAAGCCAAACTATATATTGAAGGCTACTTCAACCGCTACCAGGGCGTGAAAAAATATATCGAGCGGATAGTCGCCGAGACCCGGGCAAAGGGATACGTCACCACCCTGCTGAACCGGCGGCGCTACCTGCCCGACCTGTTCAGCTCCAATCACACCGTCAGGAGCTTCGGTGAGCGCACCGCCATGAACACCCCCATCCAGGGAAGCGCGGCGGACATAATCAAAATGGCCATGGTGCGTATTTACGATGAAATACTGGAGCGCGGTCTGGCCACCAAAATGATTCTACAAGTGCATGACGAACTCATTTTTGATGTACCATTGGAAGAATTCGAAGCAATGAAAGAGTTGGTAAAAACCAGGATGGAGAACGCCCTGGCCCTGGACGTCCCGCTGGAAGTGGATATGAAGGCGGGGTATAACTGGTACGAAGTGCAAAAGATATAAACCAGTCTACACATTCATTATATCAGGAGTGCAAATATGCCCGAGCTGCCGGAAGTGGAAACAGTAAAAAGAACCCTGGAAAAAAAGCTGGCGGGACTGACATTCGAATCCGTTAAGCTGCACATGCCCAAAATTGTGCGGCTGCCGACACCTGAAGAATTTGCGGATTCTCTCACGGGGAAAAAAATATCGCGCCTGGGCCGCAGGGGAAAATACCTGCTGCTGTACCTGTCCGGTGGATATACACTGGTAATCCATCTCCGTATGACCGGCAGGTTAGTTTACACCACCCCTGAAGCACCCCTGGAAAAACATACCCACGCAGTTTTTACCCTCAGCAACGGTGATCAGCTGCGTTATATGGATATCCGGCAATTCGGCAGGATGATGCTCGCCCCCACCGCTGAACTGGACGAAATGCCGGGCCTTAAAACCCTGGGGGTAGAACCGCTCAGCGAGAATTTCACCAGGGAATTCATGAAAAAGGAATTGAAGCGCCGCCGCACCAGGCTGAAGGCACTGCTGCTGGACCAGTCCTTTATCGCCGGGCTGGGCAATATATACGTAGACGAAGCCCTCCACAGGGCCGGACTGCACCCCGAAAGGCTGGCCGCCGGCCTTTCCCCCCGGGAGATAACCCATCTTTATCAGGCCATTAAGGATGTTTTGAACGAGGGCATCGAAAACAGGGGAACATCCTTCCGGGATTACGTGGATGGTGACGGCAGACCGGGGAACTACCAGGATAAGCTGGCGGTATACAGCAAGGAAGGCAAACCCTGCCTGAAATGCGGCAAACCCATCAATCGCATCCGGGTGGCAGGACGCAGTTCCTATTTCTGCCCTCACTGCCAGAAACCGTAAGAGATTCCATCCTCACAATTTCCACTGTCCCTCTCATATCACCCGGCTCTCCTGCCGGACTGCATCCTCTTATTCCCCATTAAACACATGCACCCCCGGCTGTCTAATTCACCGCGCTGGGGTGATTTTTTATCTCGCTAACGACCCGCTCCGTTGCATCAGGCGTATTTTTCAGAAGAAATAAGACATGCCTTCCCAGAACTTAAAAAACAGTTTAAAATAAAGTCAAATAAGGCTATATAAAAAGTGTAGCAATCAATAGCCGTTCCCACTGAGGTGAAGAATTTGAAAGTTATCGGTCTGACTGGCAATATAGGCAGCGGCAAGAGTACGGTCTCCCGCCGCCTGGGTGAACTGGGCGCCGTGGTGGTGGATACCGACCGGATAGCAAGGGACGTGGTAGCTCCAGGCACCACCGGGCTGAATGAAATCACAAAAACTTTCGGTGGCAGCGTACTAACCAACGCGGGTGAACTGGACAGGGCTAAAATGGGATCAATAGTTTTTCAGGACCGGGAGGCCCTGTCCAGGTTGGAATCCATAGTCCACCCGCTGATCAACCGGGAAGTGGTAAAAAGAATCGAGGAATACAAAAAAGGGCCAAACCCTGCCCCGGCTCTGGTCATAGAAGTGCCCCTGCTAATAGAGTCCGGCATGCACCGCCTGATGGATGAAACATGGCTGGTTACAGTAAACCCTGCAACACAGCTTAACAGAGTATTGTCCCGGGACAAACTATCACCGGAGCAAGCACTGCAACGCATCCGGTCACAAATGCCCCAGGAGCAAAAAATAAAATACGCCACGAAGATTATCGATAATAACGGTTCGCCTGAAGAGACTTACACCCAGATGGATAAACTATGGAGCGAGTTGACCGGAGATAACCTTTAAGGAGTTATCCACGCCCGGGAAAGGGAATAGATATACTTTAAACAACATTTCGGAGTGATGCCACTTGTACCGGCCAAAGAGCAGGCCCCGCAGGAAAAGCAAATTCACGAAAAAGCTATTCTTCCTAATCATAATCGTTCTTGTGCTCTTCAACCTGGACAATATAGGACGCATACTTTACCCCCTGCCATATAAAGACACCATATTCAACTACGCCGACAGGTACGGACTGGACCGCAGCCTCCTGGCCGCAGTGATAAGAACCGAAAGTAATTTCAGACCCGGTGCTGTCTCACCCAAGGGCGCCATCGGACTGATGCAGATAATGCCCGACACCGGCCAATGGGCCGCCCAGAAAAGCGGCATCGGTAACTTCTCCAGGGACCGCCTTTTCGAACCTGAATACAACATATCCATCGGCGCCTGGTACCTGGCTGATTTGCAAAGGGAATTCAACGGGAATATCACCCTGATGCTGGCGGCTTATAACGGCGGTAGGGGCAACGTGAAGAAATGGCTTGATGCCGAATCCCAAAACAGCCCCAGCCAGGGACTGGAGAAAGTTCCCTTCCCGGAAACCAGGCAGTTTGTACGCAAAGTGCTTTGGTACCGTAAAGTATACGGCTATTTGTACATAGACAAAACTGCCCGGACGGAATCAAAGCTGCTACCGGACCAGCAGCTTGTACACCAGTAAAATATAAACAAGAAGGTGTTAACGGTGTCAGCGACGGAGAATTTCATTAAAGGAGCTTTCTTCGGCGCCGCTGTAGGCGATGCTCTGGGTGCCCCGGCGGAAATGATGAAGGCCGCTGAAATAAAAGAAAAATACGGTGTACTGAGGGACATGGTGGGAGGAGGCTGGCTGAATCTTGAGCTCGGCGAGCCCACCGACGATACCAGCATGACACTTGACGTGGCCAGAGGAATATTGACCAACCCCGCCTACCCTGTTGAGGACATTGGGCGCAATTTCCTGCTCTGGTTCCAGTCCAACCCCAGGGATATAGGGAACACCACCAAGACTTCCTTCCAGAACTACATGCGCACCGGAAGCTGGCGTGAAGCGTCCCGCCTCACCGCCCAGTCCATCAACAAAATGGACAGTAACGGCGGGCTCATGCGCACCTTGCCGGTGACCTTTGGCTACTGGAACAACTTACAAAACATGGCCAAATGGTCTGCAGAAATCGCCCATATGACCCATTACAGCCCGGAAGGAACCACCAGCTGCATTTTTTACAACTTTCTAATTCGTGAACTAAAGATAGCGAATGATAATACAAAACGAACCGTGGTAAGCCGTACCCTCACCATTACCGACGACCACTGCAAAGTCATGGAGGTAAAACCCAATAAATTTTTCTGGCATATGATTAAATCACTCCAGGAAGGAGCCTCACCGGTGCCGCCCAGAGGCAATGTACTGGATACACTGGCATCCTCCCTGCAGTGCTTTTTGCAAACAGATAATTTCGAGGACGCGCTGATAAAAATAGTCAACCAGGGCGAGGACGCCGACACCGCCGGCAATATCGTGGGCGGACTGGCAGGCTCCTATTACGGCTACGGGGCGATCCCCTCCAGGTGGCTGGACGCGCTGAAGAACCGGGAAGAAATAATGAAGGTGGCACAAGGTTTTATCGAACTCTGGCAGCACAAAGGATTCAGCCTTACCCCATAATCTGCTTGATATATCTCCTTGACAAACCACACGGCGGTCACTATAATCTATTATGCGAGACAAACATGTCGGAGTGGCGGAATAGGCAGACGCGTACGTTTGAGGGGCGTATGGGAGACCGTGCGGGTTCAAGTCCCGCCTCCGACACCAAGATTACCCTTATGTACCAAGGCTTTCGGGATTTTATGCCGAAGGCCTTTTTCTATGCCTTTTGGTCGTATTTTTTTCATGATGTATTCACCCATACATCTTGTGGCGTGGTGCGAAGGGGTTTCATCCGCGTACATCATATTTTTGGGAGGGATCGCGTACAACATGAAAAAAAGAAGGAACAACCAGCTGGCACCAATTTCAGAAGCTACTGTAGTTAAAATCCAAAAGGAGGCCGTGCCGTCCTTTGAGGAGGCCGAGAAGCTTTTCTATGCCAACGAAAAGGCAAAAAACCGGCTCAAGCGGACCATCGCCTGGCACAGGGAAAACATCAAGGCCTTTAAAAAGGCCCTGCGTGAACAGGGGATAGAGCCTGACCTTGAAAAAATCACCCACAGGACAATAAAAAACAACCTGGTGCTCTACTCCATTGAAAAATGGGACAACAAGCCCCAGACCGTCAATATGCGTATCAGGACCCTGCGCCAGTTTTTCGGCTTCCTGGTCGATGAGGGATACCTGGCCGAAAACCCGGCGGCCAGGGTGGAGAAGCTTAAAGTGGCCGAGACTTTAATAGTTGCCTTAAACAAGGAACAGGTGCGCTCCCTGCTTGCCGTCCCGGACCGGAATACCTTCACCGGGCTGAGGGATTACACATAATGATGCTGCTTTTGGACACCGGCCTCCGCCTTTCCGAAGTATCGGCACTGCAGCTGGGAGACATAAATTTTGCAGAAGGCCATATAAAAGTCATGGGCAAGGGGGCCAGGGAAAGGACCGTGCCCCTGCAAAGGAAGCTGAAGAAGCTGCTAAAACAGTACCTGGCCCACCGGGGCAGCGACATAGATGACGACCATGTTTTCATCACGGTTGACTACACACCCATGAGCAACAGGACCATTCAGGAAAGGATTGAAATAATAAGCGGCAAGGCCGGGCTGGGCAACATTAGGACATCACCCCACACATGGCGGCACACTTTCGCCCGCATGTACATATTAAACGGCGGCGACCCCTTCTCCCTGAAGAAAATACTCGGGCACAAAAGCTGGGAAATGGTACATCATTATGTAAATCTCTTTGGCACTGAAGTAATTAGCCAGCATAAAAAAGCAAGCCCTCTGGAAAACCTGCACGATGACTATTAGTCATCGTGCTTCTTTGCAAAGAGCCTGTCGACAGGCGACTTGCCCTGATATTTCTTATACAAGTCATCCCGGAAAAGTTTGAGGTATATTATTACTGTCGACATGCTGTTATGCCCCAGCAGATCCCTCAGCACATAGGGGTCTCCGTCGCTCATGAGAAACATTTTGGCGAAAGTATGCCTGAACGTGTGCGGGCTTGGGCGGACACCTTTTATCCCCACCGCCGCCGCATGTATTGAGATGCGTTCCTGCACGGAACGGGGTTTGAACTGGCAGCCGTCCTGGTTAAGTACAAGGTATTCATTTTCATCGGTTATGCCTGTGAAGTTCAAGTAATTCTGTATTGCCTTACGCGTGTCTTTTCCGAAAAATACAGTCCTGCTTTTTCTTCCCTTGCCCCTGCGAATATATATCCGGTAGTTCTTTATATTTATGTCTGAAAGCTGAATACTGCATAACTCGTTTAACCTAATGCCGGTGTCCAATAGTATTTGCATTATCATGTAATCCCGCATTCCTGCAAATGTGTCTTTATCCGGCGCATTAAGCAGGGCCTTTACCTGGCCGTTGTCAAAAGGCACTATCTCCGTTGACTCACCCCTGATCGATCTAAGTGAAACTGCGGGATTGCAATCAATATGTCCAGTGTCAAAGAGCACTCTAAAGAACACCCTCAGCGTCTTTATCCGCCCGTTGATGGTGTTTTTCTTCCTGCCGGCGGAGCGCATGCTCATTATATACTTTTCCAGTACATCACGGGAAATGCTTCCCTGCCCGCTCATTTGGATGGCCATAAATTTTCTGAAATTGTTGACGTTTTCGATGTGGAAGTCCAGCGTGCGCCGACTCCAGTCATCTCGCATGTAGTGTTCCCTGAAAATTTCAATAGTATCGTCAAAGTCAATGCTGCACTCATTTGCGCCAGGCGTGCTTACTTGCGCTACCCTCTTTGATCGGAAATTTCTTGGTTCCAATTTAAATACCACCTTCCCATGAATTTATTGGTGAACAAAAGTCAGCTCACAGGCAAAGCCTTTATCACCTTCATTTTCTTGCAGCCTCTGCTACCGTATAGAAAACCATCGAATCACCACCCTTTTCATTGTCATAAAAATACAAAACCCCCGGCTAACCGGAGGTTAAAAATTAGAATATAGTTGTTATTAATTTTTCAGCATCCTGGCAAATTCATCAATTGTTCCTGAATTTATGACTTTACGCATCTTATCTTTAATAGTACCTGAGTCTTTAAGTCCTGAAAGTTGGCTTCGTAAATCTTCCGGTACCTTACCAAATTTTACTTCAAACAAATCAATTAGCGCATCTACTCAAGCCCTAGCTTCCATTCTTCCCGGATATCGTCAAACAGCGGAAGGTTTTCCAATTTAATCACCTCCAGCACCTTCAGGATAAGCTCCCTATAGAATCATAATGAAGATAAACCAGCTAACGCAGCATATAAAATATCCCGGACATTATGAGATTTGACCTCTTCATTAAACAGTCTGGCGCATTTCTCCATGACTTTACGGTGGGTCTTCCTGTTTCATTAGCGTGGCCAGTGGCAACAACTTCACAGGCCCTTTGTACAAAAGTCATGGCCGGGCATGTCCTGTAAATTTAACTAACGGTAGTTAAATTACGCTACCGTTAATTCCAGGCAGTCATATTATAACGTCCATCCTGACGCCGGTCGATACCGGCAAGATTAATCACTACCGGATAAATAGGCCTTTGATACCGTCGATGGTGCATGGCCATATATTCCAATAACCGCCTGGGCATCTATCCTTGTGACATTCAATAATATGCAATAATTTTGAAATTTTACTTCTTGAAAAAAGGATCACTTGATTACCCGTTGAATTTTCTACTACATAAAACCTATAATCTCAACATATAGGTTCGTGAATAATTTGAACATTGGGATAATGACCTATTATATACCCTTTCCTGTGACACTGACTCACCAAGAGACATGACCTTACCGCGATTTTATGGACACACAGAACGTGTGATACAATAAAATCAC
>CAZXQO010000007.1:0-112083 GCA_964643075.1 uncultured Peptococcaceae bacterium
TCAACAGATATTTGACTCCTTATATTTTAAAAATCCTTAAGTTAATGACATTGTGTTTTATCAGGGTTTATTCTTTAAAACAATTATTAGAAGATGTTTCGAAACATACATAATCGTCTATCAGGGTATAACTTTGTTTAGCGGGTATTCAATGATGTCCCTGGCGCCTGAGCGGAGAAGCAGCGGGATCAGTTCCCTGGATGTTTTCTCATCCACCACGGTTTCCACCGCTACCCAGTCGCTATTATACAACTGCGACACGGTTGGATGCTTCATGGCAGGCAGAACCGACAGCACGCCGTTGATCTTGTCACCGGGCACATTCATTTTCAGACCCACCTTCAAATCCGCCGTCAGTGCACCCTTCAGCAGAACCGCGAGGTTTTGCAATTTTTCTCTCTTCCAGGATTCCTCCCAAGATGCCCTGTTGGCGTGGAGCCTTGTGGTGGACTCCAGTATCGTGGCAATTACCCTGAGATTATTGGCCTTTAGCGAACTGCCGGTTTCCGTAAGGTCGGCAATGGCGTCGACCAATTCCGGAACTTTAACCTCCGTGGCGCCGTATGAAAACTCAACTGTTGCCCTTACGCCGTTTTGCGTCAAATAATTTTTAGTCACCTTTACCAGTTCGGTGGCAATCCTTTTTCCATCAAGGTCTTTCACCGTTTGGATATTACTGTCGTTGGCCACTGCCAGCACCAGCCGGATGGGATTGGTGGTCTGCTTGGAATAGGCCAGATCCGCCACTTCCACTACATCCGCCTCGTTTTCCTTAATCCAGTCCAGGCCGCTTAAGCCCGCGTCCAAAACGCCCTCGTTAACATAGCGTGGAATCTCCTGTGCCCTCATTAGTACCACTTCCATTTCAGGATCGTCAATGGACGGAAAATAGGACCTGCTCCGTACAGCCAGATTAAAACCGGCCCTTTTAAACAGCTGAAAAGTCGCCTCCTGCAGGCTTCCCTTTGGTAATCCCAGCCTCAGTTTCATAAAATATTCCTCCTGTGGTTATCTAAACATAAAACCATTATCACATGTTAACGCTTTATCATGCTAAAGCCCCGCAGAGAAAAGTATAACCTCGTATTTATAGGCTGTCAATAATCTTTTTTTACTCAGTATTTTTTCATTTAAAGAAAATCATTGACAAATCTAGTAAGTGCATTATACCTGCACTGCCGTACCGGAGCTGAAAAAATACAAATACTTTTCCTTAATCTTTTCACCGGTGATTGTTACCACCGCCCGGGCGTAGAGATTTAGCTGGGTGCGGTGACGCCGGGCCGCCTCGCTGCCGGCGGCGCCTACCCGGTCCGTTTTGTAGTCAATAAGCACCAACCCATCTGATTCCCTGAACAGGCAGTCAATCACCCCCTGTACCAGTACGGTTTCCCCGGCAGTAATTTCCCCGGACAGGTCCTGGTATACCTCCCCTGCCAGCAGGCCCAGACTAAAGGGAACCTCCCGGCGGACGTCCTCCGAGGCCAGCAGCCTGCCGCCCAGGGCCGTCCTGAAAAATGCGACAATTGCATCCACATCAATGCCCTGCGCCTGTTCCCGGGTTAAAAGCTCCCCGGCTTTCATAGCAGCTACCTGCTCCTTTATTCCCTCAGTATCCAGCGAACTCCTAAAATCAACATGCTGCATAACCAGGTGCAGTGCCGTACCCGCCTCGGCAGCGGTAAGTCCCGTTTCTCCCGTAACAAATCCCGGGCGCAGGTAGGCATGCAAACCGGAGCCCTGGCCGCCCATCAGCCGGTAAACACCGTCTGGGTCCTGCTCTTCCTGCTCGAACCGGCGCTTTACCTCCGTGACGGACAGCTTGGCCGCCCGCCCCTGCACCGCAGCCTGGGAATAAACCCAATTCAGCCTTTCCTCCACCTCCGGGCTGGCTGGAGTGTCAGTACTTATTTTTTCTCCGCGCTTAATCTTTTCCAGCAGGTCAGCCCCCCCGGCCGTGTGGCTCTGGCCGGCTCCTCCGCATACCGGAGAAGCCCATGTTTTGATTAACCAGCGGGACCGACCGCAGGCCTCCGGGGAAACGATATGTTGTTCATTTCCCGCCAGGTTGCACAATGAAGCCCCGTCAGGATGCCCGGACAGTGCCGGCCCCAGCCAGTCCAGATATGAATTAGCCGTGGCCAGCAGGGCATCGTGTAGTTCCACCCTGTCCCCGGTTCCTTCCCCGCACCAGCCCTCCGCAGCCCTGACCAGATCCCGGGAGGTTCCCACCAGCACCAGCTTTTCCCTGGCCCTGGTCAGGGCCACATACAGTATTCTCATTTCCTCGGCCAGTGACTCCATTTTAAGCCTTCCCCTGATGGCTATTTTAGCCAGAGTAGGATAGCTTACCCGGAGTTGCAGGTCAACCCTGTCCGGCCCCAGGCCCATGGACTTATGCAGGAGAACGTCGCTGTTCAAGTCGGCGGTGTTGAATTTTTTCCCCAGCCCGGCCACGAATACCACCGGGAATTCCAGCCCCTTGCTTTTATGTATGCTCATGATCCTAACCACATTTTCACTTTCACCCAGGGTGCGGGCCACCCCCGAATCGCTGCCCCCCTCCCGGATGCGCTGGATAAATCTGAGAAAGCCGAACAGCCCCCTTAAGGTGGTGGCCTCGTATTGCCGGGCCCGGTCATGGAGAGAGCGCAGATTTGCCTGGCGCTGGGTCCCCCCCGGCATAGCCCCGGCATAATCATAAAAGCCGGTTTCCCGGTATATATTCCAGATAAGATCGGCCAGGGTGCCCCGGCGGGCCATGGTTCGCCAGCGTTCCAGGTCCAGCAGGAAAGACTCAACTCTATGGCGCAGCACACCTTTCCCGCTGCGGGCGAAAATAGAAACGGCTTCATAAAAATCCCCGCCCCGGTGGCTAAGGGCTACTTCCGCCAGTTCCCCGGCATTTAGTCCCACCAGCGGAGAGCGCAGCACCCCCGCCAGGGGTATGTCCTGCCTGGGGTTATCTATTATTTTTAGCAATGAAAGCATTGTTTCCACTTCCACCGCGTCAAAATAGCCACCCCCGGGCTCGGCGTAGGCCGGTACTCCCGCCCGGCCGAATTCCTCCGTGAAGGCTGCCGCCCAGTCCCTGGTAGCCCGCAGCAGCACCACTATGTCCCGGTACGTTACGGACCGGTAGGCCCCTGTCAGCCGGTCGTATATCTTGAGTGCCTTCCGTCCCTCCGCGCCTTCCACCATATCTCTGATCAGGCCGGCCGCAAGCCTGGCTTCCGCCCCGGCAACACCTGGCTCCTCGCTTTCAGAAAATCCCTCCTGCGCTTCTTTGTCCAGGGCGTCATCATTATTTTCATTACCGGTTGAATTTACGTCATATTCCCTGCCGTTAACCCGATCAATTAAATGTATCTCCACCTCGCCGGTGACAATGTGATCACCGGCTTCAGACGGCGGATACCCGGCCCCGCAGACCAGCTCTGCCTTCCGGTCATAAACCATTTCCCCCACCCCGGGGGTCATGATCCGCCTGAAAATGAAGTTGACCGCATCCAGAACCCCGTCCCGGCTGCGAAAGTTTTTGGCCAGGTCTATTTTGCAGCCCTCGCCGCCCCCATCTTCAGTGTAATGACTGTATTTATGCAGGAAAAGACCGGGCTCGGCCAGCCGGAAGCGATATATGCTCTGTTTTACATCCCCCACCATAAAAAGGTTGGGCCGTTCCTCTCCCTGCCGGGAAGCCAGCAATAATATGGCTTCCTGGACGGGATTGATATCCTGGTATTCATCCACCAGCACCTCTTCAAACCGCTCCCTCAACTCCAGGGCCACAGGGGAAGGAACGATATATTGGCCTGAAGCTTCCCCGGTCTGATTATCTTCACTCAGTATCCGCAGGCAGTAATGCTCCAGGTCGCTGAAATCCACCAGTCCCCGGGACTGCTTGGCCTTGTGATAGGCCTCACCGAATTCCCGGGCAAGCTGTCCCAGGGTGTCCATAAGAGACGCCATAGCTTTAATATCCGCCAGGTAATCTTCCTGTTCCCGGGCAAAATATTTCTGACGGAGATCGGATAACCTCTTTTTAGCCCCGTCCCGGAGGCCGGTGACCTGCTTTTTAATTTGTTCGTCCACGTCCTTGCCGGCCCGGCTCAACTTTTGAAAGGATATGGCAGAGAACACACGATGCATGCTCTGCCAGCTGTTACGGCAGGCGGCCTCAAGTTCCTGCACCAGGGCAACTTCATCCGCCAGGTTCCCTTTGTAGGCCGCTGGTCCACCTGGACGCCGGCACAGGGTCTGTGCCCTTTCCAGGGCAAAACGTACCGCTCCCAGTTCCAGCAGAATAGTGCCCTTGATCTCCTGCGCCCAGTATAAATCATCAATATTTATTTCCGGCGGCAGGTCAAACCGGTGAACTTTTTCCTTCAGCCAGCACTCAGGCTCCGGATTGCTGCGGGAAAAATCATATAATCTCTGGATCAGGTCCATCAGCCGGCCATCGTCCCTTTCACCGCCGAAGGACTCCACCATAGCCTCAAAGGCGGGGTCACCAGAGGCATAGCGGCTTTCTAAAAGCTCCTCCAGCACGTCCAGGCGCAACAGTGTGGCTTCGGTCTCATCCGCCACCCTGAAGCCGGGATCCAGCCCGACCCTGTAAAAATGCTGCTTTAATACATCCAGGCAGAAGGAATGCAAGGTGGTAATCTGCGCCCGGTTCAGCAGGGTCAGTTGCAGGGCCAGCCTGCGGGAGGGGGTAACGGCAAGCTCCTTTTCCAGGGCTGCCCTAACCCGCTCCCGCATTTCGGCTGCCGCAGCGTTGGTGAAGGTTACCACCAGCAGGCTGTCCACATCCACAGGCTCTGCCGGACTGGTAATACGGCGGATGATGCGCTCCACCAGCACTGCCGTCTTGCCGGCCCCGGCCGCAGCAGCCACCAGTAAGTTGCAACCCTTAGTATTGATGGCCTTTTTTTGTTCCATGGTCCATTTACTATCCATTTCCATACCCCTTATCTTGCAAGGCAGCCATTATTTTCGCCCAGATTTCCTCAACCGGCTCATTGGCCAGCAGGCGGTATTTATTATCTTTAATTACAGGATCGAACCGGCAAACCGGTTTAAAGGGACAGTATGTACAGGCCGAGGAGTTCCCCAGCCGGTATGGCTTTATGCCCACCTCGCCGGAGTTTATTTCCAGACCTGTAGCTGTTAGCATCCGCCGCAGATATTCTATAAGCAGGGCAAACTGGTCCTCAGTCAGCACCGGAGCATTTTTATAAAAGCCATTTTTACCCAAGGCCACCGCGATCAGGTCGGAATAGCCATCTATGTCCGCATCCATCATTTTTACCACTTCCTGGTCAGCCAGAGCCAAGCCTTTCATCTTCAATTCTTTCAGCAGCAGCATATCCGCCTGCTCCTGCCCCAGGGGAGCCGGTATTTTGAGCATGGGATCAGCCACCCTGAAATAAAACATCCCCCCGGGAAGGGCCGGACTGCCGGTAAGATCCCGGTAATTGTCCAGAGCTACCACAAGATAGGTAAGCAACTGAATGTCCAACCCGTTATATATCCCGGAAAGGTTCAGGTCCCTGAAACCGGATTTGTAATCCACAACTCGTAAATAGTGTCCCTTCCCGGACGATGCCGCGTCCAGCCTGTCAATTCTACCGTATAACTCCATGGCCGGCCCGCCGCCGGGAAGCTGCAGCACCAGTGGAGGCAGAGCGTCTTTGCCAGCGCCGAAGGCAAGCTCCAGCGCCACCGGGCGGAATATGCCCCGCCGGGAATGTTCCGCCAGCACGGCAGCCGCCCGGGTTAACTGGCGTTTTAATTTGTTCAGCAGACTGCGGTGGCGCGCGCTGCTCAGCAGTATTTCGTTTTGCAGCCGGGGGGCTAGTATTTCCACCACCTCGCCCACCAGCTTTTTAATATCGTTATTGTTGACGGAGCCCCAGTCCAGGGAGCCTTGCTTCAAACGGTCGCCGTACATTTTCAGGGCCGCGTGGAAAAACTGGCCCATATCCGGAGCGCTGAGCTTTTGTACGGCCCTTTCCTTCAATTTAACTCCGTAAGCAAGGAAATGGGAAAACGGGCAGGAGCGAAACTTTTCCAGCCGGGATACGCTGGTTCTGAGCCGCTTTCCGTACAGGGTACGGCTGGCAGCGGCGGAAAGTGGCCTTTCAGTATTGGTGTGAAACAACCCGGAGGAGATTATATTAAGTTTGTCCCTGTACTCTTCCCGGCCCGCAAACCAGTTGTAAACATCCCTCCAAAGCGGTGTTACGGGACGCCCCTCCAGCACATTCCTGAGTCTTCCCCCGAGATAGGTGAGGCAACGGCCCGGCGCGGCTATAAAACCGGCATCACTTTCCCCTGCATCGTCCGGCTCAACTCCCAGTATTTTTTCCCCGCTGCCGGGCAGCAGCTCCTTAATCCGGCCAATTACCGGCGAAGGGGTAAGCGCCCGGCCCTCCTCATCGGACAGGGGATAACTGAGATACAGTTTTTCTGCTGCCCTGGTCAGGGCCAGGTATACAAGGTACTGTTCATCCAGCACCTTTCGTCTGGTGGTGGGCGCAAGCTCCAGCCCGGCAGCAGCCAGCCGCTCCCTCTCGCCGTCGGTGAAAACTCCGTCCCCGGTAAGCCGGGCGGGCAGCACCCCGTCACCCACCCCCAGTACCAGAGTAGCCTTTACGGAGGGACTGCGGGACCGGTCCAGGCTGCCAACCACTACCTGGTCCATACCAGGCGGGATCAGCCCCAGTCTCATACTTTCCAGGCCGGCATCCAGAACAGCGGCGTATTCAGACAGAGGTAACTGCTCCTCTCCCAGGGCGGCCACCATTTCTTCCAGCAACTTGACCAGGCCGTTCCAGATCTGCCCGTGTTCCCTGGCCTCTTCCAGGTTACCATTTGCTTCGGCCAGAGTCTTCCACTCCTCCAGGCGGGCAGGAATCCCCAGTTCCTCCAACATAGTAAAAAGAGCTGCGGAAATATCCCGCACCGTAACGCCGGAGCGGTATATTTTCCGGTGCAGGCTTAAAAGCTCCCGGGAGGCCAGCACCCTGGCCCGGTTAATCCTTGTCAGTTTGTCAATATACTGGCTACTGTCAGCGTCGTATTCCTCCAGGCTGTCCCGGTGGTAATATACCCAATCCCTGTCCCCGGTCCAGGCCTTTCCTTTAAGCCCGAAAGCCAGCACGTAGTTTTCCAGTAAATCCGCATCATCTCTGGATAGAGGCACCAAATCCGTTTTAAGGTAGCGGAATAAGGGTTCGTAAGCCCAGCCCCCGCTCACCGTCTCGAGCGCTGAACGCACCAGTTCCACCAGCGGGTGGTGCATAACCGTTCTTTTGCGGTCAATAAAATTAGGTATGCCATAATCGTAAAAAACTGTGGTTAACAACAAATGATAGGTGTCCAAATCCCTCAGCAGCACGGCAATATCCCGCCAGCGGCAGCCCCGGTCACGGCACAGGGCAATAATTTCCCTGGCGGCAGCCTCCACTTCAGCCCTGCGGGAGGTCGCCGCCACCAGTTCCACCTCACCCCGGCCTTCATAAACAGCAGCAGGCCACCTAAAAAACCAGTGTTCCAGGTGGGCCAGAGAGGGTGCGGTGGTAAAACGACAGGGCACCGTGTCATCCCTGATTACGGGCTCCTCCAAAAGCACCCCGGCTTTTTGAGACAGCACCACAAGCTTATGATATGTTTCCAGAGTGGGAAAGAAAACATCGTCCTCGCCGGATTCGGCGTCTACAGCGCGGCCGTCTATGCACAGCGCCACATTTACCCGGGACGCTGCTGCCAGCAAACTCTCAATTACACCATATTCCTGAGGAGTAAAGCCGGTAAAGCCATCCATCCATATTTCCGCTCCGCTCACCGTGGCTGATTGCGCCAACTTCACGGACAACAAATTCAGATAGTCGTCCGGGTCGGTGTAGCGCCCCTGCATAAAGGAATCCAGGTCTTCATACAACAGGGCCAAATCATCAAGCTTGCCGGCCAGCAGGCTTTGACCGCCGGCGGCCAGAGCCGCTCTTTTTTTCCTGAGGCCGTCCGGCCCCACCCGGTAAAGTTTCATCTCCGCAATGGCCCCGGCCAGGGTATCGGCAAATCCCCTCTGCCCCGCCGCCCGCTGAAACACTTTCAATTCACCGCGGCGGCGCTCCAGCAGCCTGCGTAAAACCATTCTTTTTCCCAGGTCGCCGATGGGTGTCCTGGCCCCCCCGCCCACCTCCTGCAGCACACGCCAAGCCAGGCGCCGGAAGCTGAGCACCTGGGCGCGCATGATGCCCCCCCCGCCAGGGGAAGATACCAGAGCCATTTCATACTGAAAGCTGGCCTGTTCCGGAACAAGCATAATCAGGGGGTGGCCCATGGGGTCCGCCAGACTTTTTGCAGTTATTTCCTCCAGGCAGGCCCGGGTTTTGCCCGCTCCGGCCCGGCCCAGCATAAATTTCAGGGACAAAGCAAACCCTCCAGAGGATAATAATTCATTTACTTTTACATTTCCAATATCATAACATAAAGTTTTTGGACTGGGCTTTATTACTTTTTCCGGATAATGCCAAAGACCTGCATGAAGGCATTTCTTAGTAGCGACTACACCCACAAAACCATCTGACGATATTTCACATTTAAATCTGCCTAATATGGGAAAAAAATGAACTAAGAGTCGATTTATGTATTGCCAAAGAGATAAATAGGCTATATAATGAATTAATGGCAAACTTTGCCGAAAGGAAAGGGCGCAAAGCTACGGGCCTTATGGGTTGTGACTTTCAATCCAATGGCAGCCGGGTTGCCTTGGGTGGTTATGAAACCAAACCTGAGTATCAAGATCAGGTTTGGTTTTTTTACGACAAATTCCGACATGGTTTAAAACTCAGAGTCATTTCTTAAACATCAGGATAACTACCTTATTATAAGTTCGACAATTCTACCAAATATAAATTTTCAAATAATAAGGTCATGGAACTATTCTTTTAAACGGAACAAATTCAATATTAAGGAGTAACATCATGGTTAATGCAAGGATGACAACGCTGTTATTGTTTGGTCTGTTGGGATTGGGATTGATGCTAACCACTTATGCCCATGCTGTGGAATTAAATGGCGTTAGTATGGGCCCATCAATAGTAGACAGAACCATTAAGCCGGGAGAAAGCTTTGAACAGGTATTTACTGTGCAGAATAAAACCGATGGAACTGTCAAGATTGAAGCATACGCACAAGATTTTCGCATTGAAAATAATCAATGGAATAAGGTTGAGAAGCCCGATGCCCGCTGGTCACCGATGACCTGGGCCACTATCGTCAGCGCGCCGGAAAAGCTGGACCATTTGGAACAGGGAAAAATTTGTGTAAGATTTGACATCCCTGAAAACGCAGAAAAGGGTGAACATGTAACTTATTTTAATACTAAGTTTATTCCGGTTACTGTAGAACAAAAAGGAACTCTATCCGCCGGCATCAGCGTTGCGTCGGAAATTCGCTCGTTAGTTTACGTTAAAGTCACCGACGCCGAAGGAAAATTTGATTTAAAACAAACCTGGCGGCTGAATAAAGCAGGCACTGATTTCTGGCACTTTGGCAAGCCAACTTTTACTACTGCTGTGACCAATACAGGCAATGTGCACCTGGAGGTGCGGGGTAACGTAGTCATTAAAGACGGGATTAGGAATCAGAAAACAGAACTTAAAATACCTGTGTTTAACATTTTGCCCGGTACAGAGAAAAAGATGGAAACCACCTGGAATGAAGCGCCCTTCATTGGTTATTTTCAAGGGAAAATGCAGTTGACTTACGATGGAATCAATTTTGAAGAACGGGAGTTTTCCTTTGTAGTTGTGCCGCTGCTGACACTGGCAGGCACTGTGTTGACCATTACTGTAATTATTCTTGCCATTGTTCTGTATATTCGCAAACTGCAAAGGCGGTTAGCGGCGGCGGAACAACGGCAAAATAATAATCCCGGAATATAAGGCAAATTTCGGACCCTATTTACGAAAATTGTTAAACAATGTTCCGGGAAAATTGGTAAAAAGGAGGTGAATTCAAGTGAAAAAAAGTATGGCAATTCTACTTGTAGTGGGGTTGTTGCTGGCCAGCGTAGGGATTGTGCAAGCCGCTACCCTGAGCATTACAGCTAATGTTCAATCTGCATTAACCCTGGCACTCGACCCGGCGTCCATGACTTTTGATAACGTGGTACAGGGTACTCCCTCAACTGAGCAGACACTGACGGCCACCACCACCGGCTCCGGGTCTTATCAACTACAGTTGTCGAGCACTACCTTCACTACTGCCGGAGGAAGCCAACCAGCCAGTACATTGCAGTATAAGGAAACTGCAGCCGGCACATACGTGAATGCATCAGGCACTCCTACAAATATGCTGGCTGTTGCTGGCACCGCAGATCCTGCCGGTAATGATAAGACATTTGATGTACGCGTAAATTTCGCAGCCGCAGCTGCTGACGGCGCTTACGCTGCAACAGTCACAATCACTGCTGCCCCGCTTTAAAAAGCATTGCCAAAACCAAATGATCCGATCTCAGGCTGCCACCTAAAGCGGAATGTGGTTAGGACAATGCTTAAGGCTATTTTAACACAATACACATGACAGAACAAATATGACAACAGTAACAGCGCCTAGGACATAAGTACTAGGCGCTGTGTTGTTATTGATCATCCGGCAATGTTTTCAAGGGGGGGATATCTTTGAACAGACGGACGGTAATAATGTTTTGTTTTATATTGGGACTGTTTTGCCTGGCGGTATATCCCGCAGGAGGGGACATTTCCGAAAACGACAATAATAATAAGGAATATCTTGAATTAACTACAGAAGATAAAGCGTTGGAATTTCCTAAGGCCACCACAGGTCAAATAAGTGAAGAACAGAGTATTACTACCATTGTACAGGGAAATGACCGTTACCAACTATACATTCAGGCAACTTCCCTTAAGGCAAATGAGTCAACAGAGCTACCGCCGTCAGTAATAGAATTCAAAGAAGCGTCGGAACAGTATTGGCTGCATGCATCTGATGCTCTGATACCAGTATTGTCAACCCCGGCAAAAGCTAAAAACAAAGGGGATCAAAAAAGAATTGCTATTCGCTTAAATATTCCAGAATCAGCTGTCCCCGGTTTATATACAGGTGAAATGACCGTCATTGCAAGTGTATACCAATTTCCCACGGAAATTGTTTGCCCGGAATCTGCTGAATCTATCCCTGAATAATAAAACCCCGTCCGGAGATAAACCTGTGCCGGCGGGGTTTTAAATAATCGTTCTAATAGAAATGAAAGGGGATAAACCTCTAATAATGTCAGGGAACATACCTCTATATAATTCAAAGCCTGGCTCTGGGGTTGGAGGTATGTCCCCAACTGCAGATCATCTTTTCTTGCGGAAGAAAAACGGCACTATGGCTGTTAACGCCAGCCCCAACAACACGGCATTAGTCTAGTTCACCGAACCATAAACAAGGTACTGGACATAAGCGTTACCGAAAACCGTCAGCGCGCCCACCATTATTAAACGGTAGTCAAATCTCAACAGCAACAACCCCTAACCGTTAATTGTCCAGTTGATTATAATTAATCGGTAAAAACCAGATTGGGTTTGCGGGTCAGGCGGTGAACAGCTTTAATGTACCTGATGGTGCCTGTTTTGTACCTCATCACCAGGGAATGAGTTTCCCCCATGTCGCCTCCGGTAAAGCGAACCCCTCTCAGCAATTCGCCGTCTGTTACCCCGGTGGCAGCAAAGATGGCGTCGTCACCCTTAACCATGTCATCCATGTATAAAATGCGTGTTATATCAGTTATGCCCATCTCTTTACAGCGTGCCCTGTCCTCGTCATCCTCCGGCCACAGCCTGGCCTGCATCTCGCCGCCCAAGCATTTGAGAGCAGCCGCAGCGATAACGCCCTCCGGCGCCCCGCCGATCCCAACGCACAAGTCAATACCTGTCCCGGGTATGGCTGTATAAATGGCGGAGCCCACATCACCGTCACCGATGAGCCTCACCCTGGCACCGGTCTTGCGCACGGCCTCTATTATTTCCTGGTGCCTGTCCCTTTCCAGAATCATTACGGTGCAGTCGTTAATCCGCTTATTATTGGCTCTGGCCACTGTCTCCAGTGTTTTTTCGATGGGGTCGTCGAGGCTTATTTTACCTGCGGCCCGGGGTCCAACAGCGATTTTTTCCATATACATGTCCGGCGCGTGGAGCAGGTTCCCCCGGTCGGCTATGGCAATAACAGACATGGCGTTGGGCAGCCCCTTGGCCAGAATATTAGTGCCTTCCAGCGGGTCCACCGCCACATCCACCTCCGGTGAAGCCGCGCAGCCCACCTTTTCTCCGATATACAGCATGGGGGCTTCGTCCATTTCCCCCTCCCCGATTACCACCGTGCCGTTTATGCTGATGGTATCAAACATGGCCCGCATGGCGTTGGTTGCCGCATCGTCCGCCTCGTGCTTGCGGCCTCTCCCCATCCACTGGGCGCAGGCTAGCGCCGCTACCTCGGTAACCCTTACCAGTTCCAGTGTAAGTTCACGATCCACTTTGTCACTCTCCCAAATATGTATTTTTGGTCACGCTATTCAATTAATCATTTATTTTTGACGTCCGCAAACGCCAGGCAGGTATTAGGTATACATTATGCCTATGCCGGATTAAACTATTCTACGCCTCCGGACCAATTCCCTGCCTAAGATGTCATATTGTACCTTCTATACGAAATAAAAAGCAAACCACCAGGCATGCCTGTGATTTGCCCTCACTTAGAATGTGAATTTTTTTACCGGCTGTCAGGTCAGTCTGTCCAGGGTCATTCCTTCAGTACTCTCCCGGTCGTTGTTAACCTGGTGGTGAAAAATCTGTCCAAGATCGTCCAGATCATAATTATCCGTGTTAATTTTTAGCTGGCTTACCACAGATTTTACGCCCCTGGCCCTTGAAGCCGCCCTTATGGCAGCTTTTTCCTCCGCTGCGCCGCCCACCGTACCGACCAGAAAAACGTTGCCTTTAACGCTTTGCGCTCCCACATGGCGCAAATTGACCTCCGGATCGGCATTCAGTTCCTCGTTTACTTCAAAAAGCACATCCCCATCCGTAATAGAACCGTCAGTGCTGATGGATACTCCGTTTTCCACCCTTTTTATGCCGCCCACGGAAGAGGCAATCTGATTAACCTGTTCCTTCTCCGAAAGGGTATCCATGATACCGGTGACCTGCGCCTCCCCGTCTATTACATCAGCCTTCAATTTATAATTCCTGGTCCGGATGTCGGAGTCCAGAGCGTCCTGCAGTTTACGCCGCAACTCCTCATCCCTGTTCCCGCTGCTCATTCGTGATAATTCCCCCTGTCTATTTGGAAATCACATTTCCGCCGTCTTAGGGCTATTATTCCCGGTTTTTTAAAATAACTTTTTGTTATTATTTGTTACTTTTAAACTGTACAATGTAACCCTTCCCGCCGGGGAAATAACAACAATTATAATAACAATTGATAAATCCCGGAATAATAAATAGGCTCTCAATAATTATAAAAGGGGTGATTTTTATGCGCGAGGGACTCATGCCCACCATACTGGGTACGGCAGTTACAGCTACCGGACTGGCCCTGCGTATGGCGAACCCTGCTCTCGGCTGGGGCATCGCCGGCTTTGGCCTGGCCCACGTGGTGCTGGGTGCCATAGACCTAGTAGAGCACCAGCCTGAGGAAACATTTTGAGAGCGCTAACAGGAGAGGCATAAACCTCTCCTGTTTTTACTACTATTTATTGTTATTATGCAGTAGCAACTCACACATCTGTTTTTGATACGTAGCCTTTAATGATAACAGTTGTTTCACCGGGCTTTCCGCTGCCCACAAGCTGTCCTTCAAT
This sequence comes from uncultured Peptococcaceae bacterium, assembly GCA_964643075.1. GTDB lineage: Bacteria > Bacillota > Desulfotomaculia > Desulfotomaculales > Desulfocucumaceae > Desulfocucumis. The sequence continues at coordinate 13,874 of CAZXQO010000007.1, forward strand.
AATTACCAGAGGCATTACACCTATCAGGGAATTGGTGATGAACGCCTCCCGGCAGTGTTTCAAGTCCTCCAACATAATCTTTCTTTCCTCAACCGCAATGCCCCTTTGCCTGCAGGCACCCAGCACCACCTGTCTCATAATCCCCGGCAGCAATCCGCTTTCCGGGTGCGGTGTAAGCACCCTGTCATCAACCACTAAGAAAATATTGCTAACCGTGCCCTCAGCCAGTTCTCCCCCAGTATTTAAAAACAATCCCTCGTCCAGTCCCCTGCCCGCTATTTCCCGCCGGGCCAGAACATTTTCAAAAAAGCAAGTTGTTTTATGCCCGACCAGAGGTGACCGCTCATTTCTAGGAAAGGAAACAAAACCGGCGGCAAAACCCTTTTCATACTGTTCGGGTGTGTACGGCAGTTTCCTGTTGCTGATGACAATATGCGCCGGCCCTCCGTCCGCTCCCGCAGAGAGGGTTATACGCGCTGCCCCCTGGCTGATACTGTTCCCGGCCACGGTTTCCCGTAGCATATAAACTATTTCCCCGGCAGTATAAGGAATCTCCAGGTGAAGTTGGGCGGCGGAACTAATAAGTCTCTCCAGATGCTTTTCAACCAGTACCGGCTGGCCACTTCTAATGAGTATTGTTTCAAACAATCCCTGCCCGAACAGCACCCCGCCGCCCTGGGCAGGAATCAGCGCCTCGGCGGCCGGCAATAGTTTTCCGTTAATACATACTACTTTATTCTCGTTCAACTTAACCTCCCTGCCAAATCATCCTGACTCCCCTTGCTCAAGACCCAGCGCCCTCACCAGTGCCCTGGCCTTGTCCAGTGTTTCCAGATACTCAGCCTCGGGGTCGGAATCGATGGTTATGCCCCCACCAACCTGAAAGTATATTTTTCCACCTGTAAATACCAGGGTACGGATTACTATGTTTAAATCGGCATCCCCGTCAAAGCCCAGGTAACCGATTGAACCGCAGTATATACCCCGGCGCACAGGCTCCAGTTCCTCTATAATTTCCATCGCTCTTATTTTCGGCGCACCGGTTATGGAGCCGCCGGGAAAGGTTGCCAGCAGCAAATCTACCGGATCCTTGCCCTGCTCCATTTCTCCCACCACCGTTGAAACCAGGTGGAAAACCGTAGCGTATTCCTCGATGCGGTACAGTTCGGGTACTTTAACCGAGCCCGCCTGGCATACCCTGCCGAGGTCATTCCTCTCCAAATCCACGATCATGACCAGTTCAGCCCGGTCTTTGGCACTGTTCCAGAGTTCGTTGCGCCAGCGCTGGTCTTCCACCGGGTCCCCGCCCCGGGGCCGGGTGCCCTTAATAGGCCTCGTTTCGATAAAATCACCGCGCACACTTAGGAATCTTTCCGGTGACGCACTGACCACCACCGGATCGCCAAAATCCAAAAATGCCGCCATGGGGGCAGGGTTGATGGCCCTCAGTTTTTTATATACCTGCCAGGGGTCCTCTCTGGCAGGCAGGGAAAAGCGCTGGGAGATGTTGACCTGAAAAATGTCCCCCGCCGCTATATACTCCCTGGCCTTTTCCACCACGGCGCAGTATCCGTCCCGGTTAAAATCAGTATGTAACAAGTCATCAGGCGTTTCTTCCATCAGCGCATAGTAATCCTCCCTGTCAGCTCCCCACTCCTTCACAGTTTCCCTGACCCGCCTACCGCCGCCGGTTGGCACGGAAATCACGGCATCAAGTGTACCCGCTATTTTATCTGGTATGTTGGTGCCAAGCAGTATTTCTTCCAGGTAACGCAGGCGCTCCTCTGCCCTTGGCTGTGCCTGCTGCCCCTTCCCGGGAAGCCCGGTAGAAACTATATGCACATCCCCGGCCTCATGGTCCACCGCCACCACCAAATCGTAAAATCCCAGGCAGCAGTCCGGCAATTTGACATCATCCGCTGCTGACTCCGGCATCCTTTCAATTTGCCGTCCCAGATCGTAGGCAAAATAACCCACCGCACCGCCCACCAGCGGAAAGGGTTTATGTTGTTCGGAGATTTTATACTTAAACAATAACTTTTTTAAACATTCAAAGGGGCTGCCCCGCCTGCTTTCAGTAACATATTCACCCGGGCGCTCAAGTTCGGGACGTAGCAACTGAACATTGTCACCCCGGGAGCGGAATACCAGGAAGGGAGAAGCGGACACAAAGGAATACCTTGTCAGCCCTTCTACATGCATGGCGCTGTCCAGTACAAACCCAAAGGGCAGAGCTTTCAGCTTCTCATAGATGGCCACCGCATCTGGAGCAATATCTATTTTTTTATGCAGAGGCAGCACCCGCATAGCCCTCCCCGATATTCAAAAAATTGGCTAGCATTGACTTGCCATATGGAGTTAATATGGATTCCGGGTGAAACTGCACACCTTCCACGTAATATTCCCGGTGGCGCAATCCCATAATCTCACCTTCAGCCGTACGGGCAGTTACCTCCAGACAATCCGGCAGTGATTCATCCTCCACCAGCAGCGAATGATAGCGCCCCACCACCAGGGTATCCGGCAGTCCCCTGAAAATTCCCCTGCCGTCGTGGGTGATAGCCGACGTTTTGCCGTGCACGGGCCTTCCCGCCCTGACCACCCTGCCCCCGAAGGCCTGTCCAATAGCCTGGTGCCCCAGGCAAACTCCCAGGATGGGAATTTTACCGGTAAAAGCATTAATGACAGCCAGGGATATACCCGCCTCGTCCGGTGAGCAGGGGCCGGGAGAAATGATTATATGCTCAGGGGCCATATTCTTGATGGCGGACAGGGAAACACCGTCATTGCGCCGGACCACCACCTCCCTGCCCATTTCCCTGAGATACTGGACAAGGTTATAAACAAAGGAATCATAATTATCAATCATCAGGATCATGGTATCACACCTCCAAGGTAAGGGGACACACCTTCTTTGGTTGGCTAAATTCTTTACTTCATAACAAATTCGAGAAGGAATGTCCCCACAGAGGTCAGGGGACACACCTTCTTTAGTTATCTCAATCCTAACGTCTTAACAGTTTCACGAAGGAATGTCCCCAATTAAAATAAAAAAGACCAGCACTATTAAGCCGGTCCTCACCCCAAGAATCTACGAGTCGTCTCTTCTAATCTCTTTTTCTCCCCAAATCTCCGCTATATCTCTACTATAAATTGTCTCAAGAGTTCGAAATTAGTTTAACACCAATGAAATTATTTTTCAATACTCAAAAAGTCAGTTTGTATGATTATTCATTTAAAAACCACGAAACATGACCGCAGTGGCTGCACACATAATTATCGGCGCTGACATTTGCCCAATCCAGGTTAAAGAAGGTAAGTCCTCTGGTATTCATTAACGTGGTGCGGGTCCAGAAATATGATTTGCTGCAGACTGGACAGATCAATTTATGTCCATTCACCTCATATTCACTGCCTTCTCTTTTCGCCACATAACCACCTCCGTTTAAATTTTTTCCCTACCATATCTGAAGCACCAGGCATTTTAAATAATAGGTCTCCGGAGAGGCCATAAGCATGGGGTGATCCTTGGCCTGCCGCCGTATTTCTACCAGCCTGAGCTGTCTCCCGGCGTCGTGACCGGCCTCTGCCACCACCTCCCGGAAAAGTTCCTCGCTCATATGGTACGAGCAGGAACAGGTAACCAGAAAACCCCCCGGGGGCAACAGCTTCATAGCCCGCAGGTTAATTTCCTTGTAGCCCCTGATAGCCCCCTCCAGCGTCTTTTTAGACTTGGTAAAGGCAGGCGGGTCCAAAATAATCAGGTCAAATTTACCCCCGGCCCTTTCCATCGCCCTCAACTCATCAAAGCTGTTGGCCTCCTTGAATGTGCACAGCTGGTCATACCCGTTTCTGGTCACGTTTCGCCGGGCCACCTCCAGGGCATTTCCCGCTATATCGACCCCCAGCACCTCCCTGGCGCCGAATCTGGCCGCGTAAGTAGAAAAGGTACCCGTATGGCAAAAGCAGTCCAGCACCCTTGCCCCGGGGGCAAGGTACTGCATAGTCATCCTGTTTTCCCGCTGATCGAGAAAATAGCCTGTTTTTTGTCCCCCTTCCAGGTCCACCTCAAATATCAGGCCGTTTTCCTCAATTTCCACCAGCGGTTCAATGGACCCTTTAATAATACCGGCCCTCAGGGGCAGCCCCTCCAGTTTCCTAACGCCGGCGTCATTTCTTTCGAAAATCCCCCTTGGCTTTAGAATTTCATCCAGCAATTCCACAATGGTATCCTTATGCACGTCAATGCCCAGGGCCAAAGTTTGCACGGAAAGGTAATCTCCGAATTTATCCACTATAAGCGCCGGCAGGAAGTCGGCCTCGGCAAACACCACCCGGCAGGCGTTGGTGCCGCTGACCGTTCTTTTGCGGTAATCCCAGGCGGCGGCAAGCCTTTTCCGGAAAAATTCCCTGTCTATGGTTTCATGTTTATCTCTGGTCATTATGCGCACAAGTATCTGCGAGGCGGGATTGATATACCCGCGACCCAGGAATTTCCCCCTGAAATCAACCACTTCTACAATGTCCCCGGGGTGAAAATCCCCTCCGATGCTTTCAACCTCTGTACCATACACCCAAGGGTGTCCCTCAGCCACCCTTTTATGTCTCCCATGGGCCAGCTTTACCACAGCCACAATAATCTCTCCTTTATTTATCGTCCGTAACCCTTCCATCCCCGGTTACCGGTATAGCATCTCCCAGAAAAGTAGGTTGAGGTTTCAGAAACTTAGCCGTGAATAAATCCTTGTTCCTGGCAACTATCTCCCTCAACCTGTATTTTGTCATAACTACACCGTAATCGTGTTGATCAGATGCTACCCCATAGGCATCGAGTCCCAACTCTCTGGCAATAAATACTGCCCGCATCAGGTGGTACTCTTGAGTTACTATAATAACCTTTTTGACTTGAAATATATCCCTTGCCCTGTAAATACTCTCGTATGTATTAAAGCCGGCATGGTCCATAAACACGTCTTTTTCTGGAACGTTTTTATCCTTTAGAAACTTTTTCATGGCGTTAACCTCGTCGTAATATTTACGCCCGTGGTCACCGCTAACCAATATCTTTTCAGCCTTTCCTCTTTTGTATAGTTCATACGCTTCAGTTAAACGGTCATTGAGCATAAAAGATACCGTACCATCTGGAAAAACGTAAGCACCCAAAACAAGTATAGCATCTGCTTCAGGAACCTTGTCGGGCCCAATAATGTACTTCGAACCCATTCGTTGAACGTACTGGTCTATAAGTAACATTGAACTCGACACAACAACTGTCAATATGCCAAAAATAACCATAATCCATTTAATCCTATTCTTCACAGGGAGCTACACCCCTCCCACAATTAATGATTCTGCACCGGCACGGCCAGAAAGACTTTATATCAGCAGTGGACGCCAATGCAGTGTTATAAGACGTGTGGCCGCTTAGATTTTACATGGGTAAAACAAAGCGCCAAATCATTATGAAGTGTAATACCGATCCAAGTGAAACGAACATGTGGAAAATCTCGTGAAACCCAAATTTATTCGGGAAAAAGTTGAGGGCCTTTGTTGCATAGATAATTCCACCAATCGTATAGGCCACTCCACCTAGAAACATTAAAATAATGGCTCCGACCGGGAAGCTTTGAACAAGTTTAAAAAGAGGAATAAGTGCCATCCACCCTAACGAAATATAGAACACAGTAGATACTGACCGATGAACACCAATAAAGAATACCTTTTGCATTATCCCAATAAAAGATAATGTCCATATAGCACTTAGCATTGTCCATTTCCACATGCCTTCCAAACCATAATATAAGACTGGAGTATATGTACCGGCAATTAAGAAGAAAATAGACATATGATCAATCTTCCTTAAAACTCGTTCTTTTTCGGGAGTAGTCTTAACCCAATGATAAATAGTACTTGCCCCATATAAGATAATGACGCTCACACCGTAAATCATCATTGTAATGAGTTTTGAAGTTTTGTTCTGGGAAAGAATGATTAAGAACACTAGCCCCAAAAGACCAGCCAGAAAAGTTATAAAATGCGTCCACGTGTTAACCGGATCCTTCATAAATATCCCCCGTTTACAATAACTTTTCAACTAGCGCAATAAAACTTTTTGCTTAAACCAGACCTTTCAAGAACCTCTGCCTTAAGCCCTCTTCAAACTTTTCTATGGCATATCGCAACATAGTCCGCGGCATTACCTTATAGTTTTCTTTGAGAAAGGTGAATTCCGCATCAAAATTCCGGTTGCCGGTTTCTCTAAGCATCCAGCCTACAGCTTTATGAATCAGGTCATGTTTATGGTTTATTAAAACTTCAGCAATTTTAAAAGTGTCGTCAAACTGATAATTTCTTATGAAATGATATGTTGTCATTATGGCAATTCTTTGTTTCCAAAGGTGGTCTGAGTCGGCAAACACGTATAGTAAGTCTCTTTCTTTATCCATAAAATATGGGCCAAGTATTTTATCCGCAGAGGAATCCACTAAATCCCAATTGTTAATATAATAAATATTGTTCAAATACAAATCCACAATAGCCTTCTTTTCCGCTTCAGTTTTTGCTTTCTCATATTTGAGAACCAGGAAAAAAAGTGCCGTTAAACGATATTCATGTATGGGCTCTCTTAACAATTTATCAATTTCATCCAGCGTAATGTCTTTATAATATTTCCGTGCTATCTTTCTTTGACTGGGAACAGTAACTCCAATAAACTGATCTCCCTCGCCATAACCGCCAGGGAAGGCTTGAAAAAACTTCGGTAAAAATTCTGCCTTCTCAAGGTTTATGTGTTTTTCCATCTCATCTTTTACAGACTGTACATATTTCAATGTTTTCACCCCAAAACAAACTAAGATCTTTCTTAAATAACATGACTGGATTGCATACTTCTACCATTTGAGTAAAGTTTCCTTCGAATCATTGTAATTTTTTCCAACATTTTTGTTTCTAAGCCGGGAGTCCTAATGGGATGTGTTCAAAAAAACATGTAGTGCATTGAGAGAATTCAGAATGTTATAATGAGAGCACTTGCATACATTTTATGTGCTTTTCTATAAAAAACAGTATGACCGGAGGTAAATAATGGCCATTTTTAATGAAATAGCAGATTCTTACGACGGGTGGTATACCAGTAAGCTGGGATCATTTGTGGATGCTGTTGAAACAGGGCTGGCATTTAAGCTCTTCAAGGTAAAAAAAGGTATGACGGTTCTGGATGTTGGCTGCGGTACCGGTAATTTCAGTATAAAACTGGCCAATTTGGGATGTAAAGTGACCGGTATAGATATTTCCGACCGAATGCTCGACTTAGGCAGAAAAAAGGCCCGTAGTCTGGGACTGGATATAGAGTTTTATAGCATGGATGTCTATGACATGGCCTTTAAGAACGATCATTTCGATGCCGCTTTTTCTATGGCAGCCTTTGAATTCATAACAGAACCTGAAAAAGCTGTGGAAGAGATGTTCAGGGTGACCAAAACAGGAGGGGCCATACTAATCGGAACAATAAATAAGGATTCCAGATGGGGTGAATTGTACATTGAAAAAGGCCGGCGGGAAGACAGCGACATATTCAGGCACGCTCATTTCAAAACTCCGGATGACCTGAAGGAGCTTAAAAAAGATAAGTTGATAAATTACAGCCAATGCCTGTTTATACCGCCTGACATCGCAGAAAAGGAAATAAGCATGGAAAGAGAGTTGGAGCTTTCAAAAACCGAAAGGGGCGGATTTATATGTGCCTTGTGGAAGAAGTGATTTCTTGCCAGATATCATTCAATCCTATTAACAGCCGCGACTACCTGGGAGAAATAGAAAAGGTCCTAAATATTATAAGGTCTTATGATGTCGACTATAGCATAGGAATACTTTCTACAAGCATGGTAGGAGATAAAGAGAGAATATTCACCATGATCAGGGAATTATATGAGTCCATGAGAAAGGTCTGCGGCTTTTCCATGGACATAAAAATATCAAATATTTGTGGTTGTGATTACCCCGGATCTTCAGAGCGCTGCTGATTTGACTATTAATACGGGTGAAAACTAATTCCAATACCAAGCCTTTCACTTAAGCTCCATTCTTTCAAGAAACATTTCGGCAAATGTTCCGAGTATTCCCGTAACGTCCTAACCACATTAATATTGGCAATTTACGGGAATACCTTGTTGAACTAAACCACTAGTAGCCTTTTCAAATTTTTTCTTCCGGTTTATCACACTTTCCTTAGGTGTTTTTTGGACAACCCCAAAGGATAGTCCAGGCCTTCTTTTTTTGTACAATTTAGATTTTATGAATTATTATTCTCAGAACAATCGCCATGCATTTACCATATAATGGTATTAGGGCTAGCCTAAAACTTCACCTGTGGTTTTTTGTAAACCACGAAATCCTCCAATATGTGAGTGGGGGGGCTGGTGGGTATCGTTTAAACCACGAGGTGGGAAAAAAGGAGCGATTATTTATGGTACACAGGAGCATAGACTCATCCAGCCTAGCAGAAGTCATTGACAGGATTATTACCAAAGGTATAATTATTGACGTGTATCCAAAGATACCGCTGTTAGGGATAGAACTGTTGACAATTGATACCAGGATTTGTATCATGTGTGTTGAAACATGGCTCAAATTCGCCGAAGCCATGGGCCTGACCAAAGAGACAGAAGCCGCCTAATACTACAGCGCAAACTAAAAGTTAGCGGAGCCATGGGGACGGTTCGAGCGCTTCCGAAGCGCAGCGAAGGACCGAAGGGAAAGCGATGGAACCGTCCCCATGGCGTAGCGGGCATAGCGAAATAAGCAATATTACGCTGTAGTACTAATGGCAAGCCGGTAGGCTGTACACAGGGCTGTGGTAAATTGGATAGGTTTAATGAGCGCAAACTCCCGGTACAGGATATTTATCTTTACACTCTGGAGAAAATTCTTTTCTCACCTGATGCTTTTCATATTACGAAAAGACCAGGAAACACAGAAAAGGCGGCTCAGCTAAAAATAGTCAAATACCGCCCTTTTAGTTGTTGAGCCTGTGAACTGGAAGAAAAATCGGTTACGAGGAAACTATCCCCGCATGTCCTGATTGATTTTATCGACTTTCTGCCGTATTTCCCTGGCCCTGTCCCCCTGTGGATTCCCCCTGGCCTCCCCTTCAGCCTTTTGTATCAGACTGAACAGTTTTTTGTCCGAAGTAAGGCGCACGGTATAGCCCTGGTTGGCATCCTTTATTTGTTTATATGCTTGCTCCCTGATCTTTTTCAACCGCAGCCTTTGGAAGCCGGTAACTTTAATGGCGGCTGATATCTCTTTATTAACGACCACCGCCGTGCTGTCCTCCACTCCCTTTACGGTTTTTACCGTTTCCTTCACCTTTTCCGCCAGCTTCGGGTTAAATTGCACCTGTTCCAAGACTTGCCCTATCTGTTGCGCCTGCTGCGGTTTCTTGGCTGGCGAATTAAGCGTACCGCAGGCGGGAAGAGTGCATATGAGTATTATTGATAAAATTATTACAGCTACTTTTTTCATCTAATATAAATCACCTTTCTTAACACTATAGCGAAATATTGCATATTTCGCTATGCCCGCTACGCCAACCTTTAAATTACGCTGTAGTGTTAACCCTTGGGCTTAAAAAGAAGCGCTGCCAGGAATCCAAATATAATGGCAGCGGAGATGCCGGCGCTGGTAACCTCAAAGATACCGGTGAGTATACCCACCAGGCCGGTTCGCTGGGCCTCCGCCATGGCCCCGTGCACCAAGGCGTTGCCAAAGCTGGTTATAGGCACTGTAGCGCCCGCGCCGGCAAAATCTATAAGGGGTTCATAGAGGCCCAGGCCGTCCAGTATGGCTCCGGCCACCACCAGAATGCTCATTACATGGGCAGGGGTGAGTTTGGCTACGTCCAGCATCAGTTGCCCTATGACACAGATCAGCCCTCCCACCACAAAGGCCCAAATATATACTTGCATATAATCACCCCTGAAGATCATACTCAATGGAAACTGCGTGGGCGATGCAGGGTATGCTTTCCTTCTGCTGGTACGAGAGGGGAGAAAGCAGCGCGCCGGTAGCCACGATCAGCACCTTTCGCAGTTCCCCCTTTTTCATCCTGTTAATTATATGGCCGTATGTAACCACCGCCGAGCAGCCGCAGCCGCTCCCCCCCGCCAGAACAGGCTGATCGGCGCTGTATATCAGCAGCCCGCAGTCCGTAAAGATTTCTTCCGGAATACAAATGCCGTGCTTATCAAAAAGATCCGCCGCAATTTCATGACCCACCCGGCCTAAATCCCCGGTGGCAATAAGATCATACCCTTCCGGAGATATGCCCATGTCCCTCAGGTGCGCCGTTATTGTGTCCACTGCAGCCGGGGCCATGGCACCGCCCATATTGAACGGGTCGGAGATGCCCATGTCCACCACCCTGCCGATGGTGGCCGAGGTTACCCTCGGGCCTTCCCCGCCGGGCCCCAAAACCACAGCGCCGGCGCCGGTAACCGTCCACTGGGCAGTGGGCGGCTTTTGCGCTCCGTATTCGTTGGGATAGCGGTACTGTTTTTCAACTGCCGCATTATGGCTTCCTGTGCCGCATAAAACATAGCCGGCCGACTTGCTGTCCACCAGCAGGGCGCTTAGGGCAAGGCTTTCCATAGAGGTGGAACAGGCCCCGTACAGCCCCAGAAAAGGTACTGCCAGAGTCCTGGCAGCAAAACTGCTGGAAATAATCTGGTTTAGCAGGTCACCACACAGTAAAAACTGGATATCCTGTTTCTGCAAGCCCGCCTTTTTAATGGCTATTTCGCAGGCCTCTTCCATCATCTTTGTTTCGGCTTTCTCATAGCTGTCCTGGCCCAGCCACAAATCTCCGTGCAGCAGATCAAAATCATCCTGCAGCGGTCCCTGGGCCTCCATCGGCCCGCCAATCGCAGCCGTCGCCAGAATGGTGGGGCGGTTCTTGAAAATCCATGTCTGATGCCCTTTGAGCATGACCCTAGCCCCCCAGCATGGACAATATTGTTTTAATCAGAACCACGGCAAAAGCGGAGAATACGCCAAATACTATAACCGATCCGGCAAGCTTGAACATTTTACCGCCCACTCCCAGCACAAACCCCTCGGTCCTGTGCTCGATGGCAGCCGAGGCAATGGAATTGGCAAAACCGGTAACCGGCACAGCCGTACCGGCGCCAGCCCACTGGGCAATATGATCATAAACACCCAGTGAGGTAAGAATTACAGATATCAGTACCAATACGGCAACGGTGGGATTACCCGCCGTCTTCTCCGTAAAATCAAAATTCCAGAGAAAAAAATCCTGTATAAACTGGCCCAGCAAACATATAGCGCCGCCTACCAAGAAGGCCCTGACGCAATTGGCCAGTACAGGCCGCGCAGGTTCTCGCACCTTGGCAAAATCGTGGTACTCCTGCTGCACGGGAGTCAATTTCTTTTTCTTTTTATCCGACATGTGCCGGCCCCCCTATCTTTTCAACCAGGGTTCAAGTTCGTTAATTGCATCCCCGAGAATTGCCGCAGAATTTGCATACACTTTTTTAACCCCGGGCTGTCTGGTGGAAAGAGCGTACAGTTCGCAGTCCGCCTGGCATTTTTTTAAGGTGGCAAAGACAAGATCCTTTGTTTTTGGCTGCGGAACCTGAATAGCGTCGTCGAAAAGATCCATGTACAACTGGCCGGCGGAATCAACCTGGGCAATGAATACATTTTCCGGGGCCACACCGGTCTTTTCCAGTTCCGTATGCAGCCACCCCCTGTTGAGTCCCATGGCAGTCAGGGGCTCATCCATGATCACACTGTCCATGATCACAGTCTGTGGCACGCTTTCCCGTCCCAAATTCATGCCCATGCTTTTAGCGGTAACGGGCTGCTGATTTTTATTCAGCAACACGCTTACCTCGCCCGTAGGCTCCAGCACGGCAAATTCAACATCAGCGAAATTAAAAACGTTTTTCTGGCGCAGCTGGCTTAACAGGTCTTCCGGGGTAAGGCGGGCTTCCAATAATTTGTCTTCAAGTACCTTGCCGTGATTTATCAGCACCGTTTCTTTCCCCTGGACGATATCCCGCACTGACTTATATTTTATAGACAATACATATATCAGTGCAGGCAACACCGTCCAAACTACCAGGACTATAATCCCGCCGGCCAGATTCCTGACAATGTTCAGTGAAAGGGCGGCGGCAACCACCCCTATGGCAATCGCCGCTACCAGATCAAAATATGTCAGGCGTGAAGTCTGCCTTTTACCTATCAGCCGGACCAGCAGTAGTGTAAGCAGGAACAGTCCGCCGGAGCGCAGCAGCATATTCAACCATTCGGGCATGATGGCTAACTCCTTGCTATGTTATACTAAAACCCTTTATACTGGGGTTCTTCAAACTCCAAGACGCTTATTCTTTGCTCCAGGCCGTCTATAACCAGGCCGACGCGCTCCGAGTTGCACCGGTATACAGTTTTGGCCTCGCCGTTTTCCTCGTGCAGGGCAAACAAATCCAGCGTGGCCCGGATTCCTTTCAGGCTGGCCAGGGTCTGCTTGGCCTGCGCACTGACGGTCATCAGCCATCACCTCTTTGCCTTATTTTGCTTTCTAATTCTTTTTTCTATGCGCTTCGAATTGTGACAGTAGTTTCTTTTTGCCTTGTCGGCATAAAAAGGAAGGCCGAGGCCTTCCTTTTTATGCCGTTCCTTTAAAACCCCTTATACTGTGGCTCCTCTTGTTCCATTTGCAGAATCCTCGGCTCCAGTGTGTTAACAATGGCCTCCGTCTGCGTGGCGGCGTCGGTGTAAAGCTGTTTCGCCTGCTGGTTCTGGGTTTGCAGGGCAAAGGACTCCAGACTGGCCTGGGCATTTTTCAGGCCGGCTAATGTTTGTTTTACCAGAGATGCTACGGTCAATGTCATATCCTCCCATGAATTATTTTACTTCGCTAGCCTTTACGCTTTTGGTATTTTTTATTCCGGCAGATATACCTTAACAAGGCGGATATTTATATGCATCTATGCCGCTAGAAGGCAACAGCAGCTAATGAAAAAGTTAATAAGTTAAGAACCTGCCCCCCGTATTACAACACGGCGGCATGGAAATGATATGTCTGTAAAATAAACAACACTCTAAATAAAAGTAACTGGGGGAAGTGTTCAAAATGCTCCTTGTATTCATCCGTACCCTAATATTAATTACACTGGTTGTGGTCGGCCTGCGTGTAATGGGAAAAAGACAGGTTGGGCAACTTCAGCCGTACGAACTGGTAATAATCATACTTCTTTCGGAATTGGCAGCAATCCCCATAGGCAACAGCGGCATACCGCTGGCTTACGCCATAATCCCCATTTTAACCCTGGTTGCAATCCATATTTTTCTATCATATCTTTCCCTGAAAAGCGAACAGGCCCGGGGAATCATCTGCGGCACTCCCAGCGTGCTGATAGAAAACGGTAAAATAGTGGAGAAGGAACTGATCAGGCTAAGGTACAACATAAATGAGCTGACAGAACAGCTCCGGGCTAAAAATATTCCCAATATAGCTGATGTTGAATTCGCCATTTTAGAGACCAGCGGCCAACTCAGTGTTATACCCAAATCCCAGAAAAGGCCGGTGGTCCCGGCAGATATGAACCTGCCCACCAACTACGAGGGCATCCCGGTGACTCTGATCATTGATGGGTTTGTTTTCGATAAAAATCTGTCCAAAATAAATTTAAGCCGGGAATGGCTGCAGGCGGAACTGCAAAAGTTCGGCATAAGTGACTTCGGAGAAGTGCTTTTTGCCAGCATAGACTCCGAAGACAAATTATTCTTCCAGCAAAAAGCGAAAGCAATATAAGGAGTTGAAAAATTATGAAATTAATATGGTCAGTTTTAGTTGCTTTTGTAATAGTACTGGGGCTGGGCGCATGGGCGAACATCCAGTTGAATAAATCCACCACCGGGCTCATACAAAAAATCGACCTTATTGAATCCGATATTACGAACGGAAGGTGGGACCATGCCTATAAAAATACCCTGGCATTTGAGAAAGAATGGGGAAAAAGCGCAAAATGGTGGCCCACCATACTGGACCACCAGGAAATGGACAATATAGAGTTCTCACTGGCCAAATTCAAGGAATACGTTGCCGGAAAAAACAACGTACTTTCCCTGGCCCAACTGTCGGAAATAAAACTTATGCTTGAGCATCTCCCCAAAAAGGAAGCTATAAGTCTTCAAAATATTTTCTAGCCCCAGAACTGTCATGCTATTTACTCATTGATGATAGAATCCCCGGACGAAATCAAACCTTTTAATTTTTTCAACGCCTGTCGCTCCAGGCGTGATACCTGAACCTGGGAGAGTCCCAGTCTGGCTGCGATATCGGCCTGGGTCCGGTCATCAAAAAACCGCCAGATCAATATCTTTCTGTCTCTCTCGGGCAGGTTAAGCAGCAATTCCTTCACCGCGATCATGTCCAGCCAAGGGATGTCGTCCCCGTCACCTTCGTTACCATGCAACTGATCCAGCAAAAAGATGGGGTCCCCGTCATCCTGGTGCAATGTTTCGTATATTGATGCCGGTGTCTGGGCTGCTTCCAGGGCGTTTACTATTTCCTCCCGGGACAGACCCATGTCTTCGGCCACTTCCCCCACCGAAGGTTCCCGGCCCATCTTTCCTGTTAGCCTTTCCCTGGTCTGCTGGATCCTGTAAGCCAGCTCCTTTACCGAACGACTGACTTTCACCGGACTGTCATCCCGTAAAAACCTTCGGATTTCTCCCACAATCATCGGTACGGCATAAGTGGAAAATTTAACATCATAGGACAGGTCAAATTTGTCAATGGCCTTCATCAGGCCGATACAACCGATCTGAAAAAGATCCTCCAGTTCATAGCCCCGGTTTTGAAAGCGCTTAACCAGATTAAAAACCAGCTTAAGGTTACAATTCACCAACCGGTCTCTGGCAAAGCGGTCGCCCTGCTGCGCCTTTTGGAGCAAATCCCGCATTTCTTCGTCCTTTAAGAGGGGGAAACGGGGCAGGTTCATCTCAATCAATCTGTTACCCATATAACCACCCTCAGTGGCCCGGCATGATGGCGGCCAGACTATTTAACTGCTTAAACATTCTTACCCTGGTACCCTTGCCCGGAGCCGAATCTACCTCCAATTTATCCGTAAATGACTGCATAAAGGCAAAACCCAGGCCCATTCTTTCCGGATCGGTGGAATAAGCCGGTGTCATTGCCCTGGCAATATCTTTTATACCGGCGCCACTGTCCGCCACTATTATCTCCAGGGCATCTTTGTAAAGTATAACTTCCACCTGCACAGTTTCACCTATCCTATTCCTATAGCCGTGGATAATGGAGTTGGTAACCGCTTCGGATACGGCTACCTTTAACTCGTCCAGGTCGCCAAGCGTAAAGTCAAGTTGCGATGCAAATGCCGCCACCGCCACCCGGGCAAAGGCTACATTCTCAGGCAGGCTGTTAAATTCGATACTCATGCGGTTAATTAATTGCATCTAAAAACCTCCTATCCGGCCCCGGCAACGGCCTCTTCTTCTGAGCGGTATTCTCCCATTATTCTTAGCAATCCTGAAAGCTCCAGTATCTTTTTAACCTGGGGCATGGGGGCTACCAGGGATACCCTTCCGCCCGAGGCTGCCAAACGCTTGTACCTGCCCAGCAGCACACCAAGCCCGGAGCTGTCTATATACGATACACTCTTTAGATTAATAATCAGGTGTCCTGTTTCATACTGTTCCAGAGCGGTATCGATGGATGTACGCAATTTTTCCGACACGCCCAGATCAATTTCCCCCGCCGGCCTTACCACCACGGCCCCCCGCATAGTTTCAATATTAATCAGCAACCGGGTCTCCCCCCTGACAGCTTGTAAATATTATTGTTTTCAACACCTGACACAGGCATTCCTGCTAAATCTTACCAGAATAAATGTCGAAAAGCAAAAAAGGGGTATCTGTCCCAAAGGTTTATGTCTTCCCATCTTGCAGACGGTGAATACCCGGGGATCGGGCTGCCGCCCGCTCCCCGGATATGTGGCCAGGAGACTGTTGCATGCAGTTTTTAGGAGCGGCATCCTAGTGCAGCCCTTGAAATTTATTAAACGCCCTGTTCATCTGGGTAAAGAGAGACGCCTTGTTTATGCTCCGTTCCGCCACCAGTGGAACCCGCAGCACCTCACGGCCATTTTTAACCACCACATAGTCCCCTATTTTCTGACCTTTTTTAACAGGGGCATTAATTTGATCCGGTGCTTCTATCCTGGAAGTGAACCCCTTTTCCCCCCCCTTGGGGACGACCAGACCAACATTTCCAGCGGTGATAAGGTTCACGCTTTTTTCCACGCCTTTACCCACAGAGATGGATTTTACTTTTTTTCCGGCATCCGCTATGTTCACCGCCTTGTACCTGGCGTAACCATAGTTAAAAAGTTTTATGGATTCCCTGTAATGGCTTTTAACCTCCGGGGTGCCCAGTACCACTGCCACCAGCCTCAAACCGTTGCGATTGCAGGACGAAGCCAGGCAGTATTTAGCCTCGTTGGTCCAGCCGGTTTTACCGGCATCTACCCCGGGGTACCATTTTAAAAGCTTGTTGTTATTCCATAGTTTGAAATCCCCGCCCCTCAGGTCATATTCGTAAACATTTGAAGTTTTCCTGAAAAGGGGCGACTTGAGACATTCACGCAATATTACCGCCAGATCCCTGGCTGAAGAATAATGGCCCTCAGCCGGCAGCCCGGTAGGATTGGCGAAATGGGTGTGCTTCAGTCCCAGTTCCCTGGCCCGCTGGTTCATGGCCTCCACAAAAGCCTCTTCGCTACCGCTTATATGTTCAGCCACCGCCACACTGGCATCATTGGCAGAACCCACCGCCACAGCTATGATCATTTCCTTCATGGTCATTTCTTCGCCAGGCTCTAGAAATACCTGCGACCCGCCCATGTGCGAGGCATTTTCAGTGACAGTCACTTTGTCCGTCAGCTTCACCTTGCCGCTTTCCACGGCATCAGTGGCCAGCAAAAGTGTCATAAGTTTGGTAACACTGGCCATGGGCAGTTCCTTGTCGGGTTCTTTTTCGAAAAGAACCTGGCCGGAATTCGCCTCCATCAAAACGGCGCTTTCCGCAGTTGTATTCAGGAGAGCCTTTTTACCCGCTTTCTCTACTGTTTCCGTCTTACCAGCAGAAGGGGGTACGGCAAAAACCGGCGAAGACAACGCAAAGATTGTAATTATAGATAATAACGCGATTCTTAATAAAATTTTCCCGGGCATTCTATTCATCCTTTCTAAGGTTTTCAGAAATTGGGCCATATTCTATTATGCGACAGGAAAACAAATTTATACCGGGAAAAAATGTAATCCTTACAGAGCACAATGTTATAAACTATTGGGCATTGCTATTGCAACTACATTGAACTATAATCAAAAAAATGATTACCGGGGGGTTATTAAGACATGATAGATATTGATTCAAAATGCAGGACTTATTTGGAAGACATAGCCAAAAGATGGCTGGCCCATGACGGACTCTGGTTTCAGGCCGTGGAAAAATCTCACGGTATTGATGAGGCCGTCAGGCTGGATATAGAAGCAATGGAAAAATTCACCGTTAACGAAGCACAAAGGATCATGAAATTAGCAGACATAAAGCCGGGAGGCGGGCTGCCGGCACTCAAGGAAGCCCTACAGTGGAGGCTATACGCTTTTATCAACCAGCAGGAAATAATTGAAAAAGATGAAAACACCCTTATTTTTAAAATGGTTAACTGCAGGGTACAGTTCGCCCGGGAGAGAAAGGGCATGGCCCTGCACCCCTGCAAGCCCGTAGGCCTAGTGGAATATGCCGGCTTCGCCTCCACCATCGACCCCAGGATAAAAACAAAATGCCTGGGTTGTCCCCCTGATGAGAAAAAGGATGACTTCTACTGCGCCTGGGAATTTAGCATATAATGAAATAAAAGCCCCCGAAACACAACCAGTGTGCCAGGGGCAAATCATTGCCAGGGAATAAATTTGGGATCAGGATTTACATACGGTATTATATTTTTTTACTTTTTGTCATGCCATCTACAGGCAGCAAGTTTAATAATAACAGACAAAATATAGGGTATATAACAGCCGTGGCAGCAGCAATTATGCCAGCATCATTGGTCAATAATGCCACGGTGGCTCCAAGCAGTGCAGCAAAGCAGCCCTTTAATGTATTCGGCGTCTTTTCCCGTATGTGCTCCAGGAACTTTAGCCTAAATCTAAACATCAGGAGCATTATAAACAAAGACTCCACTAGCATGCCGCTCCAGTAAGAATTGCGCATCAATCTGAAATTCATAGCCAGCTTACGTTGAATTATATCGTAGAAAGTACCCCAGCCACCCACTTGTATTTCTTGAACGGCTCTTCCTATATGGGTATGTGGCGTACCTGCGGAATCCACAATAGCTATAAAAGCAAGTACCAGCAATATTGAACCTACTATGGCAAAAATCTGCTTTTTCCCTGCCCGCAAGCCTAGTAACAACCAAAATAGTGTTATAAAAGCGGCAGTCACCGAAATTGAAGCGCCGGCCTTTGACCCCAGTCCGGGGAAAACCATCACCAGCAAAATAAAAACCATTGCTATGCCAACCAGTACATACTGGCCTCTAAATTTTTTAATATCCGTAAAGGCAGCCAAACCCAGCGTCGTGGCCCCGATTACAGCCCCCATCAACTCATTACCGATACCGTAAAACCGGGCGCCATACTGTGGGTCATAACCCAATGGAGAAAATAAAATAATATTTGCACCCCTGAAGAGATCAATAAATAGAACCAAGTCAAACAACAGGCAGACAGCTAAAACATAATGAACAACAGTATATTTCTTATACAAAGGATATAATAAGCAGGTAAGCAGCAGGGTCATTACAATCATTGCCATATACGATTCAAACAGTGTTAGCGCTCCCAGAACCCCCATCATTAAAATACTTGACGGCAAATTGACAGCAGCCAGATAGTTTCCCAGTAAAATTTTTTTTAACAATCTAGAGAAACCAACATTAAACAATCGTAATATAAACATTAACAGTGAAAGGGCCAGAACAACCAATATGTAGTAGGCAACCGTACTGAGTAACGGCACGCGCCGCAGACTGTTTTGAACAAGTTTAGCCTGCAGATCACGAAGATAGTTCATCTGCGTATGCAGATCGGTTTTTACCGTTCTCATATCCTGACCGAACATTTCCGGCGATTTATCAATATTCCATAACGCCAGTACCGAAGGCGCCACATCTAAATTAGTAACTATGCCGGGCCGGTTCGTCGTGCCAGAAGTAAGCAATCCTTTTTCTACTCCGCTACCGATCATCAGCACAGGAGTCAACGTGTTTCCATTACGTTTGTTGGCCGGGGAAGGATCGGGAACTACTATTAACAGGCGATCCTTCCCCAAATCAATGTTTTTCAATAACCGCCCCAGGAAAGTATCAGCATGATTTAAAGCCGTTTCCATCATAGCTTCGGCTTTTTTATCGCTTACCGCCTGGGCATAAGCTACCGCCCTGGCGGTATCGCCATAATTTATAACAATAACGCTGCTGCGTTGGTAATTCTCTATAAAACTTTTGATTAATTTTTCATTATCCGTACGGATACCGAAAGGAGACTTATTGTCATTGATGACAATATTGCCGGATACATCGCCGTAGTCAACTACACCTTGGCTATCCATCAACATTGTTGCTGCCTGGCGCTCGCGAATATAATACGGAAAAACCGCATCCTCGGAAGAGCTGTCAGAGTTACCCAGCACACTGGTTTTCAAACCCGCTTTATGCAATTCATCTCCCAGCGCCCCTATATACACTATGTAATGACGGTCTTTGTTCATTAATTGAATCTTTGGAGCACAGAGGTTAATCACATTCTGTGGTGATATATGTGTTGCATCATATCTGCGCAAATAAAGATCAGCCGCAGTTTTCCCATTGACATATTCATCAGCATTAAAGGATTGGGATGCCAAAGGGCCTCCAATTGCCCTGCTGCTGGCATTAATGGTGACGAAGGCATCGTCCGGGATCTGATCTCCCCCTGTTGAATTATTCATTAGAGCTATGGCGCCATTGTTAACAAGATAATAAAAATTGGACAGCTTTTTATCACACAGATCATTTAATCCAATCTGATCCACAACCAGTATAATGACATGCTCCGATTTGCCCGTAGCGGCATGAGCAGCTTTGGGAACAAAGGCAACAAAAAAAACAGTAAAGATTATGAACATATATTTTGCTACAATTCTAATTCTATCTATTAAAATGACACATTTCTCCTTTGGCAAATTAAACGTATAATACCATAAAAGTCTATGCAAAAAAAGCTACCTGCCCTAAAATAGTATGGCATCCTTGCCTGGATTGGGGCCATGCTTCCCGCTTTGGCATACGGGCGGGTTTGTCACTTAGAGACCTTCAGTTTAACCACCTCGTATGTTACTTGTCCCTCGCTCACCCGGCAGCGCATATAGTGATAGTAACCGCCCTGCTCAGGCGCAGCATACAAATTAGCACCGGCCCCGGCGGTAATAATATACGGAACACCTTTTATATCCAATCGATTGTACATATGGATGTGTCCGGAAAAGACAGCATCCACCTTATATTTGACGGCCAAATTCATAAATTCTACGGCAGCACGGGGGTCTCCCCAGCTTGAACCATGTCCGTCAGGCAAATTGGTAGCGGTATCCGGCCCGCCAGCATGGTAGGGAGATACCGGAGGTTTATGTCCGAATATAAATATATGTTGGCTTTTCTGGCGGGCGGCGGCCAGATCCTGGCACAGCCATACCCACTGCTGACTGCCGGGCTTCAATTCGGCGTCAGGGGGCCCATCCCCGGTTTGCCATGCCGTGTCCAGCACAATGAAATGGGAATTCAAGTAGTCAAAGGAATAGTAACTCTTTCCCTGCAGCAGTTTTCCAGCAAAAACCTGCCTGAAATTTCCCTCGCCGTTTCCTCCCCGCCCGTCTGGCCTGGCCCCATGCTTTAGCTCGTGGTTGCCGATAACCGGGTACCAGGGAGACTTCAATTTTTCCAGGTATCCTTTAAAGGCCGTCAGGTTTCCAACCGGCCCGCCCTGGTCGGCACCGTCTCCCAGATAAACCACCAGCGCCGGTTCATCCTGGTTGATTTGCTTCACCGCTTCCGCCAATACCATGTTGCCGCGCCACTTTTCCCTGCCGGGAAGTATTTTGGAATCCCCCATAACGTCGAAGACAAAAGACTCGCCGCCGCCTATAGAGGACTGTTTTCCGGCCGGGGCCGGGCTGTTTTTCACTTTTGAGCTAGAAACTGCTAAAAGAGCAGCGTTTTTATCAGAAGTGGCTGTTTGCCCGGCAGAACTTTTTTGGTCAGGTTTATTATCTGCTGCCGCTTTATTGACACTTGAAGTCGACCCCTGGCTGCAGGCTGAACCCAAAAATGCAACTGCCGCCAGCAAACCGGTTATCAGCAAAATAGAAAACCACTTTTTTAATCTGTTGTGATTTTGAAAAATATTAAACACTCCTCTTTAACCTGCCCGAATTCCTCTTCTTGGTCCCCTTGGCATTTATTGAGTCGGGTTGCAGGCTGTTTTTCAAAGTAAGATAGAAGAAGTCTCTGCTATCCGGAATTAAATACCGCTTAGCCGACCTGATCATTGATGAGGCAAGCTTCGCACAAGCAAGGTAACCGCCCTCTTTATCATTCACCCAGTGATAGATATTAAAGGTAACCCAGTAACTGTTGATATCCAGTTCCATGGCCCGCTGGCAACCTGCCGCCAGAAGTGCCGTAGCCAGTGTTTCGGCAGAAAGGTTATCACCGGCAGCATACACCAATTTTCCGTTGTCTGTTATACCCAGGCCGGAACGCCACACCCTGATGTTGTTATCCACAGTAACGCCCCATTTTTTCTGAATTTCAATAGCCGGACTAATCATACCGCCGTCTATCAAAAGGGGCAGGTTCTGCCTGAAGGACAGCATATCCGGAGAGGGCATTATTTCTTTTCCCCAGGAGCCTATATTAACCCTGCCGTCGGCATACATACAGAAAGTTGCAAGACCGGGCATGGGGGCCAGAAAGGTTTTGCGGCTTACCATTACCCCAAAATGTCCGTCCTTTGTCTGAAAACCTCCATTAAAAGCAGCGATAACATTTTTCCTTACCACGGCTACTGATGGTATAGTGCCGGTGCCGTGTATGCCTGTAGCAGAATGCGGGTCCTTTGTACCCGCTACCAGGTGGAAATCTACCCGGTCAGGGTCAATCTGTACCAAATATGCAGTTACATAGGGGCGCAAAGGGTCTGGATTCAGGATGGTCCTCTCCAGCACAGGATTGTCCCCGGAGTTGGAGAGCATCTTCTGCCAGTGCAGATCACGGCCGGGCGACGCAATGTTTGGCAGGCCGGATGCAGTCTGATCCGCTATTTGACCATGGGTTGAAAAATAAACAAGCCTTGTGGCGATATCCTTAATCCTATACCAGGCATTTTCAATAAATGCTACCACACCCGGGCCAATATGTTCCCTTACACCCTCAACCAGGCGTATAAAAAGGGGTGAATTATCACTTGCATCGCTAACAATAGTCAGTTCGGGGGAATTAGAAGAAATTTGGTTACCCTCAATAGTAAGTTTAGCTTTTTCCTGGACCGGGGCGTTTTTTTGAAAAGTAACGTTAACTACATTTCGATCAGCAGGTACTAAGCTGGCAGATTTTACAATATCACCAAATTCAAAAACCTGCCTTGTATTGTCGTTTATTTTCACCGCGTTTACCGACTGAACCTGCTGAGCAAAAACGCTAATGTAAAAAATATAAGGATATTGTAGCACGAAATCCCTATCATAGGATGTTTGACCAAAGCTTAATTCCTCCGGGGGGGCTATGATACCGGTTTTTCCGTTTACATCGCCTACTTTAACCCGGTAAACCCGGGCAGGATTACTGCCCTGCCGGGCGTCCACCAGTATTTCCGAAATTTTTTGGCCGCCTGTTATAAAGGCATACATTTCCGGCTGGTCGTTCCTTGTCAGAACAACCAGCGGTTCCGGGGTTAAACTTTTCAATTCACGCATAAAATTCAAGGCCGCTTCTTTTGGCAATATCACAGGGGTAAGTGAATCAGCCTTCTGTATATACAGAAGTACTCCGGCTAAAGTCACTACCATAATAACAGGAATCAACAACAGAATCAGTTTTCTAAAATCGTATCTGTATCTATATTTTTTATTAAATAATTTTACACTCATGGCGTTGTCATCTCCGAAGGCATATAAGTCACTGTGTTGATCAATATATATTGCGAAGCTCTTCCAATACCTTGTGCCCGGCTACTTTTCTTACAACGTTTACCGCCACCAGGGTTGATGCTGCGGCTGCGGCCACCAGCAGGGCCAGATAGCCCCAGGGTACCGATAAGTGTTCCGGCGGAGGGTCAAAGGCCCCGGTCAGCACTTTGACCAGCATTTCAGCTATACCAAAACCCAGTATGAACCCTGTGGCGCCACCTCCTACCAGTATCGTCAATCCCTCGCCCCACATGAATGCGCCCAGTTGCCTGCTTTTTGCCCCCAGGGCGGCGAGTACGGCAAACACACGCCTGCGCTCGGCCAGGCCAAGGGCCAGTATTAATCCTGTGGACATAGAGCCGAGCAACACCGCGAAAACCAGCTCCAGCCTGGTTAGTCCACGTAAATCCACAGCCGTAAGACTGGAACTTATAATCTTCTGTGTGGAGTTTATGTCGGTTATCCTGACGCCCGGCAATGAACCGGCTACCTGCCGGGCCCGGGAAGCCACTGCGACCGGATCACCGGATGTGCGCAGCAAAACTGTTTCCGCCGCCCCAATGCCTGTTTGCCTGGCAATATAAGAAGCATTGGCCACCAAAAAGGAATCTTTGGGAGCAGTTGGAAATTCCCTGACCACACCCACAAAGTGAAAGGGAACCTCATGATACTGGTGGTCCAATGCGTTTTGCAGTCGCAGGTTCAACCGGTCCCCGGGCTGTAGTTGAAAGTCCCTGACCGTTTCCTCGGAAACCAGTACTCCGTCCTGCTGCCTGGCCAGCGCGCTTAAAACCGCCCTGGCGCTGCCACCCTGGAAATAAGCATTGGACATGGCGGTAGCCCTGCCTATTAGCAAAGGCTCGATTCCGTATAAATCCTGCAAATCGTTGCCGACATAGGCAAAGCAGTGCTGCATGGGCTCGGCGGCAGTAACGCCGGGCAGACTCCTTAATTCCGCCAGCTTTGTCTGCGCAGGCGATGAGGTTGTACCGGAAATTGTAACATCCGCACCATTAGTCAACTGGGCGTCCACCAGGGACTGGGCATTATAAGTGGTATTAAAGACGGCGGTAGATACGGCAAAGGATACGGCCAGGGCCACCAGTATCACTCCTCTGGTTATCAGCATACGCTGCCGGCCCAGAAAAGCCGCCACCAAACCGGCAAGTTCACCCGAAAGAGGAGCCAGCAGCCTGGCCAGCGGGTACCGCCCCCGCTCCAGGCCAGCGCGCCACAGGCGCATGAAAAATAGCAGCCCGCCCGCCCACAGGCACAGGGGAGCAATAAAGAACTCGTAATGCACAGCTGTGCCAGCCACGCCTTCCGGCGCCAGCACCAACTGATAGCCTGTACTGTATGTCCGCCAGAATTCAAAGGCGCTGGCAGCAAGCAAAATAATGTCCAGGTAAGTGCGCTGCCATAGAGGAACGGCGGTTGCGCCCACAACCAGTCTGGCGGCAGCCACCGTTTCCCGGCGGGACTGCAGCCAGGCCGGATATAGCTGGATCAGGACGGCCAGCACAAATCCGGTCACGGCGGCGCCTACGGTCCAGCCCACCGCTGGCACAGGTAGTGCTCCAGCGTCAATCATGCTCCTCGCAGGTAAACTCAGCGCCACCCCCAGGAGAGCCCCGCTAGCGGCGATAATCACTGCCTCCAAAGCCTCCAGACTTAATGCCAGGCCCGCCGGGGCACCCCGGGTGCGCAGCAGTGCCTGCTCCCTGCGGCGGCGTGCCGCACCGGAGAGACAGACGGTAAAGGTAAGCGCCATGGCCGACGCGACACCTGGAAGCCCCAGAAACAAAAACAGCACCCGGGCATAAAGTGCATCCGCTCTTACCCCGTCCAGGCGAACGGCAAGGTTGTTGCCAACAGTGACACTGCCCGCAGTGCGGACCTCCAAATTATTGGCCAGCCTGGTCACATATTCATAGGCCCTGGCCGGATCTGCCGGTAAACTCCGGTTTACTTTGACGTGCAGTTGCGTGCGTACAGAACCCGGGCGTACAGTTTCCTGAGCGTCAAAAAGCTGGTGCCAGAGTTCGCCCGGCATAATCAGCACATTGTCCGGCGGCGCCTGGGGGGCGCTGCCCGGCGGCATGCCGACGGCCTGGAATAGCGAGTCAGCGGCAGGTAAATCCACAATTCCGCCCACCCTTACTTCCGCCGGTGGGAGTCCGCTACGCATTATGGTTACCGGATCGCCTATCTTGACGTGCAGATTGGCAGATGTTTGCTGGGCCACCAGCACACCCTGCCCGCTGCCGGTCAATTGTCTTATTTCTGCCGGAAACTGATTGCGGTACTCCGGTCCGATGCCCACCACTTTGCCGGCCCCTGTGGTTTGGACACTATTGCCGGTAGTACATCTGAAACCCTGCACATCGGCAAAGCTTACCCTTTGCAGTGCACTGTATTTTGTAACCTGCCCCACTGCGGACGTAACGTCATTTATGTCCGCCACCCGGGAAAGCTGGACCTGCCAGTCCACCGGCACACCATCCACTGCCCTGGCGGTCATGCCGGCTGCGGCGGAAGAGATAAAATTACCTATTGAGGCTAGCAGGGCAACAGTAACAGCTATGCCGGCCATAGCCCCGGCCAGCCGTGCCGGACGCCGGGCCAATACTCCTTTAATCCATGCAAAAAACATTTTTCAGTTTCACCTCCAGCGTGCCATGGCGCATATGCCAGACCTTACGCATACGACCGGCCACGGCCGGATCGTGGGTGGCCACCACCAATGCACTGCCCGTTTCACCAATATAAGCAACCAGAAAATCCAGCAGGCGGCTGGCGGTGGAGTGATCAAGCTGTCCTGTGGGCTCATCCGCCAGCACCAGCCTGGGCCGGCAGACCAGAGCCCGGGCCAGCGCCACCCGCTGGGCCTGGCCACCGGAAAGTTCTTCGGGCAATTTACCGGTCAGGCCGGACAGCTCCAGCCGCCCCAGCATATCCAGCGCCGCCGCCCGCGCTGCTGCTACCCCGGTGCGGGTCAGCAGCAGCGGCAATTCTACATTTTCCACCACCGTCAGAGGCGCTATCAGACTGGGCATCTGGAATAAAAAACCTATTTTAAGTGGGCGCAGCGTTTCCGGAGCACCCAGGGCCGGCCAGGATACACTACCTGAATTATGGGTGTCAAGACCCCCCATAATTTGCAGCAGGGTTGATTTGCCACTGCCCGAAGGTCCCATAAGAGCTATGCGATCACCGGGCGAAACCTCACAGCTGGCAGAAATAACTGCTTTCACCTGGGCACCTGCAGACCCGTAGGCACGGCCAGCGCCGGACAGGGAAACAAGTATTGCGCTCACACTTCCACCACCCTCCCGTCACACAGGTGCACTATGCGGCCAGCCCTGGACGCCAGAGCGTCACTGTGAGTGGCAATAAGAGCCGCTCCTCCGCCCTGCCGGAATTCATCCAACAAATCAAGTATGTTCCCTTCCGTTTTTTGATCAACCTCACCAGTGGGCTCGTCCGCCAGCAAAATTTTTGGATCAGCAGCCAGGGCCACTGCCAGGGCCGCCCGGCCAGCTTCCCCGCCGGAAATCTGCCCGGGGCGGGCGTGCCGGCGCTGGGTCAGGCCTACCATTTCCAATAGCCGGAACAGCCGCAGCCGGTCCTTTTTGCGGGCCAGACTCATTTGCAGCATAACATTTTCTTCCACAGTAAGGTGTTCAAATAAATTATTTGACTGCATCATAATACCTATCTGCCCGGCCCTCATGGCAGCCCTTTCAGCCTCCGGGCGGCGTGTCAGCCGCCTGCCTGAAACCAGCACATAGCCGCCATCAGGCTCATCTATACCTGCCAGACAGGCTAACAGAGTGGATTTGCCACTGCCTGAAGTCCCCATCACCGCCACAGTCTCCCCTGCCTTTACATGTATGCTTACCCCCCGCAGGGCCAGGGTTTCTTCTTCCCCGGCATGGTAAAAACGGTAAATGTCAAAGGCCTCAATAAGATTCATATTATTTCCACCTGAAGCTTTCCGACATACGTTTCCACTGATCCACGTTATCGGCGCCCAAAGGAGCCCAAAATGTCAACGTGGCCAATTTGCCCTTGTTGTAGAAAAGGTAGCTATTGTCTTCCAAACGCACCTTTTTACCCGTTACCGCATCAGGATCTGAATTTGATTGGTATTTAATTAATACAGCCTTGCCGCCGGGCAGGCTCACACCTTTGATCTCCTGTACCTGTACGGCCCGGCCTGTTTTTTTCAGCTCCGCCACGGTGGCGCTCCGCACGCTGTCCACTGTGGGCTGAGTCTGCACCTGGGACATGGTTACCTTAAAACCATCTAATTTGTCAATAAAACTCACGTTCGATCCTTTTTCTGTACGGGCCCAGCCCTCTGGCGCCTCCAGAGCGTATCCTCCCTCTGCTGAACTGTACTTTATGAACACCTGGCTGTCAGGAATATCTCCCACAGGGTTTTTTTCCTGGGCAACTGGCTGTTCGGATGCCAGGCCGGTGGTTACCACAGTCTGAGTCTGAGCCGGAGATTGAACTTGAGTCTGGGGTTGCCCCTGGGATTCTGTCTGCGGTTGTGTCTGCGCCTGCTGTGACGATCCATTGCCGTTTGCCGTTGCTCCGCCACTGGAGCCACAACCACTGACTGCAGCGGCCAGCAGCAGTATAACCGTTATTGGCGGCAATATTAATTTTAAAGACTTAAACATACATATCATCTCCTTATATCATATTAAAGGCATATTATTAGTTAAAGAGTCATCATTAAGTAGCCCTATTACAAAGACGGGAAAACATACCAGTCACCACCTTTAAACGTAAATTTATCCCAAACAGAATAATAGACCACCCAAATTACCTGAACATGAGCCATAGATTAAAAAACTTTAATCTGCCGGGCTCTCCCGGCCGCTTTGCCGTACGTATCAAGGAACTTTGGCGAAAAGACGTCTGGGTGCCCGCCTGTTCAAGCCGGGGCAGGGCATTGTGCTGATAAGGAAGTTATACTATATTAAAATTACACACATTGTTGCATCAGCGGTTGGCCCGCAGGCATTCCTTATGAATCGGAGGTACCGGCAGATGCGTATTTTAATTGTGGAAGACGAGACCGGAATTGCCTCATTTATCAAACGAGGTTTGGAAGAAGAAGCATACGCGGTGGATCTGGCCGCCGACGGCGAGGAGGGGCTGGGTTGGATTTCGTCCTATGACTATGATTTGATTGTTATGGACATTATGCTGCCGGGTATGGACGGCATCGCCCTATGCAGAAAGCTCAGGGCAAGGGGCATCAAAACACCGGTTTTGATGCTGACAGCCAAAGATACAGTGGATGACAGGGTGGCCGGGCTGGACGCCGGGGCGGACGACTATCTGGTCAAGCCTTTCGCCTTCAAGGAACTTCTGGCCAGACTGCGCGCCCTGCTTAGGCGTCGGCACAATGAGGATAATAATAAACTGGTGGTGGCCGACCTGGAACTAGATCTTCTTTCCAGGCGCACCACCCGGCAGGGTGCGGAGATAGAGCTGACCAACCGGGAATTTGCCTTGCTGGAGTTGTTAATGCGCTACCGTGGCAGGGTATTGAGCCGAACCGTCATTGCCGAACATGTATGGGACTATACTTTCGACAGTCAGACAAATGTGATAGATGTATATATCCGCCAGTTACGCAAAAAGATAGACGGCCCCTTTGAGCAAAAATTAATTCGTACTGTCCGAGGCGCAGGATATAAAATTCAAGGCGGTAATACACCATGAAAATAAAAATGCCCGCAACTTTACGCGGGCGGCTGGCCATACTCAATGCCCTGTTGCTGACTGGCATTTTGCTGGTGAGTTATTTACTGTGCTACCTATTGCTAAGCGCATGGCTCTACCGGCAGGTGGATAACTCCATGTCCATGCTGGCCCGGCAGGTAGCTCTGGACATAACCATGGAAAACAACAATATAGTGTCCAATTTCAGTATTAATGACAGTGAGTTGGAGAAACAGCGCCAATTCATGCGTGTATTGGACAGGCACGGTTATGTGATGGAACATATCGGCCCCTTTCAGGAGTTGCCGGTGAAGTTAACCGACGCCACAAAACATCAACAGCAGGGTGCCTTTGAAAAGGTAACCTTACCCCGGGATGACGAAATGATACGGCTATACACACTGCCGGTTTTTTTCCGCGGTAAGCCTGCGGGATTCGTGCAAACCGGTCAATCCCTGGAAACCGTGCAAAACCTGCTACAGGCCACCATTTCTACATTGTTGTTTTTAATACCCCTATCGCTGATTATTGCCTGGACCGGAAGTCGCTGGCTAACATATAAAACACTGGCGCCCCTGGCTGATATCGCCAACACTGCGGAAAAAATATCCGGGCAGCAACTTTACCGACGCCTGGGAATACAAGGGGAGGATGAGGTAGCCAGACTGGCGGCAGCCCTGGACAGAATGCTGGACCGCCTCCAGGACGCCTTTGAAGGTTACCACCAGTTTACCGGGGATGTTTCGCACGAATTGAGGACTCCCCTGACAATAATCAAAGGCGAACTCTCACTGGCTCTGCAGAAGGAGCGGGACAGTAAATATTACCATAACGTGTTGGTCTGTATGGATAATGAGGTTGACAGGCTGGTTCGACTGGCGGAACAACTCCTGCTGCTAGCCAGAGTGGAAGGGGAAAAAATGCAGTTGACTGTCACCCGCTTTAATATTGAAGAAGCGCTGAACCCACTTTTCAGACAGGTATCTCTTTCCGCCGCCGCTAAAAACCAGCAACTTTCCTGGCAGGTTCCCGGAGACGCCTATTTAGAATCGGACAGTGATGTATTCAGGCAAATAGCGCTGAATTTACTTGATAACGCCTTCAAGTACACACCCCCTGAAGGTAAAGTGGGTTTAACTGTGGAAAGCCTGCCTGGGAAATATGTGATGACTATTACCAATACCGGCGAAGGCATCCCCCAAGAACATCTGGAACACATCTTCGACCGCTTTTACCGGGAGCCAAAACACAGGCGTAAAGTCTCCGGTACCGGGCTGGGCCTGGCGATAGTCAAAAAATTGGTTATTTTGCTGGGCGGAGAACTGGCAGTAAACAGCACATTCGGAACCGGCACCAAATTTGAGGTCAGTTTACCCGCAGTATTCCCGGTGGAATATGCAGCTTCACGTAAAACGGAGCTTGCTCATTGTAATGCCTGACCTGTTTTCCATTCAATGCGGTCCGGCATAATAATGCTCCTGTATATACTTGGCCGGCAGTCTTCCCAGGGTGTACCTATATAGGCGCCCCATTAAAACATCAGGTACCATAAGTTGTCTTTTCTGAAATTACGATCTCGTTTAATATATCGATCACAATCGTTTCCGAAGCATTATTTTTCTGAAGCTCATGAATAGCCTGTTCCATCTGAAACATACGTTCCTTATCCAAAATCTGCTTGACCTTCATGACTAGTTCTTCTATCCGATAAGCAACCAGTGCTGCCCCTTTTTTAACTAGAAAAAAGGCATTTTCCTTCTCTTGTCCCGGTAATGGACGAAAAACAATCACTGGAAGTTGCAAGGCCAACGCCTCGGACAGCGTAATACCCCCTGCTTTTGTAACCATACAAGAAGAAATGGCCATAAGTTCTTGAATATGTTCAATAAAGCCAAAAATATTAATTTCATGCCTCTGAGCAAAACTAGCTTTAATTCTTTCTTTCAATGATTCATTTTTCCCGCAAACCAACAAAATCTGAATATCGCCTAAGTACAACAGTGCCTGGCATATTTTTTTTAAGTTCTGCAATACACCATAAGCACCAGCCATAATTAGAACAACTTTTTTTGAAGGATCTAACCCATAACTTTGAAATATCCGGTTTTTGTTGTACGGTCGACGAAACGCCTTCCTCAAGGGAATTCCACTGACCTTGATGCGTTCGGCTGGTATTCCTTTGTCAATAATCGCCGTTTTTAATTCTTCGTTTGCCACAAAATACTTATCGATCTCCGGATGAATCCATCTGCTGTGAAGGCCAAAATCTGTCAACACAGTAAAAATGGGAATATGGAGTCCAGTCTGTTTGCGAAGCTCGGGCATTGCCAGCATGGGAAAGGTATTTATAACCGCATCAGGCCTTTCTACCCGGATGATCTCTTTTAAGGCACCGATTCCAAAGAAGTTTAACCATTTTACCGGTGTTTGATTATGCCGCATGTTTTGAGTAAGGTAATAACTCCAACCATAAAGTTGAGGACTATACGAACAACTTTTCAAATAAGCAAAACGTGTTACCGCATCCATTACGGGATGGGCTCTTGCAAACAAATCAATCATCAGCACATGGTGAATCCCTCTCTCATAAAAACATTGCTGCAATGCTTTGGAAACCTGCACATGCCCATCGCCATAACTAGCATATAAAATAAGAATTTTGAGATCCTGGTTCATTTTCAATCCAACACCTTCAATCATTGTAGCAGGTACGTTCGAGAAACGTGTAAAAAAGGAATCACCAAAAGATCTTTAGCCCTGTTACAGTGTTCTGCCAACCCAAGATATATCCATAGTCTACTGCAATTGTCGGCGTTTATATACATAACTTGTACTCCAAAAAGCAAAAATTGCAATACTACCCAAGATTAACCAAGGCCATGTTCCTTTGGACACCCCTAAAAAAACCAAAACGGTTCCTACATAGTAAGGAATTATAGATAGTGCCCCAGTCCAAAAGTAGGGCCAAAATTCAACAGAAGGTATTAGACCAGCAATATAATTTATAGCAACAGCGGGAATAGGAAGCAACCGGGCAATTAACAATCCTAAAGTCCCTTTTCTCTTAACCCAATTATCCACTGCATGAAAATGTTCGGGTGTAATTATCCTTAGCATGAGCTTTTGTCCAAAGAATCTTGTAATAACAAAAATAATAAGTAAACTTAGGCTCAATCCTAACCATGAAATAAAAATTCCAAGATAGACACCGTAAATCTTCAGGTTCAAAAACACAAGTCCCTCCGATGGAATTGGAGTAATACATATAATGGCCATCAAAAGTATTACAATAACAACTCCTAATAATCCCAAACTCTGAATAGCCAAAGAAATTGCATAACGCCGATCAAAGTAAAGATAAACGACGATAAGCATAATAAAGACGGCCATAAGCAATACAAAACGGCTATATTTCTTAACGTTTATCCTGTTAACAATAATTTTTGTTCTCATATTACATTTATCTTTCCTTTTAATTTATTTTTCAATTCTTTCCTTAGAATTTTTTATGTAAAAAATCATGTAAATATTGGTTGATTATTGTATAAATATAAACGTAGATTTAAAAAGCTTTATTAGTATAGCTGCTGAACCTTGAAATAACATTAGAAAAGTTAATAAAATTACTATACCATAACCAGTTTTTGGTAACCACAAAATGGTCCTATTACCATCTGCGCTCAATAGATTGGATACCACAGCATTGCAGGTAAAATAAAAAAGCTGATGGAAATCGCCGAAAAAATGGTAAGTTTTCATTGCCAAAGAAAAATAACTTAACAGTTATTCATGAATAAATATTTATGCAAACCGATAATGCAAACCACCAGCCATACGCCTCCGGCAGCAAATCCGGCTATCACATCGCTGGGATAATGAACGCCAAGATATACACGGCTTATACCAATGGCAACAATCAGAACAGTTGTTAAAGTCAGCATATAGATTGACGGTTTGTTGCACGCCCGGAGATGCACAAAAAACAGATAGCCCAGCATACCATAAAAAGCCACGGCTACCATAGCATGTCCACTGGGAAAGCTATAGCCGCGGGCATATACCAGATGCTTGATACCCGGCCGGGCACGGTGAAAAAGTTCTTTTAATAATACATTCAATAACCACCCGCCAGCCAGACTGGCGGCCAACATGGCAGATTCCCATACTTTGTTTAGGTGAAAAATTAAATAACCGATGACAACCAGCATTAAGCTGATTTCAATTATCGCAGAACCAATATTAGTAACAACAATAGTTATCTTTGTTACCCTTTCAGAGGCAAAGCCACGAATATAGCTACTAATAGCCGTATCGAAAGCGACAAATTTATTATACAAAGCATATTCCAGCACTTTTGCCATCAATACCAGAAGCGAAATGACTGTAAACACTTCCCATATGGAATTGTCAATATGTTTTCTGGTTATATATATGTTCATTGCTGGTTTCTCTTTGATTTCCATAAACACGATCCCCCTACTGAAAACTTAGTATGAGACTTTCCATTTAATTAATTTTCGTATTTTTTAAGGGCAGCATCATTACAGTTTACAAATCATCATTTTATATAGATTCAAAATATCTGATTCTTATACCAGCCACTGGATTTATCATGGCTGCAGATTAACCTTGCGTAAATAGCGGAACACCTCCAGCAGTAAAATACTAAAACTCAACCACACTCCTCCGAAAACATACCCAGCCAATATATCACTTGGATATTGCGCCCCCTGAAAGATCTGGCTTAATCCAAAAAGAGCAGCCATGATCAGAACCATAGTAGGAATCAGGATACGAAACCATGCGCCACCGGTATGCCGTACCAGCAAAAACCCCGCAAGACCGTATACAATAACCGCCATCAGGGACTGATCGCTTGGAAATGTGCTGGTGGTCCCTAAACTGTGAAATATATGTCCCAGTCCCTCGTTATAAACCTCTCCGGCGACAATTACGATAATCAGAAAACCGTTTTCCAGCAACTTCTCACGGCTCTTTGCCGCAATCCATAATACAGTAAAGATAATCACAGTGAGCATCACCCGGGGAAACGCCAGGTATCCGAGAAACTGCATCCACATTGCCCAGCTTTGATCAAAAATCAAATGCACCAGGGTCACTACAACATAATTAAACAGACCGAATTCGTTACTAAAATAATCCTGAATCAGACCTGCTACCTCAGCTAATAGCGCTAAAAAAACTGTTGCCGTAGCTATCAGCAAAATTTTCACAGAAGTCAGTGAGTGAAATGTTTTTACGGCAACCTCCAGCATTGTTAATAAAACATTAAAAATCTGCACCCTGTAAAACCTGTAAAGGTATATAACTGCTAATAACAGGGCTGCCATGATGCTGCCAATAATCAGGTAGTTCCTGATAGAGATGTGGAATTGCTCCCATTTTGAGCCGAATATTTTTCCTAGAGAAATAAAAGTTCCGGCCCATATGAAAGCGCCTATGTATGCATGTACAGCAAAGATGCGGAAGGGCATTCCGGTAACGCCGGAAAAATAACCCGTAATGTGCCGGATGCCGGGTATATAATAAGCAATGAGCAGAATCCTATGCTCATACCTGCGAAACAAGCGGAATGTTTTTTCCAGCCTCTCCGGTCCCATATGAAAGCGAGATCCATATTTATGAAAAAAACGGGTACCCAGCCTTGAGCCGATCCAGTAAGATATGGTTACGCCGGTTATTGCTCCCGAAGCTGCCAGAAGGATACTAGCAAGCCAGTTCAACTGCCCCCGGGAAACAAGATAACCTGTGTAACTCATGAGTATTTCACCGGGCAAGGGCAACCCGACCAGTTCAAGCATTAAAGCAATAAATATTGCTATATATCCGTAATGAACCACAAAATGTAAAACCGTATCTTTTATCAAATTGGCTCCCCCTACAACTGCACGTTACCCTGCTCCTAATTGTGCTTTCTATTCTCCCAGAGCCACACCACCATCATGCCCTGGGAAATCCAGAATAACCCAAGCAGCAGCAATCCCCCCAGGAACGGCAGGTTTACTCCGGCCGTTATTACAGCAGCCCCCCCGGCGGCCGTCAGCCATGAGGAACGCCCGGAATTACCCGGGATCCACTCCCCGGCAAGCATACAGATGACTGCCAGACCCAGCAGGAATACCAGCAAGTTAGCCAGCAGCAATACTGCCGCCACGGGTATGCAGATTACCGTGACACACAGCAGAACGTCCACAGCCGCCAGCAGCAGGCTGATGAAAAAACCCGCCACTAAAAGCCGCCACGGTGACCGGCGTATTAATAAAACGAAGGGATCCAGCCTCTTGTTGGCGATTATGGCTGTAACCACCGGCAGAACCATCATGAGCAGACTGAGTCCCAGCCGCAGCAGCCAGACGCCTACAAGCAGCGCCCCGCCAATGAGCAGGCTGTTTATGATGGCATTGTCAAAACTTATATTCAAAACATTATCAGTTAACAGGGCACCGGGCTTCTGGCTGATTTTCCCCCCGATAACCAGAATCGGTCCTGTAATACGGGCGGATTCCCCGACTATCAAATTACCGTTAAATACGATAACCGCGTCACGCACCACCCCTTGAATTGTAGCGTCTCCGCCTACCACCACCACATTCTCCACCGACTGCTGCTCCGGTATCACCGTATCATGATGTTCAAACAGGCTTCCACCATCCGCAAAGGCCGCGCCGGACGGTAATAGAAACTGCAAAAGGAATATGCCTATGCATAGAAATTTATACAGTTTTTTGCTCACGATAATCACCTGCTATCCTGAAAAATCTATTCTGAAAAATCTTATAATGTTTGTACGAAACCTGGCTCATAAGCTGCACTGCAAATCCGCCACATACGCCCAGTACGAACCTGCTCCTACTGTATCTGCTACCCGCCGGTATCTCTTTGCGCGGCACCCACAACTTTATTTTACTTTGCCTGGCTTATGTTGTCGGAAACAGCATAGGTTTTATCCTTTTGATATCAGCAATCTCCGCAGTGACCATCCGGATACTAATGATAGAATTATGGCAAACACTGCTATTTCAGCCAGCAGGTATGGAACCGTAATGATAAAAACGGTCAGCACATGCAGCAGCCGGACTAATATGTGCATCAGTGATGACACCACCCCAAAGCCAAATATTACTATGGGCGATTGGGAGAAAAAGATAAACATTAAAAGAATTGCAGCCATTGCCACACCCCAAGGTAAAGTTATGGCATAGGCCGGACTTGGCGCAGTTTTATCCCGGCCAATGGCGGCCAGCACCTTTTGTTCCAGCAGACCGGGTGCTTCAACGGACCGGTAAGCCGTAGAGACCAGGCCCCGCACTGTGGTAAGCGACTCCATCAACTCGCAACACTGAGGGCAATTTTCCAAATGCTCCTCCACCATCAGGCGGTCTTGATCTGATATTTCATCGTCTATATATGCGGAAATCAGATCTTCTAAATGTGTCATCATACCAACTCCCCCTTCCTTACCTTGTTAGTTCCGCCCGCAGCAGAAGACGGGCCGCATGTAGGCGTGATTTGACCGTCCCCGGCGGTATCCCCAGAATCTCCGCTATCTCATCGTAAGGAAATCCCCGCACATCCCGCAGAACAATTGCTGCCCTGTGTTCCGGAGAGAGTTTTTGCATTGCTTCCCCGATATCCATTTGCAACTGCCGATTTTCCACCGTTCCTCCGTAACTGGGTGGAACAGCAATGCTCTCTGCCAGTCCTTCCCCCATGACCATTTCTTCTTTCTTAATCTTTTGTAAACGGTCACAGCATAGACGATAAACAATGCGGGCCAGCCAGGCCGCAAAAGCGAATTCGCTGTTCAGCTTATCCAGGGAGCAATATGCTTTCAGAAAAGCTTCCTGTGATATATCTTCAGCTTCCATCCGGTCATGTGTCATCGCAAAGGCCTGGCGGAAAACGGGATCTTTAAAGTGT
This sequence comes from uncultured Peptococcaceae bacterium, assembly GCA_964643075.1. Classification (GTDB taxonomy): domain Bacteria; phylum Bacillota; class Desulfotomaculia; order Desulfotomaculales; family Desulfocucumaceae; genus Desulfocucumis. The sequence continues at coordinate 50,898 of CAZXQO010000007.1, forward strand.
TTTACCAATTCCCCGAACGCCTCTTTTTTTCCCTGCTTCGCCTGCCGGATTAGCTGGCATAATTCCTGGTTCACACATGATCAGCCCCCAAACGGAAGAGCTACATATTCTTATTCAATACTTTCAATTCTACCGTCTTCCACCTTTCCAGCACCCACGCCAGGACAGGTTCCAGCCTGGGGCTTTGATGGCCTATCAGGAGAGCGCCTGCAGTTCCTATCACAGCGCCCCCGATAACATCCAGTGGATAATGCGTTCCTACAAATATCCGGGAAAACCCCATGAACAGTGCCATAATTAGCATACCACCGCCAAACTTCCTGTTCCATTGATATATGGTAAACGCCAGGGCAAAGGCAGCGGTGGCGTGGTCACTAGGGAAGGAGGCGTCAGGAGATTTAGCGACCAGCAGCGTAACAATGTGATGGGCAAAAGGCCGTGGCCGGAAATATATTGCCCCGATAAGCTGATTTACAGCCAGCGCCACGCTGGCTGCCCCCAGGGCCAGCAACACAGCACGCCTGTTTGCTGATACGCCATCCTGACTTTTCGCAAACCAGAGCCAAACTAACATCAAACCAAAAAGAATGGGCCCATCTTTAGCATACATTACCATCATCTGGTCCAGCCAGCTAATTTTTCCTGCCAGATGGTTTATTAAGTGAAACAATATCAAATCCAATTGCATTAAAATCCCTTCCTCTCTACAGTATCATCTGAAAGGACAGTGTTTCGACTGTAAAAGTTCATTGGGGACGTTGTTTACATGTTGACATGTTAATTAATTGGAATTATTATTTAGCTATGCCAAGAGGATCGCGATTAGACGCTGCCGGACTATTACAGCACGTAATAGTCCGGGGTATTGAAAAAAGAGATATATTTATTACTGATGAGGACCGCTATGACTTTATTCGCCGGATAGCGAAATTGTTGCCGGAAACCGCTACAGATTGCCTTGCCTGGGCGCTTCTTACCAACCACTTTCATTTGCTATTGCGCCCAGCGCAAAAACCTCTCGCAACTTTTATGCGGCGTCTTCTGACTGGCTACGCTGTCTCCTTTAACCGCCGCCACAACCGTGTAGGACACTTATACCAAAACCGGTACAAATCTATTGTCTGTGAAGAAGAGACATACCTTCTCGAATTGATAAGATATATTCATTTAAACCCGTTACGTGCCGGAGTAGTAAAGAACTTGCAGGAACTGGACAAATATCCTTGGAGCGGGCACATGGTTATAATGGGTAATTTAAAAAACGACTGGCAGAAGTATGGAGAAGTTTTGACTTTCTTTGGTAATAACAAGACTGAAGCAACAGCCGCATATAAAGCGTTTATGAGCGAAGGATTGATATTTGGAAGTAGGCCAGAGTTAGTGGGAGAAGGGTTAAAAAGAATTAAGAAAGCATCCGGAGATAAGACGGAACAACACGACGAACGGGTTCTTGGAAGCGAACAGTTTGTAGAGAGATTAAGGGAAATGAAAGAATTAAACTCACGCTTCAAAGATTTAACCTCAGCGGTTTATCCTGAAATGTTAAAAATAGTACTGAACCATTACGTTTTAGAAGAAGACGAACTTATAAGCAAATCAAAAAGATCGGTCGTTTCTACCTGTCGGGCAGTAATAGTTTATTTTGCCCAGGAACGGCTGGGCATGAAGGGAACCGATATCGGGCGAAATCTTGGTTTAAGCCGACCTGCAGTTAGCCGCCTTGCACTAAGAGGACGGAAGATAGCTTTAAAGGAAAAGGAACTAATGAGAAAGTTAGAGCTTTTGTAATTTGTAAACATGTAAACAACGTCCCTTTTATTGAATGACCTCATATATGTAATTGATTGGCTTTGGCCCGGTATCGCAGAAAGAGTATGCACTTCGTACCATATTTTCAGCTTCATGATATTCATCAAGGTTTGTGTGCAATAAGCAGATCGTATCCCCGGCGTTGACCTTATCCCCTACTTTCTTAACCATAGTCAGTCCGGCAGAGTAATCTATCAGGTCATCCTTCTTCTTTCGCCCTGCCCCGAGAAGCATTGCTGAAACTCCTATGGCTTCAGCATTAATGGCCGTTACATATCCTTCCTGAGAGGCTTTAACTTCCACATGATATTTTGCTTGCGGAAGCTTGCCAGGGTTATCAATTGCTGCAGGATTCCCGCCTTGGATTTTTATAAGCTGTTTAAATGTATTGACAACCTGACCGGAATTAATTATTTTCTCAAGCCCTTTATAGGCATTATGGAAGTCAGTATAAGCTTCACCTAATACAGCCATGTGTGACGCTATTGTGAGAGCCACGGTAGTTAAATCCTTTGCGCCACTGCCCTGCAATACTTCTAACGCTTCCCTTACCTCATTCGCATTGCCGACCTCATGGCCTAAAGGTTGGCTCATGTCCGTAATAATTGCTATTGTCTTTCTGTTAAGCGACTTGCCTATTTCAACCATTGTTTGAGCCAATTCCCTGGCTTCAGCCAACGACTTCATAAAAGCTCCCGAACCAACCTTTACGTCCAAGACGATAGCATCAGCCCCGGAAGCAATCTTCTTACTCATTACTGAGGCGGCTATCAAGGGAACACTATCTACCGTAGCTGTAACATCTCTCAAAGCATAAATCTTCTTATCAGCAGGGGTTAAATTGGCACTCTGTCCTGCTATAGCCATCTTATAAGTATTCACGTTATGAATAAACTCATCCCTGGAAAGGTTCGTTTTGAATCCTTCAACGGCTTCCAGTTTATCAATCGTCCCTCCTGTGTGACCCAATCCTTTACCAGACATTTTAGCAACTGGTATTCCTACGGATGCAACTAGAGGAATAACGATTAAACTTACTTTATCTCCAACGCCACCTGTAGAATGCTTATCGACTTTGATTCCTTTAATCTCCGATAAGTCTACCTTATCGCCTGAATTAATGAAGGCAAGAGTGAGGTTAGCCGTTTCTTCTTTATTCATTCCCTTGAAGTATATTGCCATTAACAAGGCCGACATTTGATAATCCGGTATCTCTCCAGAAGTGTATCCCTTAACTATAAAGTCAATCTCAGCCTGGGTTAATTCTCTACCTTGCTTCTTCTTATTAATAAGGTCAACCATCCTCATGTGAATGTCACCCCTTAATGAGTTACCCTTTTATACTCTTTCCGTTTCCATCTTTCTACTTGGTCTACAATGAGGGAAAGCATTATAACGTTATACATACACACAGTGTCATTCACCATCCCGCTTAATGTATCTCCCCAAGGAAGCTTTTGCCCGAACATATTTTAACTCCGAAAATTTCAGCGATGGTGGCAGCTATATCGGAAAAGGTTTCCCTAATTCCCAGGTTTACCCCGCCTCTTACAAGTCTGCCGTAAACCAGCAGGGGCACATACTCCCTGCTGTGGTCGGTACTGGCGGTGGTGGGGTCGCAGCCGTGATCGGCGGTTATGATAAGCATGTCGTCGTCCCTCAGAGCCGTTATAAAGTCCGGCAACTTCCTGTCAAATTCCTCCAGGGCGCCGGCATAGCCCCCGGGATTGTTGCGATGGCCATATAACATGTCAAAATCCACCAGGTTGGTGAAGATGAAACCCCCGCCCTGCCTGCGAATCAGTTCCAGGGTTTTTTCCATGCCGTCCGGGTTGCCGCTGCTATGTACCGCTTCGGTTATGCCCTCGCCGGCGAATATATCCTCAATTTTTCCCACAGCCTGTACCCTGCAGCCGCTGCTGTGCAGCAGGTTTAGTATTGTTTCACCGGGTGGCCTCAGGGAAAAGTCATGACGGTTGGTTGTGCGTTTAAAACTACCGGGACTACCCACGAAGGGACGGGCGATCACCCTGCCCACCGCATGCTCGCCGGTAAGTAGTTTCCTGGCCACCCGGCACATACTGTACAATTCTTCCAGAGGGATTATTTCCTCATGGGCGGCAATCTGGAAAACACTATCGGCAGAGGTGTACACAATGGGGTAGCCGGTTTTCATATGCTCCTCCCCAAGCTCCTCTATGATTGCCGTTCCCGAGGCAGCTTTGTTAGCCAGGGTTTTCCTGCCAATCTTTTCCTCGAAGGTTTTTATTATTTCCGGGGGAAAACCGTGGGGATAGACAGGAAAAGGCTGGTCCAGTATCACACCGGACATTTCCCAATGGCCGGTAGTAGTATCCTTGCCGGGGGATTTTTCGGCCATTTTACCGTATGCCCCGGTAGGGTTATCCTCGGGGGGGACTCCCTTAATTTTAGCAATGTTACCGAGTCCGAGCAGTCCCAGGTTGGGCAGCTTCAGCCCGCCTACGGCCTCGGCGGTATTGACCAGGGTGTTGCTGCCGGTATCCCCGTATGCCCCGGCGTCCGGCAATTCTCCTATGCCCACGCTATCCAATACGATCAGTATTACTCTGTTGATTTTTGCGTTTCCCATGGTTCCGACTCCTCTATGTGTATTTTTCGGATTGCACCGTCAAGCCCTTGGGTGCGACTGCCTGTATACCTCTTTCAAACGGCTCTTGGTCAGGTGGGTGTATATCTGGGTGGTAGTTATATCGGCATGCCCGAGCAATTCCTGCACCGAGCGGAGATCTGCGCCGTTTTCCAGCATATGTGTGGCAAAGGAGTGCCTGAGAGTGTGGGGAGTTATATCTATCCTTATCCCTCCCCGTCGGGCATAGTTTTTAATTATCTTCCAGAAACCCTGCCTGGTAAGACGACTGCCCAGCCGGTTAATAAAAAGCGCCGGTGTGGCCTTGCCTCTGGTAAGCCTGCCCCTGGCCCCGGCCAGATACTCCTGCACGGAATTGGCAGCGACCCGCCCCATGGGCACAATTCTCTCCTTAGCCCCTTTACCCAGGCATCTTATGTATTTTTGTTCAATGTTTACATCTCCAACGTTAAGGCCGGTCAGCTCAGAAACTCTGACACCGCAGGCGTATATGACTTCCAGCATGGCCCTGTCCCGCAACCCGGCCGGCGTATCCCTGCGGGGCTGATTCAGCAACACATCCACCTCGGAAACGGAAAGCACCCCCGGCAGCTTCAGGCTTCTCTTTCCCGATTCTATATTTTCCGTGGGATCACGGTCGGTTATGCCCTCACCGAGGCAATATTTATAAAATGATTTTATGGCTGCCAGCCTGCGGGACGAAGTGGTGGACGCCATACCCTCACGCTTCAGACTAATCAGGTAGGCCATAACAGCTGACCTGGCAAAGTCGCCCAGAGGGTCGTAACCCTTATTCCGGCAAAACTCTTCAAAAAAAAGCAGGTCGGACTGATAGGACTGCAGAGTGTTGTAGGCCAATCCTCTCTCAATGGATATATAGTCCATGTACTGCCGGATGATACTTTTCATGCCCAAAACCTCCCCGGCGCAAAAGGTACGGGTACTGTATTTAAATATAAGTGAGCCTTGGATTCGGAAGGAGTTATGAGCTTTACAGCCTGTTGATCCCCGACCCTCGAGGACTGGGTCAAATTTTGATCAACTCATATTCCCGGGAACCCAGCCCGATGGCTTCACCGTAGGCAAGTTGGACCTGCCAGTCCACCCTGGGGTGCACCGCCCTGAATATGTCACCGCTGTCTTCTTTACCGGCAACTCTTGAGTTAGGAAGCCCCTTTTCTTTATTGACAAGGTCGACGCTGGCCTGGTCCAGAGCTACCGGGTCCAGAGAAGCCAGCATACCGATGTCCCTTACCAGAGGGGCGTCCGTCCAGCCAAAGCAGTCACAGTCGGGGGAAACATTGTTTACAAAATTGATAAAGCCTGCCTTACCTGCTTTATTTTTCAGCACTCCGGCGGCGTACTCCACAATTTTTTCCTGAATCATATCCGGTTTGGTCTTCCAGTTTACTGCTATGGCCTGGACAGGGCAAGTGACGGTACACTCCCCGCAGCCAATGCAGCTTTTTTCATCCACCACGGCCTTTTTGTCCTCGCCCACGGCTATGGCACCGGCAGGGCACCACTGGCTGCATTTGGAGCAGCCCAGACATTTTTCAATATTTACGCTAGGGAGAACGTCGGAATGCATCATCTGCTTCCCGCTTCTGGAGCCAGAGCCCATACCCACATTTTTAAGGGTACCCCCGAAACCCGTGGCTTCGTGACCCTTCAAATGGGAAATGGCAATCAGTGCGTCCGCGTGCACTATGGCGCTGCCTATCTTTACCTCTTTAAAATGCTTTAAACCTACCGGAACGGTAACGAAATCCTTGCCGTTCAGCCCATCGGCAATAACTAACGGCGCGTCCATCACCGCGTAGGCAAAGCCATTTTCAATGGCTGTTTGCAAATGGTCCACGGCGTTGGCCCGGCTGCCTACGTAAAGGGTATTGGCATCGGTGAGAAAGGGCTTGCCGCCCAGTTTCTTTACCCGGTTTACAATCCTACGGGTAAACTGGGGCCGGATATAGCCGGTATTGCCCCTTTCCCCGAAATGAACTTTGAGCGCCACCAGATCGCCTGGTTTGATCAGCTCTTTCATACCGGCGGCATCAAACAGCTTTTCCAACTTATACAAAAGGCTTTTGCCATGTTCAGCCCTCATATCCGTAAAATATACCTTCGACGGCATATGTATACCCCCCCATGCTTTGCATACTTATGGTGTGTTTACGTCTAACATATAAAATTCTATTCCAGATGGATTTTTCCTGTCTGGATAATTATATCCTAATTAGCAACAAAAAAAGCCCGGCTATGGCCAGGCTAATCCTTTAAGTAAAATTCCCGCAGCTGCTGGATAATACCATCCCCGTCCTCCCACGCTGGCAGGGGATCTTCCTGGGGCTGGCGGAACACCTTCATGGGATTACCGCTGGGCTGCCTGTCATCCACCCAGCGCCCATAAAACCACCCGGCATCCTTTAGCAGGCCGTATAGCTGGCCTGCCAGTATGGCCAGAATGGCAAACACCAGCAGCAACCTGATGAGAGCAAGCAACTTATTCCTCAAACCAGATATAACTATAAACATAGTACCCTCCGTATTTAGCCCGCCAGCTTTTAACTAACTCCCCGTCGGGGTTGCAAGACCGCTCTGTAGGGCTTCCGCCGCCATTTTGGTAAGCCACGGCGACACGTACGATTCTACCATTCCCGCCCCCAAAGTTACAGCCAGCACCACCAGCATTATGGTGGTATACTTGACATAGTTGGGCAAGACCGGTAACCTGGTATTAAAATTTCTTTTTAACAGAAGCATACCGAAGGATAATGACGAGGCCACGCCCACCAGCAGCGCCGGTATGTAAAGCAGATTATGCGGAACCACAGACACCAGGGCCATTAGTATGCCTCCCGCCGCCAAATCCCTTACCAGAAAGCCCACCGCAAAGCCCAGCACAAATCCCCGGGCAAAGAGAATGGCCAGTGTAACCGGCATGCCAATAACCGTCAGTCCCAGTATATAAATAGCCCCCACCATTACGGCCCCGTTTAGCAGCGAGTTTCTGGCCACCCTCTGTCTGTCGGGCTTAAAGTCGCCCAGTTCCCTGATGAATCCTTGCAGGTAGCGGCTAACTTCCTCCGATTGTTTACCGTCCAGGCGCTCCACGCTCAATGCGCCCAGGGTAATGCCAAGGGTAAACACCAGCATCGCCGTTAACAGGTAAGGCCAGCCCCGCATCATTAACGCTGAAAAATAATTTTTCCTGGCGCCAGTCATGCGCACTCCCCCCATAAACCTGTCCAGTTAAAGTTTATGGGATGGGCAAAAAAAATATGCCTCTAAAGGCAATTAATAGGTTTAACAGCTGAGTTGTTTTGATATTAATGGCTACCGGGTGCAGGCTATTTCTTTCTCATTAAATCCATAATAAATTTGTATATAAATTCGGCGGCCATTATATCCTCCATAGAATTACCGCTAGCGGCCACCACCGCTATGCCGGCATCCAACCGATCCGCCCCGCTGACAGCCCGGCGGGCAGCCTCCATGGCCGGAGCCGTTCCTTTTTTTTGCAGTGTGCGGGCCACCGTGCCAGTCAGCACCAGAGGCGCCCCGGCGTTTACCGCAGCATCAAAGGCAACGCCCCCGGTGCTGGTGACTCCCAGCACCACCCTACTGGAAAGATCCACCAGGCGGGGGGTTTCCGCGCCCAGGTTGGGCAGTACCTCCCCGATAACAGCCCCTGCCTCCGCTACACCGGCCAGCGCCCGGGAAGCGGATTTCATTCTCTCCCCGTCGCTACCGATCCTGGGCTCTGCCACCAGCACCACGTCCGTACCATTTTTTATGGCCAACTGCCCCGCCATAATGCCTATTTTATATGGCTCCACGGCCACCGGAGGTCTAGCGGCGTCAGGGGCCGCGCCGAACACAGCCAGTGCCCCGGCATCCAGGGCCGCCTCCATGGTGGTGGAAAAATCTATCACATCTACTACCAGCACCACCCTGCCCCGGGCCGCAGCCTCCGCCGCCCCACTGGCATCAGTGGTAAGAATAACAGTACCCTTCATTTTTCACCCTGCTTTGTTCTACCGTTATATAAATGCATATAGCTTTTCATACTGTCATACTATAGTCCCATAACATATTGGGAGTGAATGATATGCGTGTATATATATTCAAAGATCGCTTTTATGTATGCGGCAAGCCTGCCGAGGTGCTAAAGGCACTGCGGGATTACAGCCGCCAATACATCACCGTAGCGGAGATGCTCAGGTCCGGCTTGCATTGAGCAGTTGTGCAGCATACATACCCGCCGCCCCGGCCGCCATAAAAAATTCACTGTCCTGCTCATAGCCCCTGCCCATGGTGGTAACTTTCAGGCCATATTCCCGGAGGATTTCCCCGGTGGCGAATGCGTCTATCTCCACCGTCCGGTGCAAGCGGCTAATGCCGCTATCCTCCAACTGCTCTTTAACCAGCCCGTTTTTTTCCCCGTCCATCAGCGGCAGGGTAACCACGCAGGGGGTCAGGGCAATCCTGCCCAGGGATGTCCTGGTATGATGGCTCAGACCCCGGTGCCTTTCCCTGGCATCGGCGAAGGTTATCCTGGGTACAGCCAGGGCACGGCCACCTAATACATTTACCGCATTGACCAGTTCCCCCTGCTCCGTGCCGGTAAAACCGAAAGCTGTCCCCGTACCCACAATGCCCGGCCCCATGGTGATGATTACAGCATCTGCCCCGGCGGCTCCTTTAGCTGCCAGCAGCCCGCTGTATACGTTGACAGCTTCGAGGTCACCCCCGAAGGCATGGCCGCAAGTAACTGTGCTTTGCAGCAAGTCCTTTTCCTTTAATTCCGCCACCAGATTGCTCAGTTGGAGCGGCAGGGCCGCTCCGTCGGTCATAACATAGACCACCCTGGTCCCTTCCCCGGCATATTTTTTCAGGGTCGCCGCCGCCGGGCCCAGCATGCTGTGCAGGGTGCCTATGATGACCGGCATGCCGGTGAGAGAATCCGTCCCCCTGTACAGATGGCTCAGCGGATGCTGATCTTCCTCTACCGCCAGCACTTTCACCTGCCCGGGGGTGTATCTGAGTTTCATAATGTGTCCTTTAGCCGGAGGGTCCAGTTCCCTGTGGGACAGGTTGGTCATAACAAAGTGCATCCCGCCGGTGCCCAAATTTTTATGCACTGCGGTAGTGTTCAGCACTACTTCGTCCCCTAACTGTAACGGGCCGGTAAGGGCATCATAACTAACGGCCTTCTCCAGGGCCTCCCCGGTCTGGACCAGCGCCTCCGTGTATCCCAACCTTTTTTTTTCAATAGCGGTAACCAGGCCCCTTCTGACGCGAATCAAAATATTTCCTCCAAGCGTTTCTACTTATCCATACCATTACCGGCAATGGCGTACCTTGAACCACTTAACGATCAGGCTGTTTCCTGCACCGTGCTGATTATTTCCAAAAGATAGCGGGCATTGCTGACCAGATCTTCGGAACGGATATATTCATCGGTGGTGTGCACCTTCTGCATGGCTATACCCAAATTGGCCACTGCTATGCCCCGGTTGTTAAAAATGTTGGCATCGGAACCCCCGCCAGTCTTCACCAGACGGGGGTTTATTCCTAATTGGCGGGCTGCCCTGGCCGCTATGATGACCACCCGGTCCTTCTCACCCAGTTTGAAATCCGGGTAGATGGTTTCCACTACCACATCCGCTGTGGCGCCATTAGCCCTTGCCGTTTCCTCCAGCGCCGCCACCATGGACTTAGTCTGAGCTTCCCTTTTTGACGCAGTGAGGCTCCTGGTCTCCCCCTTGATAGTCACGGCATCGGGAACTATATTTATTGCCTTGCCCCCGGTTATTACCCCAATATTGGCAGTGGTTTCGTCATCAATCCGGCCCAGCTTCATGGCCGCGATGGCCCTGGAGGCCACTACAATGGCATTTATGCCCTCTTCCGGACTGATTCCGGCATGGGCGGCCCTGCCCCGTACCGTAGCTGAAATTCTGTCCTGTGACGGGGCCTGCACAATAATTGTTCCTGCCGGACCGTCGCAGTCCAGCACAAACCCCATTTTAGACTCCAGCCTGCCAAGATCCAGATTTTTAGCCCCTAAAAGCCCCCCTTCCTCCCAGACGGTGAAGGCCACTTCAATCCCACCATGAAGAATATTGTTTTCCCTGATTACCCTCAACACTTCCAGAATGGCTGTTATACCAGCTTTATCGTCTGCGCCCAGTATGGTATCGCCGGAGGATTTGATCACCCTGTTATCCAGCACCGGCACCACTCCCGCTCCAGGTTCCACGGTGTCCATGTGGGCACACAGCAGTACAGGTTCTCCACCGGCAACCGTTCCGGGTAATTTACCGATAATATTGCCTGCAGAAGTGCTCAGCTTTTTACCGGTATCGTCTTCCCAAACCTCCAGCCCCAGGAATTCAAGCCGGTTTATAAGCAGGTCCGCCAGCTTTCTTTCCTGCCCGCTGACACTATCCACCTGTACCAATTCCATGAATTCTTTAACAGTTCTATCAGCATTGATCACTTTTTCCAGCCCTCCACAAGCGGCTATGCCGCGATCCGTCTTACGTTATCCTGTTTTCTCCCGGAATCTTTCCCCGGTAGCCTTATAACCCTGTCATTTCAGTATTATATAGCAGCTACCAGTTTTAATAAACATCAGCAAATAAAAAACCAACCGAAATTAAACACATCGAACTGCAAGCCCCCAATTATTACCCGGAACTTTTTTCTTAGCTTCCATTGTCTCTATTTAAGTTAACGATTTAACCTCCCCTGTCCGCAGTCAAAAATTCATAAAAGTAAAAAACCTGACCTTCGTTCAGGTTTTTTACTTTTATGATATTCCAGTTCTTTATACTCCCAGGTGAGCCTGCGCAACTAATTTTGAACTTCCTACGCCTGCCAAAATAATACCCCGAAAAAATATCTTCCTATGGAATTTCAAAGTTTTTATTTTACCATGTATATATCGTACCAGGCTCCTTTCCGCTTTGTCCTTTTGTTGCTCCACCAGCCATATAGAATAACAAAGGCCGTAATTACCAACGGTACCGCGATGTCTATAATACGAGCTGTGCTGGCAGCCATATTATGGTGCAGTAACTCGTATACCTTTTTATCCCCCACCAGCATTTCACCGGCCGTCCATCCCAATATTCCGGAACCGATATACAGAATAATGGGTAATTTTTTCATCAGATACATGATTAGCTGTGCGCAGAAAATGATTATGGGAATGCTGGTGGCCAGACCAATAATCAGCATAGGCCAGTTCCCCTTGGAAACGGCGGCTATAGCCAGGGTGTTGTCCAGACTCATAATCAGGTCGGCCACCACAATAACCTTTATTGCTTCTGCCAGGTTGTCCGCTGACTGTACGTACTTACCGGAATCTTCATCCTTAAGGAGCTTAACTGCAATGCAAACCAGGAGGAGGCCCCCTACGGCCTGAAGGAAGGGAATTTTTAAAAGGTAGACGATTACAATGGTTAAAATTACCCTGAATAGTACCGCACCGCCGCTTCCCAGCAGGATCGCCATCTTCTGCTGTTTGGGGGGCAGCTTGCGGCAGGCCAAGGCTATAACCACCGCGTTGTCCCCGCTCAGTACCACGTTAACCATAAATATAGTCATAAGAATTGCAAGATATTCCACTTGTCAAAAATCATCCTTTCGACGTCAGCCCAATAAAAAACCTGACCTCAAACGGGTCCTATGCCGTGCTCCGGTTTCGGGCCGGACCGTACTGGTAAAAATATTTATAATAATATATTAGACAAACCCATAAAAAATGATAGTAAGGTTCGGAAGCTTCGCCCGGTTTATCCAGACGAACTCGAAACCCTCGCTTCGACTCCAGTTCTCCAGCAGTACGGATGGCGTAATCTGGGGAGTCTGGAGGGACATTAACCAGTTCGGGGCCAACAAGGTTCCTTACCCTGGTTATTTTAGATTCGAAGCATGGCATTATACGACCCGTGGGTTCAGATTAAGAACTGGAAAGAGTTTGAGGAAGCGAGGAAGCGAAGTCAGTTTGTGGGTTTGTTGTGTTATAGCATCTTTTTTGTTCCAAGTATAATTAGTATTAAACTTGGAACAAAAGATAACTTTCGACCGAAAAAATTTGTACTCAAACCTTTGCCAAGTGACAAACCTATATATATAAGAACTAATTGCCCTATCCCCACAAACAAAGCAGTTATTATTATACTATATCCAATAAGCGAAGCAGCCACTCCCGCTACCAATGAATCCATAGCAAGTGCTATGCCAAGTGGTAATGATTCCCGAAAGGAAATTGTTCCAGACATATCTATATCAGCCTTATGTGGTTTGCGTAAAATCTGAAAAATCAAACCAAAGATTTTAATGCTAAAAAGTTTTATTTCAGTTATACTTTCTGGGTTTGTGCTCATTTCCATTGAGGGGGACGGGTCAAAAATATTCTTTTCCTGCCTAAAACACCGATAAAGTGCGATTATTCCAATAGCAACCAATATTATGCCCCCAAAACGGATGGCCCCTTCTATTGGTATTATTTTACTTATTTGTTGACCGGCAATCATTGAAAAAATTATCACCGCCATTGATATGAGGCTGATAAAAAAGACAGAAATAAATCTGATTCTAATTCGACGCAAGCCATAGGAAAAGCCTACACCTAATGAATCCATGTTTAATGCTACAGCAAAAAAAATATAACCCAAAAGTTCCGCTAATTTCTCCATACCATTCCCCACCTTGTTTTATTTATGTAATCATTAGTATGTTGGTGAATTTTAATGGTGTATAAATATTTCTGTAACTGATGTAAAAATATGGCTCGGCAATCCAGGCCAGTTTCTCAATAAAAATACATCAGACTATTCAATACTTAAACGGGGAGAATTATTATATGAAACAAGAGGGGCCATACTAATCGGAACAATAAATAAGGATTCCGGATGGGGTGAATCGTACATTGAAAAAGGCTGGCGGGAAGACAATGACATATTCAGGTACGCTCATTTCAAAACTCCGAATGACCTGAAAGAACTAAAAAAAACCTCCCCGGTCTCAGGGGAGGTTTTGCATATCCTTGTTATCTCAAATAGAAAAGCACCAGATAACCAGTACAAATTATTACCGACATAATCATCATGGGAAAAGCAACTTTGGTAAAGCTGATAAAGTTTATAATTACACCCCTTTTTTCCGCTAAACCGGCCACCACCACATTGGCGGATGCGCCTATCAGCGTGCCGTTGCCTCCCAGACAGGCGCCCAGAGACAGTGACCACCAGAGAGGATTTAAATCTGTAATCCCCCCGAGACGGCCCATATCATGTATTAAAGGTATCATAGTGGCAACAAAGGGTATATTGTCCACAAAGGCTGATGCTATAGCCGAAAGCCATAATATAAGAATTCCTGTGGGAAGCATGGCCCCGCCGGTTAATTCCAGCGATTTTTTGGCAACGGCCTCAATAATGCCCACATGATCCAGAGCGCCGACAATTATAAACAGCCCCACAAAGAAGAAGATCACGGGCCATTCCACTGCTGCCAGGGCGTGTTCAGGCTCCTCTCTGGTCAGCAGCAAAAGCAGTGTCGCGCCTCCCAGGGCGATAGTGCCGGATTCCATGCCCATGTACTGGTGCAAAACAAACCCCACTACAGTAATCCCTATCACGATAAGACATTTTTTTAGCAGTCTTTCGTCCTTTATTTCGTTCTTTTCATCCATGGCCAGGATGTTCTTTTTCAACTCTTCCCTGGCCGCCATGTCCTTTCTATAGAGAATCCTTAACCAGATCATGGTGGCTATATGAACCACTATAATGACCGGCGTCAGGGCAAACACAAAATCCATAAACCCGAGACCCGTTGCGCTGCCGATCATAATATTCGGCGGATCGCCGATGAGGGTGGCAGTTCCGCCAATGTTTGAGGCCACAACCTCGGCAATTAAAAAGGGGACCGGATTTATATCAAGCTGCTTGGCAATGGCAAAGGTTACGGGCACGATCAGCAGCACCGTGGTTACATTATCCAGAAGGGCCGAGGTTACTGCTGTAATGGTGGCCAGGGATATCATTATTTTGGCGGGCTCGCCCCTGGCAGCCTTGGCCGCATATACCGCCATATACTCAAACACGCCCGTGTGCCTGGTAATACCCACTATAATCATCATGCCAATCAGCAGCCCGATGGTGTTGAAATCCACAGACCTCACAGCCTGCTCCTGGCTGATAATCCCGGCTATAATAACGAGCATGGCACCTGCCAGGGCTACCACCGTGCGGTGTATTTTTTCCAGCATGATCATGGCATATGTAACCAGAAAAATACCGCCTGTAAATAGTTCCTGCGCCTGAGCCGACATAACATTCCCTCCTTATGCTCTTCATCATTTTTACGTTAATTTCCGATTAAAGTGCCTTTCCGGTTCTTATTTTGTGCCCGTGATAGGTTTTATGATATAAAAAGACATATGATTGGTTGCACAATTATGGGGGTCACCGTCAGAACAACGGCAACCCCTAATTTAAAATATATCTGCGGATAAACAAGGAGTGGACTCTGGAAGCCGCTTATCACAGTCCACTCTATTATCTAAAAAGTTTTTATTTCTTATAAAGCCTATAGTCCTTTAATTTGGGTAACATAATACAATACTACTTAATTGCTGAAATGAAAGCTCCGGCAGCCACTGCCGTACCAATTACTCCCGCTACATTCGGACCCATGGCATGCATCAACAAATAATTCTGAGGATTCGCTTCGGTCCCCATGTTATGAACAACCCTGGCAGCCATAGGTACAGCGGATACTCCGGCGGCGCCAATCAGGGGATTTATTTTTTCTTTCAGGAAAAGGTTCATAAATTTGGCAATCAGAACCCCGCCCGCAGTAGCAAAACCAAAGGCAACAATACCCAGAGCTAATATATATAGAGTTTTCGGGTTGAGGAAGTTTTCCGCCGACATGGTAGCTCCAACACCCAGGCCTAAAAAGATTGTTACTATATTCATCAGAGCATTGCGGGATACATCGGTTAGTCTTTCCACCACTCCGCTTTCCAGGAACAGGTTGCCCAGCATGAACATGGCAATCAGGGGCGCTGCTTGCGGCACAAGCAATGTGATGACCAGGCTGCCGATGACAGGAAATAGCACTTTTTCCGTCTTGCTGACCTGCCGCATTTGTTTCATTATTATCTGGCGCTCCTTGCGTGTTGTCATAAGCTTGGCAACAGGCGGAATTATTACCGGAACAAGGGCCATATACGAGTAGGCAGCCACTGAAACGGTTCCCAGCAAATGAGGAGCCAGGTTAGACGCCAGGTAAATGGTGGTAGGGCCGTCTGCCCCGCCGATGATACCTATGGTTGCCGCCTCGGGTACAGTGAATCCAAGGACAAGAGCGCAAAAAAATGCAGCATATACACCCAATTGCGCGGCAGCACCCAAAATAATTGTTCTGGGGTTGGCCAGCATGGGACCGAAATCTGTCATAGCCCCCAGCCCTAAAAAAATCAGGGGAGGAATTATTTCAGATTTGATACCGCTGTTGAAAAATATATAAAATAATCCTCCTTTATCCATTAAGTTTACCAGAGGGAAATTTGTAGCAAATATGCCGAATGCTATCGGAACAAGTAATAATGGCTCTACTCCTTTATGAATGGCCAGGTATAATAATGCGAAGGATATTACCCACATAAGTATGTGGCCGTACTGAACGTGAAATAAGCCTATATTTTGAAGATTATCTGTAAATGTATTCCACATGGCGCTTTCCCCTTTCTTGAGAAACTATTCCAGAGTCATAATAGCTATATCGGGATTGACTACATCCCCCGGGGACGCAGTAATTTCTTTAACCACACCGTCAGCAGGAGCAAATACTTTTACAATCATTTTCATAGCCTCTAATGATGCAATGGGAGCATCTTTTTTAACCGCATCACCGACTTTAACATCTATCGACACAAGTTTTCCCACCATAGGCGCTGATACCTTCGTGCTCATCATTACTACCTCCAAATTACTATTTATCTGCCATGGTCCATGTTCCTCTACTTAGTATGTTACTTAGCCTCAACTTTCTTAACAATCTTACCGGTTATAGCTACAACCACACTTAATGTACCCAATACCAGAAAGACAGAAACAATACCCATAGTCGCCACCGATAATGCACTTTCCCAATCTATCAAAACTAACCCCTCCTTTCCATACAGTTTATACTACTATTACAGTGGGTTATAATTACTGGCTTTTACTGGTCAGCCGAGTGAAACCCCACGGCACGTCAAAGTAAAAAATATACTCCTGGCCACCTAGTTATAAAATATTGCCTGTCCTTTTGAACCCCTTGATTTAAGAGGGAAAATAGTACTGGATCTGCTCCCCGTGTTTTTGCAACTATGCGTAATCTCGCTAAAAGCTTACTGCGATTAAATGGTGATAAATGTATTGCTTCAGTCTTGCAACATACTTATTTGGAATGCTGCGCCCTCATTGGAACTAATTAGTGTGGTGTTTAATCCCATACTGACAAACCAGTTTTACCATTGCGACAATTGAAAATTCTATATTTTTTTATTTTTCAAGCTATTTCCAGGAAAGCTGACTTCCTTTCTGCTATTTGCCGTCATATTTCATTATAGAGTACTATATTGTGTTTGTAATCAAGCACATAAAAAGTATACAAAATATTCGAACTTTTTCTTTGGACATGCATAATGTATACAAAATGCAATGCATAATACGTACAGGGTGTGCTTGGTGTTGCTTTTAACAGCTTTAACTATTTTTTCACTTCTTGGCATAATAACACCCCCTGTCCATTTGATGACAGAGGGGTTATTATTGGTTATTACAAAAGCCCCCAATATAAATGTTATAAAATGTAAAAGACACTATAATGGTATTAAAATGTCCCGAGGAAAGGAAAAAAGCGGTTGATTTATTTACCTGCAAACCTTTAAATACACAGATCTGACCGCTTTTGCGCTTTCTTAGCCCGTATCCTTTCTTTGTAACCAGCCAGCACTGTATAAAGCGACGGCACCACAATCAGCGTCAGCATCGTGGAAAAAAGCAGTCCGGAAATAATGGTGGTGGCAAGCGGTGTAAATAGCGGGTCCCCGGAAAGAGCCAGGGGCATTAAACCGGCTATCGCTGTCATCGAAGTCAGCAGGATGGGACGCAAGCGCGCTTCTCCGGCTTGGATTACAGCCTGCACCAATTCGGTTCCGGCCTCGCGCGCCTTTTCTATAAAGTCAATCAAAACAATCCCGTTCCGCACCACTATACCGGCCAGCGAGATACATCCCAGCATGCTCATGAAACTCAGCGGGGTGCGGGTTGCAAAAAGGCCAATCATGCTGCCGGCGACGGCCAGGTAAACCGTACTCATCACCAGGAAAGGCAGGCTGATAGAATAAAACTGCATGGCAATCTGGATCAATATAAGGAAAACCACCACAATGGAGAGTTTACCCATGTCGATGAAGATATCCGTCTGCTCCGACGTTTCCCCGCCAGTGTCCCAGCGGTATCCAGCCGGCAATTCCATTTCTTTGAAGATCTGTGCGATATCATCCATCACTTCCGTGGCTGTGCGGTTGTGCACGTCTCCGGTAATGGTCACCACCCGTGAAAGGTTGCGATGGGGAATGGTTTGAATGGTAAATGACGGTTTGATGGTGGCAATTTGGGCCAGGGGGATCTGCTCACCCCGGGCGTTGGCCACAGTCATGTGCTGAAAAACCGCCAGCGGGTCTTCCCCGGACTTTTCAGCATATAATTTTAAGTCAATTAAATCCTTTCCGTTGTCGAACTCGCCAACAGCAATACCTTCACTGACCAGGCGCAGTGTGCGGGAAAGGTCGGTGTAATTGACCAGCCTTTGATCCATCATGGCCTTATTCACCTGGAACTCCAGGGCATAACGGTCCATGCCGAAATCGTCCTGGATATTGCGGGCGCCGGGTACTTTAGAAGCCTTATCTCTAACCTGCTGGGATATTTGTCGGAGTTTCCCGATATCGTTACCGTAAATCTGGATCTCGATCTCATCACCAACAGGCGGTCCGGTTTTCAAGAACCTGGGGTTGATATCCATACCGGGGTATTTTTGCTTTAGCTCCTGGCACCATCTGTCGGCTGCTTCTTGCAGTTTCACCTTTTTGGTGTCTAGCTTGGCCATGACCATGGCGTTTTGGTCGGACACGGAATTCAGGGCCGCTCTGTCTCCGAACCACAGATACGCCCTGGCGCCCGCGACTGCTGCTACTTCTTTAACGCCTGGCTGACGGCTCACCCAGTCCTGCACTTCCCTGGTAATGCGGTTGGTTTCTTCCACATCAGTGCCCTGGGGCAGGCTGATTAAAAGCGGCAGTTCTTCCCGGTCAGCGCAGTTGCAAAAAGCTCAGGAAGCCGGTGATTATAATCATAAAGAAGAAAAGAAGCGTTATTTTTCGCTTTTTCAATAGATATTCAATCATTTTTTGCTTCCCCTGCCAGTTGGATCGGATCCCCGTCAAAGAGCCTGTCTGCTCCCTTAACCACCACTTGTTCGCCCTCTTTTAAGCCGGCAAGGATCTCCAGGCGGTTATCGAACAGCTCATCAGTGGTTACAGCGGTCTTTACAACTTTTTCCCCGACCACCAGAAAGACATAGGGCTTTTCTTCACCACGGTTCAGAACGGCCTCCACCGGCACAAACAGGCCTTCCTTCTCCGCAACGGCGCGACTGGCCGCGACCACCTGTCCCGGGTGCCAGTCCCGCTGCGGGTTGTCAACAGTCACTTCCACACTGATCGTTCCCGTGCTCTGGTTAGTTGACGGAAAAATGCGAGTCACCTTTCCTTCCCGGGTATCTTTATAAAGGGAGAGGGTCACCACGTCTCCTGTATGCCAGGCTGAAATATCGCGATCCGGCACCGGCAGCAATACCTTTAAAGGATTGACTTGCCCCACGCGGTACACGGGTGCTCCAACCTCCACCAGTTGTCCAACAGACAAGAGCTTGGCTATGACCGTACCGCTTATGGGTGATTTCAGTATGTTTTTATCCATTGTTAATGAATAGGCCTGTTTAGCCTGAAGGTAGTCTTTTTCAGCTATAATAAAACGATTTTGCGCATTTTCGTAATCATGCTGCGAGATCGCTTTTTGGTGGTATAACTGCTCCATCCGGTTAAGGTCCTCTTTGGTCTGTTGGTAATCGACCTTCTCTTTATCAAGGTCAGTCACGGTCTGGCTTACCTGCAAAGAGAACTCGCTGGCGTCCAGCCTGGCCAGCACCTCGCCGGTACTAATCTGATCTCCCTCGTTGGCTGACATTGTCACTATGCGGCCGGGCACTTCAAAAGAAATTTCTGACTCTTCGCCAGGCTGAAGCGCAGCTGAGAGTTCGGAAAGGAGCGCCACCTTTTCACGCTTCGCTGCTACGACCTCCACCCGTTTTACCTCAACCTCAACCGGCTTTGCCTGATCATCCGTCTTTTTTTTCTCACAAGCCGTTATGATGCACAGGCTTAACAATGAAATAAGTACCAGAAAGACCAGCATTGTTTTTCTCTTTTTCATCCTGTTTCCTTGTGTGCCGTCTCCTTTCCGCCGTGTTCAAAGACAATTCGAGCAGGAAAAAGCACACGCATCCTCCTCTTTTTTTATATAATCATTACAATCCGCCCCTGACCAAAATAAAAACCCCCCTCACCTTTATACTAAAGATGAAGGGGGTGCTGCACATCATACTTGAGATATAGTTTTCTCTAACTCAAGTCATGCCTTTTTGCGCAAGGATAGCCAGTTGTGTTCTGTCCCTGGCCCCAAGTTTGGACAACAAACTACTTACATGACTTTTCACTGTCCCTTCAACAATGAATAGTACAGAGGATATCTCAGTGTTGGACAAACCCCTGCCAATCAGTCTTAATACTTCCTTCTCCCGGTTTGTCAGTTGATTAAAACTGTCTACGGACAAATTGTCAACAGCAATCTCCGCTCTCCGGGTTGCAATCTTTTCAAGAACTTTTAGCGTCACATCGGGATGCAGACAACCCCCTCCAGCATGAACCACCCTGATGTTCTTACACAACTCGTCAGGCTGCATATCTTTAAGCAAAAAGCCTCTGGCACCGGACTGTATACCCTCAAAAATCAGACTATCCTCATTAAAGGTTGTAAGAATAAGCACCTTTATATCTGGAAAAAGCCTGCTGATTTCTTTAGTTGCTGCGATACCATTTATTACAGGCATACGCGCGTCCATCAGTACTATATCAGGCTTGGCCTGCTGGCAATAGTTCAGAGCCTCTTGCCCGTTGTGACAAATACCTGCAACTTCAAAATCATCTTCAAGTTGAAGAATGGCGTTTAAACCTTCGCAAACAATTGGTTGGTCGTCTACAATCAAAATTCTTATTTTATTCATTGCTCTTTCCCTCGTTTATCTATGCACCCTTCAATTTTAAAGCCGTTGCCGGGCCGGGACTGAAAATGAATAGCACCGCCAATATCAGAAATCCTGTCTTTCATGCCCTTTAAGCCGTTTCCTTCTTCAAGCCGGTTTGTTCCGGAACCATTATCCCAATAGGAGAAACATAACAATTCCTTGTTGCCGGATATTGAAATCCGAGCACAGACGGCATTGGCGTGGCGCATGGTGTTGGTAACGGCTTCCTGGTAAATCCTATATATGTTAAGCTGTTTTTTCCCTGAAAGTTCAATATCCCCTGATTGAATGTCAAGATCGATTTTTAAACCGGTTAAAGACTGGACCTCCTTAACCATTTCTTTTAAACGGGAGGTCAAATCAAATTCAAAACTCGATTCCTTTTTTGCCGAAACAAGTTCCCGCACAGAGTCAAGGGCTACCCGGGAAACCTGAAGAGCTTTATCCCAGTACGTCTTCCCGGCTTCCACATTATGGCTCATGAGCTTTTTTCCCGCTTCGAGGGTTAAAATCAAACCTGTAAGATGATGACCGAGGCTATCGTGGATTTCCCCGGATATTCGCCGCCGCTCCGCTTCGAAGGCCAGACTTTCACTTAAAGCCATGCTTTCCTTCAGTTGAAGGTTAACGAAACCAAGTTCTTTTGTCAACTTTTCATAGGCAAGCCTTTGTTCCCTCTGTCTTCTTTCACTAAAAACCAGAAAAAACACAAATACATTCAGCATTAAATCAGGAATTTCAGGAAATTCCATCTGCCCATTTTCTCTAAAATCAAAAAATGCGCCAGATCCCACTTTGGCCACTACGGTAAGCATAGCGTAAGCAATGAAAAAGGGTTTTGGCAATATAGCAGTCCCTTCCGCCAAGTAAACCGTAAAAAGTTTATCGATGCTTCTTTCCGAAATTAGAGAGAAAAGAACGGCAAGAATTAAGTCCAGAAGCAAAGTGATTATATTCACTTTGCTTCTATTGTACATGTAAAAACTGCGCCAGAAACCGCTGACTAACAATGCAAGCATTATTAATACCAGTGAGATACTTATTGGAGTTCTTTGTAATACCCTGATAAAAACCAGGGAATACAAAAATATTTTCATTGCGGTTAATACTATAAACATGAATCAAACCTCTCAAGAATTTCTCTTATAATCCATTTTTTCTCTTGTTCCGGTTTTTCCTGCCAATCCAAGATAATTATTGCCGGCCGGAGCTCACGGAACAGGCGCCAGATTCCCCAAACCATGATGTTTTCCTTTTTCAATAATTATTCAATAAACCCTGCATTACAAACTAAAAAAGCCACTCTCTTTCCGGTGAGCGACTTTTCTACAAACTACCGACAGCGACATATTAACGGTTCTTGCTGTCGACAGTCAGTCCTGATAAATTATGTTTCTGCTTATCCCATAAAGCTTATAGTTCAAGTACAGATACATCTATAGTTTCCCTATTGCCCTTACATTCTTATCCCCGCATCTTTATAGACCTTCTAAGCTATGTCGGTGATTTACACAATTTACTTCAGGCAGGGCTGATTGCGACAGTCAAGAACCGTCCCCTGTCGCATTCCTTAACAAACTCGGCACCAATCTCCAAGGCCTTCCGGTTGATGGGTATGAGTTTGTGGTAATGCGGCGGCAGTACCTTGCGCAGGGACTCCTCCACGGCGTCCAGAGTCACCACCCCGGTGAGCTCCAGCAGGGCACCCAGGATTATATTGTTGGCCACCTTGGCGTTGCCCAGTTCCTCGGCCATGTTGTTAGCCGGAATGTAAAACACCCTTACATCCTTTCTGGTAGCTTTAATTTCTATCAGAGAGATGTTGACAAAAATAATACCGCCGGACTCTACGGTCTTTTCAAATTTCTCCAGGGATGGCCTGTTCATGGCAATCAACACCGTAGGCTCACTGACCACCGGCGAGCTTATGGGTTTATCCGATATAGAAATGCCGCAGTTGGCGGTACCGCCCCTCATTTCCGGGCCGTAAGACGGTATCCAGGCCACGTGCCTGTTCTCCAGCATGCCTGCATAGGCCAGCAACTGGCCTGTGGAAAGCACACCCTGGCCGCCGAAACCTGCAATCATTATACCCTCAAACATTTATACCACCTCCGCAGCTTCTTTTAATTCACCCAGCGGGTAATAGGGTACCATATTCTCCTCCAGCCACTTTAGTGCTTTTAGTGGAGGCAGACCCCAGTTGGTAGGGCAGGAGGAAAGCACCTCCACGATGGAAAAGCCCAAACCCGCCATTTGCACCTCAAAGGCCTTTCTGATAGCTTTTTTGGCCTTGCCCACATTGGCCGGGCTGTGCACCGACACCCTGGCCACGTAGGCGCATCCGTCCAGCAATGCCAGCATTTCGCTCATGCGCACCGGGAAGCCGTTATTTTCCCTATCCCGGCCATAAGGGGTGGTGGTAGTAACCTGTCCCATCAGTGAGGTAGGGGCCATCTGCCCGCCGGTCATGCCATATATGGCATTATTTATATAAATAGCAGTGAATTTTTCGCCCCGGGCAGCGGCATGCACAACCTCGCCCGTACCGATGGAAGCCAAATCGCCGTCTCCCTGGTAGGTAAATACCAGGCGGTCCGGCAACACCCTCTTGATACCCGTGGCCACCGCAGGCGCCCTGCCGTGAGAAGCCTGGTAGGCGTCGCATTCAAAATAGTCGTAGGCAAAAACGGAGCAGCCCACCGAGGCCACGGCAATGGCCCGGTCTAACATATCCATTTCGTCTATCACTTCCGCCACCAGTCGATGCACAATGCCGTGGCTGCAGCCAGGGCAGTAATGCATGGGCATATCTTGAAGTGAATTAGGCCGTGTGAATACCTTTTCCATTATGCTTTACCCCGGGCTAATAATTTTTGAACCTCATTATATATGTCCCTGGCCACGGGCAGCATACCGCCCGCCCGGCCGTAAAAACTCACCGGCCTACGGCCGTTTACCGCCAGCCTGACGTCTTCTACCATCTGGCCCATGCTCATTTCCACGGAGAGATAGCGTTTGGCGGTGGAAATGGTTTTTTCAAAAGCTTTTACCGGGAACGGCCAAAGGGTAATCGGCCTTAACAAACCCACCGCCCGGCCCTCTGCCCGGCAGGTATCTACCACAGCCTTGCAAATCCTGGCCGCGGTGCCAAAGGCCACCAGTACCAGTTCCGCGTCTTCCAGGCAGTATTCTTCCCAGCACTGCTCATTCTGCTCGGCCACGGCGTATTTTTCGAAGAGTTTTATATTGTGCTTTTCACAGTTTTCGGGTACGATTTGCAACGAGCTAATCAACCTTTTGTCCTTACGCCCCATTCGTCCGGTGGAGGCCCAGGGCTTTTCAGAAACAGCAATTTCCTTTTCTCCGGCCAGTTCCACAGGCTCCATCATCTGGCCCAGCACCCCGTCACCCAAAAGCATGACCGGGTTGCGATATTTGTCCGCCAGGTCAAAGGCGTCCCCCATGAGGTCGATAATTTCCTGCACCGAGGCCGGAGCCAGCGCTATTAACCTGTAATCCCCGTGACCGCCGCCTTTAACAGCCTGAAAGTAGTCGGACTGGGCGGGGGCAATATTGCCCAACCCGGGTCCACCCCGGATAATATTAACAATTACACAGGGCAGTTCCGCCCCGGCCAGGTAGGAAATACCCTCCTGCATAAGGCTGATGCCCGGTCCGGAGGAAGAGGTCATTACCCTGGCCCCGGCCCCTGCCGCGCCGAAGACCATATTGATGGAAGCAATCTCGCTCTCCGCCTGCAGGTAAAGACCGCCCACTTCCGGCATCTTTTTGGCCAGATAGTGGGGCAATTCACTCTGAGGTGTGATAGGATAGCTGAAGAAATAGCGGCAGCCGGCCCTGATGGCGCCCTCGCCAATAGCCTCGTTACCTTTCATCAATATCTTAGCCAACCTTCTTCTCCTCCTTCTCCACTTCGATCACCAGGTCGGGACACATCCGGGCGCAGATAGCACAACCGGTGCATTTGTCCATATTTTCTTCCTCCACGGTGGCCGGGTGAAATCCCATACTGTTAATCCTGCTGGCCATAACAATAATTCCCTTGGGGCAAAAAGCCTTGCACAGCTCACAGCCCTTGCAGCGGTTTTCCCTGAATGCTACACGTCCCAACAAAGTCCCTCCCCTGATATAACGGTATATCTGTTACTACGCCAATCTCCCCGGCCACTTCCCGCACCAGACTGTAGCCGGAGAGAACCGTCTGTATATCTGTATTCCTGCTCAGATTAGTATTATTGACCAGCCTGTCTTTATTAAACATAAATCAAGGCCAGAAATGATTTCTGGCCTTGATTTATAAATGTTTTGACAGTAAATTATTAATTTTTCAGCATTTTAACCCCTGCCCAGCTCATCCAGATAATTTAGCAAACGATTTTCGGCGATAATTCTGGTGAGGGAATACTTTTCGGTGAAAACATGAAAAGCAATGAGCAACAGAAGGAAAACAATCTTATAAGGGGTTTCCAGCAGCCAGACCACGGCCATGCCAAGGCAAGCGCCCAGAGTGTTGGCGCCGGTGTCGCCCATCATGGCCCGGGCTTTCAGATCATAGGGCAAATAGGCCAGTAGAGCACCGGCTACAACCGCCGTCAGGATCATCTCCACCCTGCCGGGCATGGCCGCCAACAGCACCAGCCACAGCAGCAAAAACACCTTCCCCGCCCGGCCGGGCCGGAGATCCATCAGGTTGATGCTATTTACAGATAAAGCAATAATCAGGGCATTAAGTGGTATCATCGTCCAATCACCGGCTGAAGCCGCCAGCAATAGACCCACCACACCACCGCCTGCAGCTTTCAAACCCCCGGTGGTAAGCCGTCCCCTGCACAAACTCAGCAGGTGCCCTTTAATCCCCGTTACCGACCTGCTGCCCCAAACATCATCAATAAGCCCCAACAGGGTAAAACAGGCCAGAGCCAGCAGTAGACTAAATATTTTGTACTGAAAATAATCCGGAAGAAAAATAAAGGCCACTGTATACACGGCAAGAGCGCTCAGGAAAAAAACCAGACCTGCCCCCACCGGAATTTCATCGCCCCTGAAATTGGGCCGGACGAATCCGGCTTCGGTTATCATATTCATTACTGCCTTTACTGTCTGGCGGCTGAACAGCCAGCCCCCGGCAAAGAATACTGCGGTATACAGGAGAATATTATCCTGCAAGTGGTAACTGTTCAATCAACGCACACCCCGGTTTTATATGTAGCTACACTGTTATTGTAAATACGCACTGCCCGGAACCGGGCAGCAGTTCTATTTTATTTCCTTATACTAAGCAATGTTTTTAATACATCGTTAAACTGCCTGCCCCGGTGTATGAAACCCTTCAAATCCCTGCCCGTTTCCTTGTGGGTCATGATAACCGGAACTTCTTTCACCCTGAAACCACTAGCGGCGGCCTTAACCGTAAGCGCCACCTCAACTCCGTAACCTTCGGCGAAGGGCAGGACCGCTTGAAAGGCCTGGCGGTTCATAGCCCGCTGCCCGGAAAGTGGCGTCGTCATTTCCAGCCCGGTATAATACTTGATACCGCCCCGGGCAAGGCCCTTCACCAGGCCGAAACCACCTTTTTTACCGGTCCTGGGAAAAACCGCCACCGTCATGTCGGCCTCTCCGTTTAACACCGGTTCCAGTAATGGAGCAGCCCCGTCAGCGGAAGACCCCAGGTCGCCGTCCAGCAGGAGCACTACGTCGCCATCCACCAGCGGGACCCCGGCGTTCATGGCAGCTCCCTTACCACCGTTGACCTGCAACACTTTCACCGTTGCACCGGCTTTTTCCGCCATTTCGGATGTTCGGTCGGAGGAGGCGTCGTCCACCACCACCACCTGACTTACGCCAGGCAGGGCAAAAGCAGCGGTTACTGTATCAAAAATACTGTCTTCCTCATTATGAGCGGGTATTAGTACCGACACCCGCTTTGGTTGTCTTTCCTCCACTTACAACACCCTCCGCATCATCCAGCGCGGGCAGCAATTTCTGGGCGGTGGATTTTATGCCGTAATGGCCGGGCTTGCCGGATATGGCCAGCACCAGGGCCACCTGGCCCGGGATGGAATCAACATTGTCCACCGTGCTAATCCTTTTTTTCTGGTAATCCTTCATATAGGAATGCATGACCCCAGACTGTTCCGTACCGAAAACGGTAATTTTTTTGCCTTGAAAATAATCTATGATGGGGACGTCAATGCTACCTACTTTGACCATACTGTCATCCACGCTGCCGCCGATGATTACTACATCGCTCAGGGGCACTCCGTATGAACCCTGGGTTTTAATCATTTCCAACTGGGACAGTGTGGCCAAAATCTTTTTACCGTCACCCTCTGCCACAGATCTGGCCATTTCTGCCGCCAGGCGCGGAGCAATGTCTTCATCTTTCATGTCTTGCCACTTCAATGCAGTAAGCAACTTGTTCTTATCCCCAACCTCAAGGCTGTTCAGTATGGTGGTAACCGACTGAACACTGGCGCCGGCGGCCTGCAGCGTCTGGATTAGATCCTCGGGAAAACCGTATCCGTTGGTTTCAATGAGGGCGATATTGTGGCCCTGAAGCTTTCCGGCTATAAGCGTCGGCAAAATCTGTTTTTCATACTGCCTTTGAATATTGTTATCCATTTCCAGGCTGCTGGCCCTTACTTGCACTGCCTCGTTCCTTTTTAGCAGCGAATCCAGTTGGACCTCCAGATGGTCACTGAGCTGTTTTTGCTGTTTCATCAGGGCATCGTTGCCAGGCAGGGTACTGCCGATTAGTATACCTATGCCCAGAGCCAGGAATACGGCAACTAGCGAAGCTATATGATACCTCAGGTTGAAAAACACTTTAGCACCCCCAGAAAAAAGCGGGGATTGCCCGTCCCCGGTATTATGTAGCAAATAAAAGTTTAAACTGCAAATATAATAGCCTAAAAAGCTGCCTGGTGGAAGGTGTAATCATCACAATCACCGCCACGGGCAGTAAAGCGGCCAGTATAATCTGGGCCAGATAGCGGGCCTTAACCCGGTTCCGGTACAGTTTGCTCACGCCTTTGGCGTCCACCAGCTTCGTCCCGACCTTCAGCCTGACCAGAAAGGTACTGGCCATACCTTTTCTGCCTTTTTCTAAAAAATCCTGCACATTGGAGTGAGTACCCACGGCCACTATTAGCTCGGCGCCATATTCATAGGCCAGCAGCATGGCGATATCCTCGCTGGTCCCCGGAGCCGCAAAAACCCTGGCGCTAAGGCCAAGGGATTTAACCCTTTCCAATCCCGGCGCCTTGCCGTTCTGATAAGCATGTACAACAAGTTCGGAACCGACCTGCAGCACGTTATCCGATACACTGTCCATATCACCGACGATGATATCCGGTTTATAACCGAATTCCCATAATGCGTCGGCTCCGCCGTCCACACCCACCAGTACCGGCCTGACATCATCGATGTATGATTTTATAGCGTTCAGATCTTCCTTATAGTTTTGCCCCCTCACCACGATCAGGGCATGTCTTCCCTTAAAGGCGGTGGTTACCGGAGGGATTTTATATTCACCGTTAATCAGGCCGATTTCAGTCCTGGCATAATCCAGGGTGTTGACCACAAAATCGGAAATAACCTCCTGCATATTACTTCTGACCTGTTCCATCTTCTGCTCAATTTCCCTAATGGTCAGTAACTTACCCGAGGCCACCGGGATGCCCTCACAATATATATCTTCATTAATTATCTCCACCGTTTGCCCCTCACGGACAGCATCCATCACCTGTTCACCCACGTTGTCCAGCAACACTACCCCGGCCTTCACCAGGGTCAATGGGCCGGGGTTAGGATATTTATCGCTGAGGGACCGGGCGGCATTTACCACTGCTTTGACCCTGCCGGCGAGAAGTGCCCGGGCCGCCACATCGTCCAGTTCACTGTGGTCGATAATGGCTATCTCGTTAGGAGACAGACGTTTAACCAGATTCTTGGTACGCTTGTCCACTCTAGCCGTGCCTTTATGGTGCATTTTTAACACCGCCTTTACACATACTAAACATTTTACATTTATTGTGAATGGCAGTCAAGACAACTCCTGTCGTATAAAGACGTGATAAACGGCGAATTATAACATGTGTACATGTTTAACAAAGGTCTACTCGACAAATCTCGCCAATTCATATAAAGATCATCAATTAAATCAAATTTTTATATTTAAAACCATTATTATAATTCACAGCTGTTAAAGATTTTAGTCCTCCTCTTCAACAAACCATTCCTCCTGCCAGCCCATAATTTCTTTTATCCTACCGGATTTACGGTTGATTATTTCCGTAGCATATCTGTCAGCATCGTCTTCGGATTTTTCTTCAGCAGCACTGGAGGTATACATGCCCCGCGCGGCCTGGTACCTGTGTCTTAACTCATGAACCATGGCATGCAATGAATACAGCTGTTTACTATGGAAATCGTCGCCGTCGTCAGTTTGTGCGAATATACAAACATAAACGGTATCAGTAGATTCATCGTAACTGCCCTCCAGCTTGCCCCGGAATTCTTCTAATGAAAAATTATAGCATTTATTAAAATGCCTGAGCATGTCCAGCCTGGTTTCATAAATTACAATTTTATTCGGTTTATAATCCCGACCTAAAAGTTTGATAATCTTTTCTATCTGTTCATTGGAAAAAAAATTTCCGTTGTTGATAATGATCATTTATTCACCTGCACGTATTTTGTTTTAAATAAAAAACACCTCCGAGCTTATTGATTATGATAAACCAATAAACTCTCGGTGTTAAGCAGCATTAAAAGCATTCTATGTATACCAAATCCTTTGAGGCTAACTTACTTTTGCCTCAATCCGCAGCTTGTCCGCCACCATGGCAATGAATTCCGAGTTGGTAGGTTTGCCACGCTCCAGGTTAATAGTGTAGCCGAAAAATTTGGTCATCATCTCCACGTTGCCCCTGTCCCAGGCCAGTTCAATGGCGTGTCGGATGGCCCTTTCTACCCTGCTGGGGGTGGTTTGGTATTTCATGGCGATCATGGGATAAAGTTCCTTGGTTACGGCTCCCAAAAGATTTACCTCGTTTACAACCATCAGGATAGCATCCCGAAGGTAATGATAGCCCTTGATATGGGCCGGCACGCCCATCTCGTGTATAATATTGGTTACAGCCACATCAAGATTTTTGGGTTTTACCGTATTAATATAACTGGAAACATTTAGACCTTCGGCCAATTGGCGAATCCTGGTGGCCAGAACAGAAAAATCAAATGGTTTAAGTATATAATAATCCGCCCCAAGTTCCACCGCACGCTGAGTCACTGTCTCCTGCCCAAAGGCAGTAAGCATGATTACCTTGGGCCGCTGAGGCATATTGCCGGAAGCAAGTCTTTCCAGCACGCCAATCCCGTCGAGATGGGGCATAATGATATCTAATACCACAATATCAGGATTATGCTGCTCGATAAGATCCAGTGCTTCCAGACCATTGCCAGCAATTCCCGCCAGCGCGAGATCATCCTGCTGGGCAACGAATTCTTTAAGCAACTCGCAAAATTCCCGGTTATCGTCCGCGATAACCAATTTAATTAACTTTCGCATCATTAGATTCCCGCCTCCTGAATATTTTTCTCTTTTTATCTATATAGTAATTAATACCCAATTCATTCGACGGTACTTTATAAAAGTCCTTCTACCAATAAAATTAATTTTTTCCATCACTACCATTTTATAACTTTTTATTTTATACAAAGCCGTAAATATATCGGCATTTCTGACGTTTCTGAACATTTGCAAACAAGTTCTAAAAAAATTTTATAAAAAAGGAATCAGGCCGTTTTTTGCCTGATTCCTTTACCTTTATTAACATCCGAATGCAAGATTCCGGCTTCCTGCAGCATCCATTCCGCCAGAACACCGTAGCCCCTGGTGGGATCGTTTACGAATACATGGGTAACTGCGCCCACCAGCATACCGTTTTGAATTATGGGGCTGCCGCTCATGCCCTGTATTATGCCCCCGCTTTTCTGTAACAATTTTTTATCCGTTACCTTTATGATCAGGCCCTTTCCGTCCCGTACAGGAGGACTCAGTATTTCCTGAATTTCAATATTATACTTTTCCACCCTATTATCTTCCAGGACGGTCATGATTTCAGCCGGGCCCTTTTTGATCTGATAACTAAAAGCCACCGGCAGCGCTTCCTTGTAAAAAGGGTTGGCCACGGGTTTATCCAGTTCACCAAAAATTCCAAAAGGCGTGTTTTTAGCTATGTTCCCCGTTATTTCCCCGGAGCCGTTAAACATGCCCACCTTTTCCCCGGGCTTGCCTTTCCGGCCTGGATGGATTCCCTTTACACTGGCACCTACGACTTTTCCTTCGACCATGTCGATTTTCATGGCTGTATCCGTGTCGTTAATTACGTGCCCCAGGGCTCCGTAACACCTGCTCGACGGGTGATAAAAGCTTAAGGTGCCAACTCCGGCGGTTCCGTCGCGAACATACAAACCAATTCTGTAGCAGCCGGTTTCACTGCATATAACTGGTTTGACCGCAACCCTTATGTTATTGCTGCCCCGCTTTAAAACAATCGTCAAGGTTTTTTTCTTACCCAAACTTACCAGTGCCTTAACCTGGTCATCGCTTTTTACCATGATACCGTTGATGCTAAGTATTACGTCTCCCACCATAATACCTGCATCCGCTGCAGGATTTATTCTTTTCCCTTCCCTGTCGGTTACAGGAGACATACCCACCACCATGACACCCTTCGAGTGTAGCATGACACCGATAGACTGGCCGCCAGGTATAACTTTAACCGGGTCCACCACATTAATCACTATATTGCTTAAGGGGATAAATCCGAAAAGCTTAAATTCCAAAAGCCTTTTGCCGGGATATTTAAATACCGCGGAGCTGTTGCCTGCATCACGGCCCGTTTCGTTAACCGCTTTATGATCACCGCTGACAGCGTCTGTTTCACCTACGCTGTAACTAATATTTCCGGTCATAAAACCTGGAAAAAACATTTTCGGACTTACCGTATCACCGACGCTGATATTTAGTACCGGCTCATATGTGTTTGTTTTTAAAACGAAACTTATAAGCATTACCACAAATACCATCACTACAAATGGAATTACCATGGATCTGCTATAAGCTTCTTTCTCCAATAACGCACCCCCATTTCCTATTTTACATATTAAATGCTCAATTGCGATAACATTTAATTATTTATCTGTACCATCTTAAATTAACCCCGATTGAATGTTTTTATTCTGTCTAACTATGCCTTACATTGCCATTATCAATCGCAACAATGCTTCTATCGAATTAGTAAAATATTATATAGTTTTACGGAATAAAAAAAGAAGCAACAAAAATGTTACTTCTTTTGTGGAAATAAACTAAAATCATGAAATTTTTTAAAAACTTATCATTACTGCAACAAATCAGCCGTTTTTAATCATTTGCCTGGCATGTTCCATGGCAACACCCTCATAATCCCGCCCGCCCAGCATCCGGACCAACTCCTCAACCCGTTCTTCCCCGGTGAGGCCTTTCACCCTGGTGACGGTTCGCTCCAGGTATTCCTCTTTATAGATATGATAGTGGATATCGGCCCGGGCAGCCACAGCCGCAGCGTGGGTCACGCAGATAACCTGTCTTTTGCGGCCCAGGGCGGCCAGTTTTTCAGCCACCGCCTGGAGCGCCCTGCCGCCGATACCGGACTCCACCTCGTCAAAGACCAGGGTTGGCACATCTTCGTTCTCCGCCAGTATGGTCTTTAAAGCCAACATAATCCGGGAGAGTTCCCCACCGGAGGCTATCCTGGACAGCGGACGGAGCGGTTCCCCGGGATTGGGCGAGATATCGAATTCCACCCTTTCCCTGCCCTTTTCAGAAATATCTCCGGTATTGCTAAATGCCACCCGGAATTTTACTTTGGCCATTTCTAATTCGGCAAGTTCCCCGGCCACAGCCTTTTCCAGTTGTTGCGCTGTATCTTGGCGCATTTTCGTCAGCATGTCTGCCGCCTTTGACCATTGAGCCAGGCAAACGGCCTTTTCCTTTTCCAGTAAAGCAATCTTCCCCCCGCTGTTTTCGCAGTCATCCATCTCCGAGGCAATTTCCGAACGGTATTTGATTGCCTCCTCCACTGAACCCCCGTATTTTTTTACCAAACCCTCAATTTTCGCCAGCCTGCTCTCGGCGGCCTCCAGGCGAGCAGGATTGAAATCCAGCGAGTCCAGGTAACCGGACAGTTCCCTGGCCGCATCCTCTACCTGATAAAGACACCCCGCCAGGGTATCCTTCAATGATACAAGCCCGGCATCCATGCCGGCCAGCTGTTCCACGGCACGACAGACCCGGGCCAGCAAATCCACCGCCGGCACTATCCCGCCTTCACCACTGTGCAGTAAAGCATGACATTCGGCAGTCAGGCGCTTTATTTTTTCCGCATTGGCCAGAATGCTGCGCTCTCTCTGCAGATCCTCATATTCCCCGGGACTTAAGTTAGCCGAGTCTATCTCCTCCAGCTGATATTTAATAAGATCAAGTCGCCTTTCCATACTAGCAGTCCGGCTCCGGCAGGCGGAAAGCTCGTTGTTAATGTTTTTCCAGAGCCGGTAGGTACTGCTCAATTGTTCCAGTTCTTCCCTCTGTCCTGCCCCCCCGAAGCTATCCAGCAAGTCAAGCTGATGTTCGGCATGCAGCAGGGTATGCTGTTCGTGCTGGCCCTGCATGTCCACCAGCAAACCTCCTATTTGCCTGTACTGGGCCAGAGGAGCTATTTGTCCGTTGACCCTGCATATGTTTCTGCCGCTGCTGTTTATCTCTCTGGACAGCAGAAGCATACCGTCCTCGTCAGGTATCATACCCGCTCCATCAAGTTTTTCCGGCACCTGGGAAAGTCCGCTGATGTCGAATGTGCTCTGAATGATGGACCGGTCCGAGCCGGTACGTATATAATCCCCGGACGCCCTTCCGCCTAGAACAACCTGCAGCGCCTCCAGAATAATGGATTTGCCGGCGCCGGTTTCCCCTGTCAGCACGTTAAAACCCGTTCCGAAACTAATTTCCGTCTGTTCAATAAGGCCAAAATCCTTCACGAAAAGGTTGATTAACATAGACTAACCTCCGGCCATGTGGTGAAATCTCTTCTGCAACACCACAGTCATGCTTTTGGGTTTAACCACTACCATGATGGTGTCATCCCCGGCCACAGTGCCGATTATTTCCGGCCAGCCGGCATGGTCTATGGCCGAGGCCACACCCTGGGCCTCGCCGGGCAGGGTTTTTATGATAATCAAATTTTCACTGGAATCTATAAACTGTACGGAAGCTGCAAACAGCCTTTTCATTCTGTCCTCGCTATAACGCACAGTCTCCCTGCCAGGTATAGCATAATAGGACGTATTGTTTTCACCGGGTATTTTAACCAGGCCCATTTCCTTGATATCTCTGGATACCGTGGCCTGGGTAACGGAAAAACCCGCTTCCCTGAGGGCCGCGGCTAAATCATCCTGAGTCTCTATGCTCCGGCTCTGGATCAGTTCAGCTATTTTTTTCTGCCGGTAGATTTTCAAAAGCTTCACCCGCCCTGGCAAAAAAATAAATCTCCGGTGCATGTAAAGGACCATTCCAGAAAGTAGTCTTCAATACAGTGAAACTACTGTCAAGCGTTGCCGCCAGCACTGCAATCGACCTGACCTCGGCTGCAGCTCCAGGGTGTCCGGTATAAACTACTACGCTCATCCTGCCCCCGGCAGACAGCATTTCCAGCGCCGACACCATAGCCCCCACAGTATTGGCAGGTTCGGTTACGACGGACCGGTCACTGCCGGGCAGATAACCCAGGTTAAACATCACTGCATCCAGAGCAACAGATATATATTTTTTCATCTGGCGGTGATTTTCCAGCAACAGCACTACTCTGTCCGCAACACCGGCCAAATGCAATTTTTCCCTGGTTTTTTGCAGAGCCTGCTCCTGAATGTCGAAAGCAAATACCTTTCCCGTGGAGCCCACCGACTCAGCCAGGAATAGGGTGTCATTCCCCTTGCCGGCAGTGGCGTCCACCGCCACGGATCCTTTCTTAA
Organism: uncultured Peptococcaceae bacterium; assembly: GCA_964643075.1. GTDB lineage: Bacteria > Bacillota > Desulfotomaculia > Desulfotomaculales > Desulfocucumaceae > Desulfocucumis. Next base: position 85,870 of record CAZXQO010000007.1, read on the forward strand.
GGGCGGGGGCGACGAAGGATCTGGCCCATTCCACAGCGCTGGCGGGACGGTTAACCATTTCTCAAATCACCTTCATTAAGTTTGCTGTGCAGTATAGAGTAAAAACTGCGCTTGTTCAGCCTGATAAACCTGGCCGTTCGCGGTGCCCTGGTAATCAGCACGGCATCATTTTTCTCCAGTCTGAAAGCGTGCTGGCCGTCCATTGTCAACATGACTTCTGCGTTGTCCGATAAAAGTTCGACCTCAACCCCGCTCCTGCTGGAAATAACCAGTGGCCTGGCCCACAGGGAATGGGGACAGATGGGCGTAATCAGCATCAATTCCATCTCAGGCGTAACCACCGGACCCCCGGCAGAAAGTGAATAGGCCGTGGAGCCGGTGGGACTGGCCACAATGATGCCATCAGCAGGATAGGTGCCGATATGCTCCCCGTCAATGTTGGTCTTCAGCCTGATCAGCCTGGCAAAGGCTCCTTTGGTTATCACCGCATCATTCAGGGCGATGGCCGTTTCCATGATCCTGCCCTGCCGGATAACCTGGGATTTTAGCATCATGCGCTCCTCTATCCTGTAATTCCCGCTCACAAGTTTTTCCAGTCCGGAAATAATATCCGGTATGTCCAGCTCCGACAAAAAACCCAGTCTGCCCAGATTTATGCCCAGCAGCGGGATCCCGGAGGGGGCTGCCACCCTGGCGGTATTCAGCATGGTGCCGTCACCGCCCAGCACCAGTATACAGCCGCATGATTCCGTTATTTCCTCTATGGGACGGTAAAATTCGGGCTTGTCCAGTAACTGAGAAGCCTCACGGTTCATCATTACCCGGACGCCGTTATTATGCAGCCATTTAATAATTATTTCAATCAGTCCGGAAACCTTTTCTTTTCCGGTATTTACCACCAGCCCGACGGCGTTCATACCTTTACCCCCCTGGCATCTTCTACTAGGTTTGCTATTTCCTTTTCGCCGGGAATATCGCCGCCGGATAAATCAATGTAGGCAAGGTATTCGATATTGCCCTCCGGTCCCCGCACCGGGGAATAATCCAGGCCGACCAGGCCCCATCCGGATTTGTGGATAAAGGAACAAATAGTGCCCAGCACTTGCCTGTGCACCCCGGGCTCCCTGACTACGCCCTTCTTCCCCACATTTTCCCTGCCCGCCTCAAATTGCGGCTTGATCAGGGCGACTCCCCTGGCCCCCGGGGCAACCAGGGCGGCAATGGGAGGCAATACCTTGGTCAGTGAGATGAAGGAGACGTCCACGGTGAAATAATCCGGCCTTTCAGATATGGAGCCGGGCGTTAAATTTCTTATATTGGTCCTTTCCAGTACGGCGACCCTGGGGTCGCACCTTAGTTTCCAGGCCAGCTGTCCGTAGCCCACATCCACTGCGACAACCCGTTCAGCGCCGTGCTGCAGGGCGCAGTCAGTAAAACCGCCGGTGGATGCCCCTACATCCAGCACCACCAGGCCTGAAAGATTTATATCAAAAACTTTGAGAGCTTTTTCCAGTTTTAGCCCGCCCCGGCTTACAAAGGGCAGGCTCCCGCGTATTTCTATTTTCGCTTCGGGGCCGGTTGCCTGGCCGGGCTTTTGTGCCTTTGTGCCGTCCACCGTCACCTGTCCGGCCATGATGGCGGCCCGGGCTTTCTCCCTGCTCTCAAACAACCCTTTTTCGTGTAGCATTACATCCAGCCTGGTTTTAGTACCGGACAAATTATTAACCTCCGGTGATCAATGTTGCGGTTATCATTAGCAGCTTTTGGCCGACGGCATATTTTTTCCTTTTCTCCTGGCCCCCAGCATTGCTAAAACGCTGCTGCATACGTTGTCAACAGTTAAACCATAGCGAGCCAGCAAAAGGTTTTTATCCCCGTGTTCCACAAAGGAATCGGGAAAGCCTATTCTGACTATCTTTATCCCGGATATACCCCTGGCATTCAGCAATTCCATTACAGCGCTGCCGAATCCTCCGCTCAGCACGTTTTCTTCCAGGGTAATAACCGTCCTGGTTTGCAGTATATGATTGATGATACATTCTTCATCAAGCGGTTTTATAAACCGGGCATCGATTACTGTGGCCGAAACACCTTCAGCAAGCAGGGCGGCGGCAGCATTATAAGCAATTTCCACCGTAACGCCAATGGCCAGAAGAGTAATCTCTCTACCCTCTCGTAATACCTCCGCCTTCCCTATTGGTATGCTTAGCGGCTCAGCGTCCATTGGGCAGCCTGTAGCGGTGCCCCTGGGGTAGCGTAATGCGACCGGCCCGGGATACTCCAGTGCGGTATGCAGCATATGCTGCAGCATATTTTCATCCCTGGGCGCCATTACCACCATATTGGGCATCTGCCTCAAATATGAAAGGTCGAACAGGCCGTGATGAGTTGGACCGTCATCTCCCACCAGACCGGCCCTGTCAATGGCCAGGGTAACCGGCAGGGATTGCAGGCAAACATCGTGCAGTAGCTGATCATAAGCCCGCTGCAGAAAGGTAGAGTATATGGCCAGCAGCGGTTTCATGCCACTAGCGGCAAGTCCGGCGGACATCGTGACCGCGTGCTGCTCGGCAATCCCCACGTCAAAAAACCTGTGCGGGAACGCTTTGGCAAAAAGGTTAAGCCCGGTCCCACCGGGCATGGCCGCAGTTATGGCCACGATGGAATCGTCACGGGTAGCCAGCTTTACAGCGGTATTGCCAAAAACCTCCGTGTACGATGGCTTGTTGGTGTTTTTCACTGTTTCACCGGTTTTTATATCAAAAGGTCCGATACCGTGAAATTTGTCAGGATTTTTTTCCGCCGGGGCGTAACCCAGGCCCTTTTTGGTAATAACGTGTACAATTACGGGTTCTTTGATTGATTTGGCCTGACGCAGTACTTTAATCATACCCTGAACGTTGTGCCCATCTATGGGCCCCAGGTACACAAACCCCAATTCCTCAAAGAACATGCCCGGAACCACCAGATATTTAAAGCTATCCTTAAGCCTGTCGGCAAATTTCAAAACAGTGGGTCCTATGGATGGTATCTTCTTAAGTATCTGCTCAATTTCTTCCTTGCCCCTGGAATATTTGGGGTCGGTCCTGAGCCTTCCCAAGTATCTGGCCATCCCCCCAACATTTTCCGCAATGGACATCTCATTATCGTTTAATACCACGATCATGTCCTTTTTCAGGTGGCCTGCGTGGTTAAGCGCTTCAAAAGCCATCCCCCCGGTCATGGCACCGTCGCCAATAACTGCCACCACGGAATTATGCCCTCCCTTTAGATCCCTGGCCAGGGCCATGCCCGTGGCTGCCGAGATGGAAGTGCTGCTGTGACCGGTGGCAAAGGAGTCGTGGGGACATTCCTCGGGTCTGGGGAAGCCACTCAGCCCGTTGTACTTCCTGAGTGTGCCGAATTTCGCCCGCCTGCCGGTAAGCAACTTATGCACATAACACTGGTGTCCCACGTCCCAGACAATTTTATCCCGGGGGGTTTCAAAAACGCTGTGCAGGGCCAGGGTGAGTTCCACCACCCCCAGGTTGGGGGCCAAATGCCCTCCGTTTTTTGCTACGGTCTCAATTATCTCCCGTCTGATCTCTTCAGCCAGCTTCTGCATCTGGGAATTGTTCAACCCCCGGATATCGGCAGGTGAGCTGATATTTGCCAGCAGGCTCAATGCTTCACACTCCTATCTGGAGCTGTTTCGTTTATTCTTTCCAGTTATATTGATGCCGGTAATCCTGCTAAAACCGGCCATAACCTTGCCGGCACCAAAAATTACGTCGTTGGCCCTGGTAAGGGCGATTCTTTTTCCCGCCGCCTTACCGCCTACTGTCAGTGCAGCAATTAAGGCTGTAATAACCATATTTAAAATCAGGTGGTTGAAATCTTTCCAGCGGATCATTAGCTGCAGCGCCAGGGCTATACCCAGAGCCCCGCTGACAGTGCCGGCAATGTCCCCCACCACATCGTTCATTATATTAGCCACCCTGTCCGCATTCCTGATAAGATATACACCCTCCTGGGCACCGGCCACCTTCTTGGCGGCCCGGGCATGCAGGGGGGCTTCATGGGCTGCTGTTACCGAAACACCTATTATATCGGCTATTATACCTACAAGTATAATAATCAATAAAAAAACAAAGGATATCACAAGACTTTGTATTTTATCGGCCACTATATCCGATAACCAAAAGAAAAACACAGCCAGGGTGAATGAGGTTAGCGACACCCCCAAAACGTACTTGTTGGAAACGGTAGATTTGCTATTGCCCAATGGACACCTCAAAAATATATATTTTATGCCGGTGACAGCTGCCCGGGTAAATATTGTGGCTTAGGTCCAGTTGGTTTTCCCATATACCCACCGGCTGTCGCCAAACCGGCGGTTTCCCTTTAAGGATATATCCGGACCGTTACCGGTACCGGGACTGGATTACCATTTAGTCCACACTGCAATCCCCGGGCCGCCCCTATAAAGGACAGCCTAGGAGTTTTCCTCAACAGGTGCGGGTTTTTCCTAGCCTCTTTTGCAATAACGGTTTCAACCTGCCGGCTTAATCCACGGGCCCATGTAAAAAGCGGGCAATATTCCGGAATCCACCGCCACCACTCAAGGCAGGCTACGCTGCACGCAGCTTTTCACCACGAGCAGGTTTTAACCCCAAGCCATAGTTTATCCCAATTGGAATTTCCCCACGCACTTGGGTCTCCACGGGGGCGGGGTCAACGCCCACATGCCATTGCAGGTCGCCCCACCCCCTTAACTCCCAGTACCAGCCCCCAACTGGGCGTTGAAGGCCAGCACCAGGAACTTCATCGCTGTGCCCTTTGACGGATTTTTAGGCCCGCCTTCAGAAAATCCCTTCCCGACTAGGATACTGTATCACCGAACAAAAACTATTACACCAAGGAATTATTATATCATATTATTATAAGCATGTTAAACCACTGCCTGTGCTTGTTTTATCACCCTTAAGCCAGGAAAAGATGACTGTTATATAGTATAATGCAGAATCGTTGCCTGGCTGCGCCATACGGACCTATAGACAGAATCTCTCATCCTCGCCCGATAAGATGATGAGGGCCAGAGGCCGTTCAAAAACAAGCATGGCGCGGAAGGAGAAGCCGGACAGCGCGGAGCGTACTGAAGTACGTGAGCACTGGACGGCGAGCCTGACAAAGCCAGGCGCAGTTTTTCAACGGCCTCTCAGTGGTCCCTGTCAACCACAAACTTAACCAACTCGCGTAAAAAATCAGCCTCCTGTCCAAATACATCCAATTGAGTCAGAGCACTGTCCCGGCAATCATACGCCTTGGCCCTGGCAGCCGCCAGGCCATATAGTGCCGGATAGGTAGCTTTTTTGTTTTTCTCATCGCTCTTTAGCGGCTTGCCTATTTTTTCTTCGTCCCCGGTTACATCCAGTATATCATCAGCAATTTGAAAGGCCAGCCCCAGGTGTTCCGCATATACAGTGAGCCGGTCCAGAGTGTGCCGCTCTGCCCCGCTTAATATGGCCCCCAGCCTCACGGACACCCTGTAAAGTGCCCCGGTTTTGTGCCTGTGTATATATTCCAGGGTGGCAGGATCTACTGAGTAATCGGAAATTATGTCCACCACCTGCCCGCCGACAAGTCCCATACTGCCGGCTGCTACGGCCACTTCTGAAATAACCGCCAGAGACTCACGTGCCGGCAGTACCCCTGTCAGGGCTCCACTGGCCAGCAACTCAAAGGCCATGGTCAGCAGGGCGTCACCGGCCAGTATGGCCATGGCCTCACCATATTTTTTATGGCAGGTAGGCCTGCCCCTGCGAAAGTCGTCATCATCCATAGCAGGCAGGTCATCGTGAATAAGGGAGTAGGTGTGTATGAGTTCCAGTGCGCAGGCGGCGGGCATTATTTTTTCCACGCTGACCCCGGCAACCTCTGCTGCAGACAATGCCAGCACTGGACGCAACCTCTTGCCGCCGGCAAATAGACTATAACGCATGGCTTCGTGAATAACGGCGGGATGAGTTCCGTCAGTGGGAAGATATTCTTCCAGCGCCCTGTCTACCAGGGCGGCCCTCGTTTTTAATTCCCTGATGAAATCCAAATTTGATCCCTCCAGACTGCTGCTGTCCCTGCCAGCGCAAAATGATTTAGCAATGCTGATATTTTACTCCCTGGACGGTAATTCTTTCAAGAAAAGTTCGCCGTTTTTATCCTCTGTGAGCACCGCTATGCGGGTTTCCGCCTCTCCCAGCGCCTGGTGACAAAACTTGCTCAAAGTAATACCCTCGGCAAACAGCGCCAGAGATTTCTCCAGGGTGATGTTGCCGTCTTCCAGTTCGCGAACAACTTCTTCCAGCCTTGTCAGGGCGTCTTCAAAGGTTTGCTTTTTGGTTTTCATAAAACCTCCGCAGCATGAACAATTTTATATAAAAAGGAACTCTACCTGAGAGCGCTGCCGTTCAGGTAATTAAACCGGCTGCCTTGACGAATATCCATTTCCTCCATCTTATCCTCAATCATCTGTTTAATTTTCCACCAGCTAACGCCCCAGTTTGAAAACAGCAGGCTTTCTGCCGGCCCCTTCCCCACCAGTCTCTGCATGACCACGCCTGGGTCCAGGTACTCCATGAAGGTAATAACCCTCCGGACATATTCATCCAGGGTGATCATATCAATCTCTCCGCGCTTGAACATTTCTCCCAGCAAGGTGCCTTCAACCACATAGAGGGAATGCAGTTTCACATACTTCACTCCCAGAGCGGATAGTAGTTTGGCATTTTCCACCACGTCTATCCTATCATCCCCGGGCAGGTTGAGTATCAAATGAGCGCAGACATCGAATCCCCTCTGGTGAGTCCTCAGTACCGCATCCACAAATTCCGCCAGTGTATGGCCGCGGTTGATCTTTAGCAGGGTATGGTAGTTGACCGTCTGTAGACCCAGTTCTATATTTATGTCCAGTTCTTTTTCATTCTTCACTTCCAGTAAAAAGTCAAGGTATTGATCGTTGAGGCAGTCCGGCCGCGTGGATACAGAAACACCAACTATATCCTCCCGGCAAGCGGCCAGTATGTTTTCTCTAAACTGCTCAAATGGAACATAGGTATTGGTGAAGGCCTGAAAATAGGCGATATATTTATTGGCGTTAAATCTTTTCTTAAAGTATTCTCTGTTTTCCTCCAATTGCCTGCTTACTGAGTATGAATTGGGCAGACACTGAAAGCCCGAGCCTTCCCCGTCGCAAAAAATACACCCGCCCTGGCCCACTTTGCCGTCCCGATTCGGGCAGGTTCCCGGCAAATTAACTGGAAGTTTGTAAACCTTGCCGCCAAATTTGCGGGCAAGATGTTCGGAATAAACATTATAGCGGACCCCTGTCATAATCTGCACCCCGGTGAAATTTATTATTGGGGACATTCCTTCGTGATAGTGATATGAAGTTTGGGAATTTTATTAGGTAACCAAAGAAGGTGTGTCCCCTTTCCTTGTTGGTAAATTATACAATAACAACTTTATAAATGGTAATATTTTTATCCCTGCCACGGAATGTTATTCCAAACACTAAATTACCACTTGACGTCTGGTTTATTCACAGTTTACAATGTTTCCTATAAATACATGGCAGGTGCTGGCATGGAAGAGACGCTAATCGCTCAGAGGATTAAAAAAATAAGGATGGAAAAAGGCTTCACCCTGGAAGAAGTGGCTAACAGGACGGGCTTCACCAAGGGGCTTATTTCCAAAATTGAGAACAATAAAGTTTCCCCTCCGGTTTCCACCCTGGTCAAGGTAGCCAGGGCTTTGGATGTATCCCTGGGCGACCTTTTTGTTCCTTCAGATACTTACCAGATTAAAATTGTGAAGAAGGAACAGAGAATCCGCTTAAACCCCGAAGGCCACACCGGCGGACCGACTATCGAATCACTGGTTAGCGGCTATTACAGGCAGAGAATTGAGCCGCTGATGGTTACCATAGACGGTGATGGCAGCTATAAAAGCAAATTTTACAACCACCCTGGTCATGAATTTATCCTGGTTCTGGAGGGAAGTATGAATTATCTTTACGGGAATGAAAAGCACTTGATTTCCGAAGGTGATGCCCTTTATTTCAATGCAGAAAATATCCACGGCCCGCTCCCTTTGCCGGGGCAAAAGGTAAAATACCTATCCATAATCTGCCCGTAAATTTTTTACCCTACAGGTTTACTGCGAGGTAACACTGTTGATTTATGTTAAATTTGAGGAGGTTGTAAAATGCTGGATCAGCTATGGGTATATAATGAAATGCGCCAAATAGGCACCGACTACTTCAGCATCGATGAGGTGCGGGACTATGACCGGCGCATGCAGAAAATAAGGAACGTCAAAAAGGAAATTGAACATATTCTGAACGCCATTAATGCAGGTCCCGGCCATACTGTATTGGAATTTGGCACCGGCACCGGGGAATTCGCCATAGCCGCCGCCGGAAAATGCAAAAAGATTTACGCCCTGGACATTTCAGCAGTTATGCTGGATTACGCCAGGCAAAAAGCTGAATCCCGGGGTCAGGGTAATATAATCTTCCATCAGGCCGGATTTCTGACCTACGAACACCGGGATGAACCACTTGATGCCGTGGTTACCCAATTGGCCCTTCATCATCTACCCGATTTCTGGAAGTTTATGGCCCTGCGCAACATATACGGGATGCTGAAAACAGGCGGAAAATTTTATTTGCGGGATGTGGTCTTTTCCTCTGCAGTAGAAAACTATGATGAATATTTTACCGGCTGGATAGACGGCATAAAAAATATGGCAGGTGAGGGATTTGCCGCCAACGTCGAAAGGCACATTCGGGACGAATACTCCACCCTGGACTGGGTTATGGAAGGCATGCTCACCAGGTCAGGTTTTGTTATAGAAAATATGCACCAGATGGGAAACTGCATCAATGTTTACGTATGCGTGAAAGGCAGCGGCGCGTGATTCCAGGGTACCGGGAGACTGGTGCAAAACGCATATAATCGGGTCTACGTAAGCGAAGTTAGTAAGGCTCTTATACCTTACTGTCCATCCTGACGCTGGTGGTATACCCATACAGTCTTGCCCTGATTATAAGTGTCACCAGCAGCAGTACGCCGGCCCCCAGCATATAAGGCAGCCCGATATAAATTTCATATATCAGACCACCGGTAACCGGACCTAAAACTCGCCCCAAACTATCAAAAGACTGTAAATAGCCCACCGACACACCTTTACCGCCACCTGTGGACTTTGTCAGCAAACTGGGGACACTGGGACGCAATATGGAATTGCCAACAATGAACACGCCGGTACAAACCACCAGCAAAACAGTATTTCCGGCTGTTAATATCAATAACAGCCCCGCAGCGGAAAAAATTATCCCCACGATGATCATATTGGCATCACCGAATTTGTTGACCAGTTTGCCCACCAGGCCGGCCTGTACAATTACCCCCAATACGCCTGCAACAGCAAAAAGCAAGCCCATTTCCTTCGGCCCGAACCCTACCCGGGCGGCAGCAAAGAGGGCGAAGGTGCTTTCGAATATGGACATGGAGAAGCTCACCGCAAAGGACATGATAAAGAGGCTGAAATGCGGATTATGAATAACGTCGGGGCTAAGCCTGCGCCGATCACCGGGGAGTTGTTGTAAAGGCTCTTTTAAAGACTCCGGCAATAATACCAGGGTAAAGGGCAAAGTAATTAGCGCCAGCCCACCCGCCGCAAAAAACGGCAGGGAAAAGCCATGATGCCCCAGCAACCCACCTAGGGCGGGGCCAAAAATCATGCCCAGCCCCATGGCAGCGCCCACCATGCCCATGCCACCGGCCCTGTCTTTCTCCCTTGTAATATCGGCAACGTACGCCATCGCCGTAGGCAAAGTGGCCGATGATACCATCCCGGACAGCATTCTCACTGCAAAAAGCATCCATAGCCGGGAAGAAAGGCCGAACAAAATAAAGGTAATGGCATAACCGCTCATACCGATAAGCAGCACAGGCCTCCGGCCGATGCGATCGGACAGACGCCCCCAGACGGGGGCGAAAAAAAATTGCATCAGTGAATATAACGCCATCAGAAATCCCAAAGAGGTAGGACTACCGTGTAAGTGCACCACAAAAAAAGGTAATACCGGTATAATTATTCCAAATCCCGCCATAACCAGGAACAAGCAGACAAATATTACAGCCATTGCCTTGCGGTCTCCGCTCATTTCACTATCACCCCACCGTCAGTACTTTCCATGAAAAAGGTTGCCAGATTCAAAAAAACACCTTCTTGAAATTTTTTATTATCCTCTTTTAAAATTAAGAATATACTTCGCCATTAGTTATTTTAGCAGTTTGAGCGCAGGGAGCCCAGCATTGATTTGTTTTTTTTCACGGGCACGTTGGAGGCAGTATAAACTCCGTACGGAAAGTGGCATGAATAATACATTTCAAACCTCAAGGAAAATGAAGCTTACTCCGATGTTAATGAGGGAAGCGCAGAAAATGGTTAAGCTATTATTAAAAAAACACCGCAACCTGCTGCCTGAATATTTAGCCAACACATTAGAAGAAATCAAAAATAACATATAATTTTACCGTGTTTTACATAATAGAAGTGTTGAACATTGTCGTTTCAAATCGTTAATTTATGAAAAATATTATTTCTATCTCTAGTCATTCCGCTCTCAATCGAATATAAAAACGAGTGCTCCCCGGCGGGGAGCACTCGTTTTTATGCAAGACTTATTATACAGGCAGCGAACATCCCGAGTTGGGCCTTTTTTACGGGCAAAACTTCCTATTGCTCCCTTCAAGACCCGTTTCTGAATTGACCTAGCATCCCTGCATTTAGATTACCATAGATAGCTTTAGGAAAGAGTCTAGAATATCTACTGAAGCTTTTAGAACTTTCTCGATATTAACCAGGCTAGGCGTCTTGGAGATGGCTTCAGCAGCATCATGGAATCGCCTGTGAGGCTCGTCCATAGCTACAAATTCCTTAATATTTTTATATTTTTCATATTCTTTTTCATACCACTTACCAAAGGCACATTCTTTGTGGTTGTTTGTTTTTAAGCCTTTTCCAGCGTTTCCAGTAACGTTTCTCAAGAAATTGGCGTGATCATGCAACCTGGCAGCCAGTATACTTAAAACCTGGTTACTCTCTGAAAACTGTATGTTTGGGTTAATGACTGTACTCAAATTTTTTGCCTCAGCCTTTATAGCATCACCGAAATCCACGCCGGCCAACAGTTCTTCGGAAACTTTCGCCAGATTTTCAGTAGCTAACGCCTGCTGCTGGGTTGCTTTTGCTATGTTATCTACTGTGCTGGCGGATTCCTCAACCAACCTCATGTTTTCATGCATTATCTCGGAAACTGTTGTGGTGTCAGCTATATATTGCCCAAAAGTTTGCTTTACACTTGTCACTGCTTCAACAGTATTTATAGCTTTTGAATTCATCTGGTCAGATATACTTTTTACTTCTTTTACTGCAATCTTGGTTTGGTCAGCCAGTTTACGAACTTCTTCTGCCACCACAGAAAACCCCCTACCGTGTTCGCCGGCGCGTGCGGCTTCGATTGCAGCATTTAGAGATAATAGGTTTGTCTGGTCGGCGATCTCAGAAACATTCTTACTGATACGATCTATAACTTCAATCTGATCCACCAATTGGTTTACAGTGCCTACCATATTATTAAGAATTAATCCTGCATCTTTCGCCAGTTCAGCAAGAGTGTTTGTCTTAATACAGCTTTCCTGCTCGCCCGCTTTTACCATCTGCATTCCGGCACTGATCTGCTGAGTTGACGCTGATGTTTCTTCAGCCGTTGCGGACATTTCTTCGGCCGTGGCCGCTAAATCAGCTGCCTTTTGGGCAATCTCCTGAACTTGTAAAGAAGCACTGAATGCAATTAGTTCATTGTGGGCAAGAGAAAAACTAGCAATGGCAGCCATAAAATCAGCTCTCGCCTTGCTTTCTTCTTCAATAGCATTTCTTTTTGAATGAGCAGAGGTAAAAATAGAAATCATTATATTTGCCCCCTTTCATAAATATTTATTAAACATTATACTTAATTTATACATATTGTCGTATTTTGTCGATTTAAAAATAAAACAAGAACACAGACCGAAAAAAATCCGCTGTTCTTTATGTATTCATGGATCAAATTGTGACAGTTTTCTCTTCGTCCATTTCAAGCATGGAGAGGTCCACCAGTTCGAACTTCTCCACCGGAGCTCTGCATCCGCCAGCCAACTATATTGAATTATATTATCATAGTTGCATTATAGAAAAGAAATCTTAACATAAGTTTACTAAAAGCTTAAGGTTTTATTAAATTCAATGCAATAAATACTTTTAATAAAAATGTAACATCTTGAAAAGTAGCCTGTAAATATTGAGTTTTTTGATTAAATAAAGATTTGACATAAGGTGTTAATATGTAAAGGAGAGGTATTTAATGAAAAAATGCTAGTGTTCCAGGGGGAACTGGTTGACACCTTTACCTGCAAGCAGTACGGGGCCATGAAAGAGGGTTTCATGACTTCTTCTTATATGTTGGGCCGAAACAAAAAACAAGGGGCTCTCCAGCGGAGAGCCCCTTGTTTTTTGTTCAGACTTATTACTTTTAAGTTTTATTTCATTCTCTCATTCACCGTTGCCACGGCCAGATCCTTGAGCCGTTTGGCTTCAGCTACTATTTTATTCTTCTCCGCCACAACGCCGTTAACAAAATCCTGGTCTTTGACCATGGGGATGTTGATGTCGGCGCTGAGCAGCACAGAGTTGATGGCGGCTTCGCAAACGTAAGCGGCAACGCCGGCGTCACTGATGGCCATTGTATTGCCTATCTTGGACAGTTGCTCGGTTACCACCAGGGCTTCCAGCAGGGTCCGGGCGATTTCCATGGGCTCGTTGGTGGCAGTTTTTAGGGCTTTTTGCATGGCCTCTTCCCGCTTGGCCTTCTCCTCGTCGGTGTTTTTGGGCAGTCTGTATACATCCATGAATTTACCGAAGGCAGCGATGTCGGCGGCCACAAGCTTTTCCAGCCGGTTGATGATATAGTAGGCCTTACCGGTTATTTCCTTAACCTCGGGCTCCACCTCAACATATTTAGGCTTGCCGATGGTGAGGTTGCCCACCATGGCGGTCATGGCTACACCCAGGGTGCCTACCATGGCCGAAACGCTGCCGCCGCCCGGGGTGGGAGCATCAGAGGCGGACACGGCCAGCACCTTGCGGAAGGTTTGATCGAACATATCACTCATATAAAAACACCTCGTTTAAGGTATGGGGACACACCTTCTATATTAGCTGCAATCCCTTACCTTTTTATTTTTTTCATGAAGGAATGTCCCCAACTTATGTAAGGGGACACACCTTCTGTGTTGTCTCTAAACCCTTACCTTTTTATGATTTTTTACAAAAGAATGTCCCCAATTTCTATTTATTCTTCTGCTGCAGCTTGATGGCCTTCAACACGTTTCTCTGAATCAAAACGGTAGTGAGGCTGCCCACGCCGCCGGGAACGGGTGAAATGGCTCCGGCCACTTTTTCGGCGTTTTCAAAGTCCACGTCGCCGCAAATACCGCCGCCCTCAACTGCGTTAATGCCGGCGTCAACCACAACTGCGCCCGGCTTGATCATGTCGGCCTTGATCATTTTAGCCCGGCCCACAGCAGCCACGATAATGTCGGCCTGTTTGGTGTGATAGGCCAAATCCACGGTTTTGGTGTGGCATACGGTGATGGTGGCGTTCTGATTCAGCAACATGAAAACCAGGGGCTTACCCACGGTCTCGCCACGACCGACGATGACTGTGTTTTTACCTTTAAGCTCAATGCCGCTGCGCAGCATAATTTCGATGCAGCTTTCCGGGGTAGCCGGGAACAGTCCCTCGCCGCCACTCAGAATGTAACCGCGGTTGATGGGGTGAACACCGTCCACGTCTTTTTTGGGGTCAACAGCTTCCAGTATTTTTTTCTTATCCATGTGTTTGGGCAGCGGAAGCTCAATCATAATTCCATGCACTTTATCATCTTTGTTGAGTTTGTCCACCAGTGCCAGCACTTCTTCCTCGGAAGCGGTGCCGGGCAAAGTGAACAGTTCAAAATCGATGCCTATGTTGGAGCAGGACTTCTCTTTAGACCTGGCATAAACCACCGAGGCGGGATCGTCCCCGGCTAACACCACGGAAAGTTTGGGAGCGATACCCTTTTCCCTTAGCTGGGCAACTTCGGCTTTGACCTCTTCCCTGATGGATGCAGCTACCTTTTTGCCATCAATTAATGTAGCCATTTTTCTAATTCCTCCCCAGTAAAAATTTATTTAAATGTCTACCTTACCTGGCTGTAATAATGTATATCTTCTCACAAATCGCTTTCCGGCAATGTCTTTTCAATATGGCAGAGCAGCATCCCCCGATGCAGCCGTACCTTTACGCCGTCACCCGGCCTGGCATCCGACGCATTTTTCAGAACTTCCCCGGTTTCCTCGCTCACGCAGATGGAATATCCCCTCACCAGAGTGGATAGCGGGCTTAACGCGTTAAGCCTACCGGCTATGGTAGCCAGATTGCCTTTATGGCGATTAATATCGTTCTTAATTATGTCCTCCAAACGCCGGTTCAGAAAATCCAGGTGCATTTTTCTGGTGCCGGTAATTCTATCCGCCGGTCTGCGAAATACCGGGCTCTGGCAGTACCTGTCCAGCCTGACGCGGCAGCGTGTCAAATAGTCATCCAGGGCTCGCCTCAGCCTGTCCTGCTGGGTGCTGATGTACCTGTCCGTTTCCTTTTTTACCGGCACCACCATTTCGGCGGCTGCGGAAGGGGTAGGCGCTCTTAGATCCGCCACCATGTCCGCAATGGTATAGTCGGTTTCATGGCCTACAGCAGAAACTACTGGTATGCGGGAGGCAAAAATAGCCCGGGCCACGATTTCGGTGTTGAAGGCCCATAGTTCCTCCAGCGAACCCCCGCCCCGCCCGGCGATAATAATGTCCACGCCGCCCAGTTTGTTCAACTTCCTGAGTCCCTCCGCCACCTCACCGGGTGCGGCGTTGCCCTGCACCGCCACTGGGACCAGTACTATTTTCACCCCCGGCCATCTCCTGCCGATGATGTTCACCATGTCCCTGATTACCGCGCCAGTAGGTGAGGTCACTATGCCGATGCAGCCCGGCAGCAGGGGAAGGCTCTGTTTATGCCTGGCATCAAAGATGCCCTCCCGGGACAGCTTTTCCTTTAACTGCTCAAAGGCCAGGTATAAAGCTCCCACTCCGTCCGGCTCCATTTCCTGTACGTAAAGCTGGTAGTTGCCGTCCCTCTCGTACAGTGAAACGTAACCGCGAACCCTTACCGACATACCGTCTTCCGGCTTAAAAACCAGTGTTCTGGCCCTGGAACTGAACATTACCGACCTGATGCAGCTGTAACCGTCCTTCAGGGTAAAATACATATGCCCGCTGGAGGCCCGCTTAAAGTTGGACAGCTCGCCCTTTACCCACAGGTTGGTGAGCAGGCGGTCATTTTCCAGTATGTCTTTTATGTAAAGGGTTAATTCCCTTACAGACAAAAGCTTCATTAAAATTACTCCCGAAAAATACCCCCGCCGGCTTTATAACACTAAATATGACAATATACCGTCAGGCAGGGGTTGCGGAAATACCCGCAACCCCTGCTGCTGACAGCACAGTAAACTTGAATTATGCTTTCTTGCTGTTGAGATACTCGTTGATGGATCTGGCTCCGACCTTGCCAGCACCCATGGCCAGAATAACGGTTGCAGCCCCGGTGACTACGTCCCCACCGGCATAAACGCCAGGCTTGGAGGTGGCGCCGGTGGCCGGGTCGGCCACAATGTTGCCCTTCTTGTTGCATTCCAGTCCCTTGGTGGTCCTGGGCACCAGCGGGTTGGGACCCTGGCCGATGGCCACCACCACAGTGTCCACGTCCATCACATATTCGGACCCAGGGATGGCAACGGGGCTGCGGCGTCCGGAGGCATCGGGCTCGCCCAGTTCATATTTAATACATTTCATTCCTTTTACCCAGCCGTTTTCATCTGCGACAATTTCCACGGGGCTGGTCAGCAGGGCAAATTTAACACCCTCTTCATGGGCGTGCTCCACCTCTTCGTGACGGGCGGGCAGCTCATTTTCCGAGCGGCGGTAGACAATCCATGACTCCTCCGCACCCAGGCGCAATGCGGTGCGGGCACCGTCCATGGCCACGTTGCCGCCACCCAGCACAGCCACCTTTTTACCTATTTTGATGGGTGTATCCCAGTCCGGGAATTTGTACGCCTTCATCAAATTAGTTCTGGTCAGGAATTCGTTGGCGGAGTATACTCCACAAAGGTTTTCGCCGGGTATTTTCATAAAGTAGGGCAATCCGGCACCTGTACCGATAAACACAGCGTCAAATCCGCCTTCTTCCATCAGTTCATCCACAGTGGAGAATTTACCCACTACAGAGTTTACTTCTATCTCAACGCCCAGTTTTTTGAGGTTCTCCACCTCGGCCTGCACCACTGCTTTGGGCAGACGAAACTCGGGAATACCATACATCAACACCCCGCCGGCCACGTGCAGAGCCTCAAAAACAGTAACTTTATGACCCAGTTTGGCAAGATCCGCGGCGCAGGTAAGACCTGAGGGGCCTGAACCTACCACGGCCACCTTAAAACCCGTGGGAGGGGCTACTTCCGGAATGGTTGCTCCCTGGGCAAGTTCCCAGTCGGCGCAAAAACGCTCGATACGGCCAATGCCCACAGGCTCGTGTTTTTTACCCAGGGTGCAGTATTTCTCGCACTGGTTCTCCTGGGGACAAACCCTGCCGCATACAGCAGGAAGGGCATTTTTTTCTTTCAGTTTGGTAATGGCTCCGGCAAAATCACCTTCAGCCACCAACTTGATAAATTGCGGAATATATACTTCCACCGGGCAGCCCTGGCGACAGGGTTCTTTCTTACATTGCAGACAGCGCTGGGCTTCTTCAACGGCCATTTCCTTGGTATAGCCGGTGGCCACCTCACTGAAATTCCTGGCCCGCACCAGGGGATCCTGAGCCGGCATGGGGTTTTTAGTCGTCTTAATTTCCTTCTTTGCTTTCGGTGTATCGGTCATTATTTACCACCTCCACACTTGCAGGTATGATGCTCCGTAGCCTTATTTTCTTCCGCACGGAAATAGGCACCCCGGCGCCCCAGTTCCAGCCAGTCCACCTGGTGTGCATCGAAATCAGGGCCGTCCACACAGACAAATTTGGTTTCGCCGCCTACCGATACACGGCAGCAGCCGCACATGCCGGTACCGTCCACCATCAGGGCGTTCAGGCTGACGATGGTCTTGATGCCGTATTCTTTGGTAAGGTTGCTGCAGGCGCGCATCATGGGCTGCGGGCCGATGGCTATGCAAAGGGGAATGTTTTCCTTGCCTTTGGCCTCAATAACCTCTTTCATAACGTCAGTGACAAATCCCTTGCGGACATAGGAGCCGTCATCGGTGGTAACCAACAACTCGCTACAAGCAGCCCTCATTTTGTCTTCCCAGAAAAGGAGCTCCTTGGTACGGGATCCTATAATTCCGATGACATGGTTACCGGCTTCCTTCAGCGCCCTGGCGATAGGATGAACAGGTGCCACACCTACGCCGCCGCCAACCACCAGCACATTGCCCAGTTTTTCAATATGGGTGGCCTCTCCCAGCGGGCCTACGAAATCCTTAATATAGTCGCCGGCCTCCATCCTGCCCAGTTGTACGGTGGTTTTGCCCACCTCCTGGAACACAATGGTAATGGTGCCTTTCTCCCGGTCAAAGTCAGCAATGGTAAGCGGAATTCTTTCTCCTTCCTCGTGGATCCGAAGAATGATAAACTGCCCGGCCTGGCAACTTTTGGCCACCTTCGGAGCCTCGACTACCATTAGCTTGATGATCGGAGAGAATACTTCTTTCTCCAAGATTTTGAACATAGAAAACCTTCTCCCTCCCTAAGTCCCTCTGATATTTATAAAATATTAAACTTATTATTTCTCGAAAACAGGCCCGATTCCTGCCCGGGAGCATATAATGGACAAAATTTTATATCAAAACGGAGTATTATGTTATCAGAAAAAACAATATAAACGAAAACGCGTAAAAAAGAGAACTGCTATGTTTCAGTTCTCTGCACATCTTTACTGTCTTCTTTTTCTCCGGTAGCCCCGGGCAATGTAACCACCCGGCCCAATATGCCGTTCACGAACTTAGCCGAATCCTCACCGCCGAACACCTTGGCCAGTTCCACCGCCTCGTTAACCGAGACGCCCGGAGGTATATCGTCCCTGTACATTAACTCGTAAACGGACAGGCGCATAATATTGCGATCCACCCGGGCCATGCGCTCCATCTGCCAGTCTTTGCTGTATAAAGCAATGATGCGGTCTATCTCCTGGAGATTAGCCAGGGTGCCCATAACCAGTTCCCTGGCGAAATCAATGTCATCCTTTCTGGCCCCACCGTCCAGGGCCAGATAGTTTACGGCATATTCCGGGTCCGCCTTGCCCACATCCACCTGAAAAAGTGCCTGCAGGGCAACCTCCCGCGACTGTCTTCTGCCCATAGATTACCTCCGTAACGCCTTTGTCGCTATTTTTCCCTGAACCACCCGGAGAGTATGTCCTTAAAACCAACCTGCTCATCCAACTTTTTACCGATGTAATACCCGGCAACAACACATATCGACACGAATATGGCTTTAATAACCCCGTAGGTAATGGCGAACCAGCCGAATATAAGCCCCAGCGCCACGCCTGCAACCTTGCCGCGGTTTTTTTCAATAAGCTCTAGTATCAAACGGAGATCCATGCACGGCCTCCTCTATTCCACCCGGGGTTTATGGGCTGTTATACTGCTTACCAGTATCCGCACATCCTGCACTGGCATACCGGTAACCTCCAGCACACTTTCCCGGACCTGTTGCTGAATAATTTCAGATATTTGCGGAATCTGCACATCAGGTGTCACCGAAGCCTTTACATTAATGCCAACCCCCTCGGGAACTCTCACAACCTTCGATTTAACCTCTTTGATCCCGCTGTTCTGGGAGACAACTTTATCCACCAGATCTTCAATGGCCGTAAGGGCTATGCGCACCTGGCCAAGTTTCCCGTCACTGACCACCGCCTGTTTGGCTACGGGCCGGATGCCGAACCAGATGAACCTGAGCCCCACCAGAATATAAAGTCCTATCAGTACAAATATAGTCTCAATGAAAAATGGACGGCTGTATATATCCAGTAAAATTGACGTCAATAGCCGCCAGCCTACAAGCAGCAGTACGGAAAATACCAACAATATAGTTGTAATTAGAGCATAAACCACCAGTAAAACCCGGTCAAACGAATTCATAAAAGTCAACCCCCCAGGAGACCGCTCCCAAAACTGCACCTGACATTTGAGAAGTGTGAAGTCAGAGGTTAGAAGTGAGTGTCTTAAGGGGAATTCGCGAAAGCGAATTCCTTCTGTATTCCCACTTCAGACTTCCCATGTCTCACCTCTCAATTTTGAACGGCCTCTATATACACCCGAATACACCCGAGCCTTAAGTATAGTCTCACAAACTTTGCTTACGCAAACTTGCTCATATGCGTTTTGCATCTGGTCTGTTATTTTACCCTGTGTTCCTCATCCCTGGGCTCCTGGGAAAAGGTAACTCCCTGGATATTGACATTAACTTCCACCACGTTCAGCCCGGTCATTGATTCGATGGCCTTTTTTACGCTTTCCTGTATTCTGGCGGCCACATCCGGTATGCGGGAACCGAAATCAACGATTACAAACATGTCCACCGCTGCTTCCTTTTCGCCAACCTCCACCTTAACCCCCTTGGAGAGGTTCTTGCGGCCCAGCATCTCAGTGATGCCGCCCACCACGCCGCCGCTCATGCCGGCAACACCGGGCACTTCGGTAGCGGCCAGTCCCGCGATTATTTTTACTACTTCATCAGCTATTCTAATCGAACCGAGATTGGTATGTTCTTCCCGGATTACGACATCGTTACTATCCATCTTTTCGCCTCCCATTATTTTTCTATATTTTACCTGCAAAGGCTGTCCATATATTATAACAGAATAAAAATAACGCCGCAACCTGCGTCATTACTAAGATTCCTTCATTGCCAAAACCTTACCTGCCATCATTTAGCCGTTTACAGAAAGAAAGGGGGCTGCTGCCCCTCAGGAATATCGGTCCTTCACCCCGGATCTAAGGAAAGGGGACACACCTCTCTTTGGAGCCTGGCTCTAGAGTCGGAGGAATGTCCCCAACTAGTGTAAGGGGGAAATTATCCACTTAGATAATTTCCTATCACTCAACAAAAAAACAGGCAGTGCGCCCGAGACAAACGCACGCCCGTTCGTAGAGTCTTTAATAATCTTCAAGCAACCTTGTTTGGATAAAATCAGTATGGATCTCTCCCCTTTTAAAATAGTCATCATTGATAACTTTCAAATGAAAAGGAATGGTTGTGGGGATTCCCACGATGGTAAATTCCCTCAGTGCTCTATCCATTCTGGACAGGGCTTCCCCCCTGTCACTCCCCCAGCAGATTACTTTGCCCACCATGGAATCATAAAACAGGGGTACTTCCCAGCCGGCGTATGCAGCGCTGTCCACCCTCACACCGGGTCCGCCTGGGATAATATAGCTATTAATTCTGCCAGGGTGGGGGGCAAAATTTTTCTCCGGATCTTCAGCGTTGATGCGGCATTCCACGGCCCAGCCGCTTATTCCAATGTCCTCCTGACGGAAACGCAGCTTTTCCCCGGCGGCTATCCTTATTTGCTCCTTGACAAGATCAATGCCGGTTACCATCTCCGTTACCGGGTGCTCAACCTGTATTCTTGTGTTCATCTCAATAAAATAATACCTGCCGTACTTATCCAGCAGGAATTCCACCGTGCCGGCGCTATGATAGCCCACCGCCCTGGCCGCCATCACCGCCATCTCCCCCATCTCCCGGCGCAAGGCAGATGTGATGGCTGTTGAGGGGGACTCTTCAATCATTTTCTGGTTACGCCTCTGAACGGAGCAGTCCCTCTCACCAAGGTAAACCGTGCTGCCGTACCTGTCAGCTAAAATCTGAAACTCTATATGCCTGGGCTCCACTATATATTTCTCCAGGTATACCTCCGGGTTGCCAAAGGCCGACTGGGCCTCCGCCCGGGCCATATTTAGCGCCTTTACCAGTTCCTCAGGTGTCGCCGCCTTCCTAATCCCCCGACCGCCGCCTCCCGCCGAAGCCTTGACAAGTACGGGATAGCCAATGCTCTCAGCCAAGGGTAGCGCCTCTTCAATGCTGTCAATAACCCCGTCCGAACCCGGCACCACAGGTATACCGGCCTTTACCACAGTCTCCCGGGCTACAGCCTTGGCCCCCATTTTCTCCATAGCCTCCGTCGGCGGGCCAATAAAAGTTATTCCCTGCTCTGCGCATTTTACCGCAAACCCGGCGTTTTCCGCCAGGAACCCGTAACCGGGGTGGATGGCATCTGCCCTGGTTACTATAGCGGCACTGATAATATTGTTTATGTTTAGATAGCTCTCTGTGGAACTGGGCGGCCCAATGCACACTGTCTCGTCCGCCGCCCGCACATGCAGCGAATCCCTGTCTGCCTGGGAATAGACGACCACTGTCTCGATGCCCAGTTCCCGGCAGGCCCTGATGATGCGAAGGGCAATTTCACCCCTGTTGGCTATGAGTATTTTGCTAAACATAGTTTTCTCCTCCTCGAAAATACTGAAAAATTATTGTGTTAAACTTTATACGAATGTTCTATTTTGCAATGGCTTTACTCCTGGCTCATGTGCCATACGAATAATTAATGTACCGGCTTGATTACGAACATGGTCTGGCCATACTCCACCATACCGGCGTTTTCCACCAGTATTTCGACCACCTCGCCAGCTATTTCGGACTCAATCTCGTTCATATGATTCATGACTTCCACGATGCACAGCGTCTGCCCCTTCTCCACCACGTCGCCTACTTTCACAATGGGCGGCGCATCCGGCTCAGGTGAACTATAGAAGGTGCCTACCATAAGCGCAGTAACCTGGTGCATTCCTTCCAGGTTAAGCTGCTTTACTGCTGAAGGGGAATCTGCAGAACTATCCGACACGGCCGCTGCCATCCCGGGAGAAGAGTTGGCAGCAACGAGAGTAACGGCTTCAGTCCCTGTAATGAATTTGCTATCCGCAACGCTTATATTTGCATTAACACCATTTTTCCTGATGGCTAACTTTACCCCGGCGCTATCCAGGGCTACTTCGGCAATATCAGTCTGGTTAATCAGTTTAATCAATTCTTTTATATCCTGTAAATTCATCGCGGAAACCTCCTTGTCTTTGGATGGTTTTTTATCTACAGCCAGCCGGCCGGAGCATGCTCCGCTATCAGGGCAGGAGCAGTTCAACATTGGGAAACATGACGCAGGACAATACAGCCTCTTCGGAATTAAGCAGATCCTTCACTTCCCCCCTGATTTTAGACAGCCTGGGTGCCTACAATCTTGCCGATGGGCTTTTACCGGCATTTTTGGGCTATAAAAAGCACCTCCAAAACAAACACAGGTTGCTATGCTTTTAACAACCTGCTATCCGTTTACATGTAAAAGCTTTCTACAAGCTTTTACACCCGTATTTAAATTATATTTACCCTTATAGATTATGGAAATAGGCTGAACATAAGTATACAATATAAACACTACTCATCCAGCATGTATTCAATATTCATACTAAATAACCGTGCGTTTTGCATTATATTATAAATACAATCATACCTGCCTTCACGGTCATTCTTTACTTTCCAATCTCCTCGTAAGATGTAAGCTCTATATTCAGGCACGGCATAATGTTAAATCTAACCAGAAAATGATCCTCCGGACGCTTTCTGATCTCCTCCATGAGTGTTTGCAATTCGCCAATAAGGTGTTCCTTGGAATACACCTGATTAACCAGCAGATTGGTAGACAGTCTTTTCTTGCGTATTTTAACTGTTCTGGCAGGATTAAACAAACATATCCCCTCCCCGAGTATTATTCCTGTTAACGATATGATGTAAATATATCAAAAAGCACCAAGACATTCCAGATAATTTCAAGGGAGTTTGTAGAATGTTTTATGATATAAGGACCAATTATCAAAACATTAATTATATAAAATCATCTAAATCCAAGTAGTTCTACAAGGCTGTCAGGCATTCTTTTTACAATCATTATGGGTCTTTCCTCATAGTAAAAAGTTGAATTATAATTTAACACAACACAACTCTTAGAAGTCCCTTCTCTCCAGATGTTGATAGTATATGTAGTAAACTCGTCCGGTTTAGGATATTTTTCCTTTGTTATGGCCCTGGAATTCAGCCTGTCAAATTCCCGGACTATTTGAACCAAGCGCCCCTTATCTCTAATTATCCTGACGGTTTTACTTGTGCCGTCACTTTCCTCAACAACGACGCGGGCGTAGATTAGTTCATTTTTTAACGCGTCATAATCTTTCTGGAAGGTTAGAGATTCTCTACCGTTATAAACCGGCGGCTTATAAAATCCGCTAATCCAGTAAGCTCTGAACTCATAATAATCCAAGTCAGGATGAATTTCCTCGAATGTTTTTCCATCTAGGGACCAGACTCCCCCCATCAAAACTTCTTTACCTAAAAACGGCGCAGATAACCCACCAATTGCCTTACCATCAACAACCCATACTGCGATCCAGGTTTTTCCCTTTGACCTTATATTATTTATTCTTGCTTTTAATTCCCACTTATCCAGGGGATGGTTGGTCACAAGAAATTGTTCAACGTCGACTGTTTTGCCAATATATTTGCGAGGTTCTTCATTTTGCACGATCCAGCCACCCATATGAGGTGATTTGATTAAGATGTCCTCGGTCAGTTTAAATTTTGAGCTGCCTGCATAAACAATGATCCTGTACCCCTTGCTGTTAAGATATTGAGTTGCAACGATTTTATCCTTCTCCAGCAACATATAACAACCAATACATGCCAACACATAGATAATCATAATTGCAAATACCTTTTTCATATACCCGCACCCGCCATATTATTTTATATAAAACAACAGATGTACACCTATTAAAAGACCGCCCCCTGAATCTGGACGGTCGCAAAATATTCTGTCAAAGAAATATGCCATATTTAACTCTGCTGTAAAAATTGGTTATTACGTTTGAGCTTGAATACTAAGGAAGTAACATATACAACTGATTGTCTGGTTATCAGCTTCTCCGGCCAGCAGGTCCAGCAGTCAATTTGGTGGGACCGCTATCCTCCGACATCCCTCACCACCGCTTTCTTCGTCCTGGACATCTGCACCAGCACCACCCCGCCAAGGATAACCACAGTCGCGATCAGCGTTCTTATTGTTACCGGCTCACCGAGGATTATATAACCAAGGAACACTGCCACCACCGGGTTGACGTAGGCATAGGTAGCTGCTTTGGCAGGAGGCATAGCTTTTAAAATAAATATGTAAGCGCTGTATCCGGCCAGGGAACCGAACACGATCAAATAAAACAAAGCGCCAATACCAGCGGCGTTAAAATGAAAACGCGCAGCCTCGCCGGCCAGCAGTCCTGTTAGGGTCAGGGCAAGTCCTCCGGCCATGGATTGTATAGCTATGTTGTACACTATGGAGCCTGTAACCTGCCTCCGGGAAGAATAGACCGAACCGCAGGCCCATATAAATGAACCGAACAAAATACCCACCAGGCCGGTTAAATTGTTGCCCCCATCCTTAATGCCCGGTGACATTAGCAGCGCCACCCCGGAAAAACCCACCAGCAGCCCAATCCAGCCCAGCCTGTCGATGCCCTTGCCGCCGGGAATTAGCGTATCTAGCAGAGCCATATAAAGGGGTACAGTGGCTACCAGCAAAGCCGCCAGGCCGGAGGCTATCCACTGTTCCGACCACACCACCAGACCATTACCGCCGAATAGCAAAAAGATACCCACAATGGCCGAAACCATTACATCACACCATGTTTCCGGCATTTTCATGCCCCTGAGCCTGGCGATGGCTAGAAGTATCAGCCCGGCGATAATAAACCTGATGCCCGCAAATAAAGCGGGCGGGAGATTGGTCACTCCCACCCGGATGGCCAGATAAGTCGAACCCCAGACTATACAAACCGTTATATAGGCAATCAGTACTCTGGGGTCGCTACTACCCAGGAATTCTCTTTTCATCCCCGTACCTTCTTTATGGGTTCATATTATATTCTAAGCAGCGGTAATTCTGATAATATCCTGGGTAGTAACGTAAATCATCAGGGCTATCATCACCAGCCAGCCGGTAATGGCCAGGGGTATTCTTATTTTTATCAAGCGGGGGTTTATTTTTTCCAGCATGGTAAGCAAAATATGACCACCGTCCAGCACCGGCAGGGGTAAAAAGTTAAATATGGTGAAATTTATGCTCATGAAGGCCATAAACAACACCAGACTGGCAAAACCGGACTGGATTATATCTCCACCCTGGGCTACAATACCTACAACCCCCGACATTTGGTCCGTATGGGTGAAAAGCTGGGGAATGGTGCCCACTATAACCACAATAAGGTATGAAACCTGCTTAAAGGGCAGAACAAATATGGCATATAATGAAGGGCCGGCTTTCAGCGCATTGGCCAGAGCAAAAAGGGCAATACCGAAAACAACATTGGCCAGCGGCCCGCCCAGAGCAAAAACAATTCTTTTTCCGGGCGGTATAGCGAAGAATTCGTCTTCATCCTTAACAGCAGGAAGCACGTACCCGCCCAGGGGGATTAGAGAAACGCAATAATCAACCCCTCCCCTTTTGATACCGAAAAGCCTGGGCCCGAACCCCACCGAGAACCTTTCCACAGGTATGCCCCAGCGCAGGGCAGCGATAAGATGACCCAATTCGTGTACGGTTATTAATAAGCCGATGGACAGCACTATTAGCATGTAATTCATTTTCCCGCTTCCTTTCTATAATCATGAACTGTGATTTTAACAAACTCCAACGATTAACAACAATTATATCATCTCATTATTGCCCGTCAATCAAAGCACTAGGGGCAGACAGATAAATTTATATAGAAAATTGCAACAAAAAATCATGCTTAAACGTCTATAAATTAATATTTATTTGTTAATAGCCTCTCGGCATTCAGGGGGTGAAAATGGGAAAATTTATCAAGGAGAGC